>NZ_WXYH01000051.1:0-15607 GCF_009872365.1 Rhodococcus sp. T7
ACGCCGCGGTAGCGCAGGGCGCCGCCGTCCTTGTCGGGTTCGGCGATGTCGCTGGTGAACGCGACCACGCCTTCCAGCCCGCTGACGAAATCGTCCGGTATTGCCGCGCTAGCTGACATAGCTCGTGGACTCTCCTCGTTCGAGTGCCCCCGGTCAGAGCGGCACTGTCTCGGCGTTCGACAATTGCGCTGGGCGTGCATGCGGGATGGGCAGGCGCCCTCGTCCGCGCAATCGACTTGCCGTCCCCGGGCATCGCACGATCGCGGCTGCAATCCGAGGGGACGGGTTCGGTCCCCAAAACTTTAGCCGGTGTCACCGGAGAGCAGATCAGTGCATACCCGGGAGTAGCGTTCTCGGCTGTGTCTCCAGATGCAGAACAGCCGAAACCGGTGAACAAGGACCTCGCGGCGATGCGCGTCGGCTACGGGCAGCAGGGCGCCGACGGACGGTACGACGACGCCGATCTGGACGCCGACCAGCTGAGCGACGGCTGGCTTCCCCTGATGCGCCGGTGGCTCGAGGACGCCGTGGAGGCCGGGGTTCCCGAACCCAACGCGATGACACTCGGCACCGTCGACGAGCACGGTCACCCGTGCACCCGCACCGTCCTGTGCAAGGGACTGAGTGCCGACGGCGTGCTGTTCTTCACCAACTACGAATCGGACAAGGGCCGCCACCTCGACGCGGTGCCCTACGCATCGGTGACGTTCACGTGGGTGCCCGTCGCCCGGCAGATCACCGTCCGCGGTCCGGTCGAGCGGGTGAGTGCCGAGGTCACGGACGAGTACTGGCACAGCAGGCCCCGCGGATCCCGTCTGGGCGCGTGGGCGTCCGAACAGTCGCGGCCGATCGCGTCGCGGGCCGAACTGGACGCGGCATTGCTGCATGCGGGCGAGCGTTTCCCCGTCGACGTCGACATCCCGGTGCGGCCGGACTGGGGCGGAATCCTGATCCGCCCCGCGGTGGTGGAGTTCTGGCAGGGCCGCGCCAATCGGATGCACAACCGCATCCGGACGTCGCGGGCCGACGGCGCGTGGACGGTGGAGCGGCTGCAGCCGTGACCGTCCGGGAATAGTGAGCATGGGAAACGAGCTAAGGGAAGAATGACCGACACCGTCACCGAGAAGAGGAAGCGGCGGCTGCTCGCCGACACGGCGCCGCTGCAGAACCGGGACTACCGGCGCCTCTGGGCGGCCGGGATCGTGACGGTGATCGGCGGGCAGCTCAGCGTCGTCGCCGTGCCGCAGCAGGTGTACGAGATCACCCGCAACTCGGCGTACGTGGGCCTGACCGGTGTCTTCGCGCTGGTACCGCTGATCGTGTTCGGACTGTGGGGCGGCGCCCTCGCCGACGTCATGGACCGGCGGAAACTGCTCACCATCACCACCGTCGGACTCGGTCTCACCGCGGTGCTGTTCTGGGTGCAGGCGGCGCTCGGCCTGAACAACGTGTGGCTGGTGCTCGTGCTGCTGGGCCTGCAGCAGGCATTCTTCGCGGTCAACCAGCCGACCCGCAGCGCGATCATCCCGCGGCTCATCCCGGCGGAACAACTGCCCGCGGCCAACTCGCTCAACATGACGGTCATGCAGTTCGGCGCCATCGCCGGACCGCTGCTCGCCGGGGTCATGATCCCGGTGGTCGGGCTGTCCACGCTGTATCTCGTCGATTCGATCGCCCTCCTGGCCACCCTGTGGGCGGTCCTCCGGCTGCCGGCCATCCCGCCGACGGGGGAGTCCCGGCGCGCCGGGCTGCGCGAGGTGTTCGACGGGTTCGCCTACCTCGCCACCCAGAAGGTGCTGCTCGCGTCGTTCGTCGTCGACATCATCGCGATGGTGTTCGGCATGCCGCGGGCGCTGTTCCCGCAGATCGCGCACGACACGTTCGGCGACCCGGCCTCCGGCGGTGTGGCGCTCGGCCTGCTGTTCGCGGCGATGTCCGTCGGCGCGGTGGCCGGCGGCGTGTTCTCCGGCTGGCTGCCGAGGGTCCGGCGTCAGGGCCGCGCCGTGATCGTGTGCATCGCCCTGTGGGGTCTGGCGATGGTCGGCTTCGGCGTCGTCGTGGGACTCGCCTCGCCGGACGGCAGTCCCGCGCTGTTGTGGATCGCTCTGGCGTTCCTCGCGTTCGGCGGCGCCGTCGACATGGTCTCCGCCGCGTTCCGCAGCACCATGCTCCAGCAGGTCGCCACGGACGAGATGCGCGGACGACTCCAGGGCGTCTTCATCGTCGTCGTCGCCGGGGGTCCGCGGATCGGCGACGTCCTGCACGGCGCAGCAGCCGCGGCGGTCGGAACGAGCGTCGCCGCAGCGGGTGGCGGCGTCCTCGTCGTCATCGGCGTGGTGATCGCCGCGCTCGCGTTCCCGGCGCTGATGCGATACAAGGTCACGCGCTAGGTTCCTGTGCGCCATCACATATCTCGTGCGGATCTCGTGCACACTGAAATGCATGGGTGAATCGCAGTCGTCGAAGACGGACAGGCCTGCCACGGCTGGATTCGAGATCCGGGGCGGCGGCTACCGGGCCGGTATCGCGGCCACCGGCGCCGGACTCCGGCTACTCGAACGGGACGGTCCGGACGGGCCGACGGCGCTCACCGAGACGTGGGACCTCGGCACCCGGCCCCCGCTGTCGGCCGGGCTGATCCTCGCGCCGTGGCCCAACCGGATCCGCGACGGCCGGTTCGTCTTCGACGGCATCGACCACCAGCTCGAGATCACGGAGCCGGGGTTCGGCAACGCGAGCCACGGATTCGTCCGTCGCCGGGACTGGCGTGTCGTAAATCACACCGACGACCGCATCGAGTTGTCGATCGACGTCGGCCTCCACAAGGGGTGGCCGTACCCGTTGCGGCTCACCGTCGACTACGCACTCGGCGACGACGGCCTCACCGTGACGCACACCGCCACCAACACCGGGGCCATCCCGGCGCCGTTCGGGATGGGTTTCCACTCCTATGTCCGCGCCGGCGACTTTCCCCTCGACGAGTGCACGCTGCGACTGTCCGCAGGCACCCGGCTGCCGCTCGACGAGCGCATGCTGCCCAGCGGGGGTTCGCAGGCCGTGGCGGGCACCGAATACGACTTCACCAGCGCCCGCACCCTGGCGGGTGTGGCCCTCGACACCCCGTTCAGTGCACTGGACGTCGACGTGGACGGCAGGTCGCGGCACGAACTGCGCGCACCGGACGGCACCGGAACGGTCCTGTGGGCGGCCCGGGAATTCGGCTGGCTGCAGGCGTTCGTCGCGGATCCCGACGCGGGCAAGTCGTACCCGGGCCGCGGCCGGGCGCTGGCCCTGGAACCGATGACGTGCCCCCCGGATGCGTTCAACTCCGGAATCGATCAGTTGGTGCTCGCTCCGGGACAGCAGTGGACCGGTGTGTGGGGCATGTCCGCGCTGGGGTCGTAGCGGTTCGAATTTCGACTACCGGGTGCCCACTTGGTGAGACGCTGTAACACCGGTCGCGGTCCGGTCGATACGTCCGGCGGGGATTCTTCCGTCGCGGCCGACGGCCTTTGTGCCATTCTCTGTACTCCCCTCACCGCATCGGGTGACACGGCGTGCGTTCTCCGCCGTCCCCGGCATCGGTGCAGGTAACGAGGCCAGTCCAGTTCCGGGCAACTGGTCCTCACGGATCCCGCACCCGCGCCGTGCGGGCAAATCGGACACTCGCCCGACCCGTCCGGCGACCCTTCCCCGAGGTCGCCGCGCATCCCGCGGGGAAGCCGCGTCAAAGCCTCTGAGCGGACCCGCCTTCGGCAGGCAGGCCAGAGTGGGACTAGTTTCTACCTGAATGAAGTTGTTACTCATTGGTTTGAGCTTGAGAGGGATGCTTCGTGCCTGACAATGACACAAAGCCCACGCTTACCTACCCTGGTGGTGAGCACACGATGTCCATTGCCAGGGCAACCGAGGGCAATGACGGTATCGAACTGGGCAAGCTGCTCGCCAGCACCGGGTACACCACCCTGGACCCGGGTTTCGTCAATACCGCCTCCACCAGCTCCGCGATCACCTACATCGACGGTGAGGCCGGGATTCTCCGTTACCGCGGGTACCCGATCGAACAGCTGGCCGGCAAGTCGACTTTCATCGAGGTCAGCTACCTGCTGATCTACGGTGAGCTGCCCACCACGGCGCAGCTGGAGTCGTTCACCGACCGGATCCGGCGCCACACCCTGCTGCACGAGGACCTCAAGAGGTTCTTCGACGGGTTCCCCCGGAACGCACACCCGATGCCGGTCCTGTCCAGCGCCGTCAACGCGCTGTCCGCGTACTACCAGGACTCCCTGGACCCGGCCGACCCGGAACAGGTCGAACTGTCGACCATCCGTCTTCTCGCGAAGCTGCCGACCATCGCGGCCTACGCGTACAAGAAGTCCGTCGGACAGCCGTTCCTGTACCCGGACAACTCCCTGAACCTCGTCGAGAACTTCCTCCGGATGACGTTCGGCTTCCCCGCGGAGCCCTACGAGATCGATCCCGAGATCGCCAAGGCACTCGACATGCTGCTGATCCTGCACGCCGACCACGAGCAGAACTGCTCGACGTCGACGGTCCGCCTGGTCGGCTCCTCCGACGCCAACCTGTTCACCTCGATTTCCGGTGGCATCAACGCACTCTGGGGTCCGCTGCACGGCGGCGCCAACCAGGCCGTGCTGGAGATGCTCGACGAGATCAAGGCCAGCGGCAGCAACGCAGGCGACTTCGTCCGCAAGGTCAAGAACAAGGAAGACGGCGTGAAGCTCATGGGCTTCGGGCACCGCGTCTACCGCAATTACGACCCGCGCGCGGCGATCGTCAAGCAGACGGCGCACACCATCCTCGACAAGCTCGGCGGCGACGACGAACTGCTCGACATCGCGATGGCCCTCGAAGAGGCGGCGCTGACCGACGACTACTTCGTCGAGCGCAAGCTGTACCCGAACGTCGACTTCTACACGGGTCTGATCTACCGCGCGATGGGCTTCCCCACGCGCATGTTCACCGTTCTGTTCGCCATGGGCCGCTTGCCCGGGTGGATTGCACACTGGCGCGAGATGCACGAAGATCCCGCTACGAAGATCGGCCGTCCGCGCCAGATCTACACCGGTTACACCGAGCGTGACTACAAGGACGTCACAGGTCGCTGATCGCGAACACCTGTGCCGAACCATAGAGCCCTCATCGAGGAGGACACATGACCAAGCCCGAGATCGAGTTCCAAGAGGGACCCGCCCCGACCGACCTGGTCGTCAAGGACGTGGTGGTCGGAGACGGCGCCGAAGCCGTCCCCGGTGGCACCGTCGAGGTGCACTACGTCGGCGTCGAGTTCGAGTCCGGCGAGGAGTTCGACTCCTCCTGGAGCCGCGGCGAGTCCATCCAGTTCCCGCTACGCGGCCTCATCAAGGGCTGGCAGGACGGCATCCCCGGCATGAAGGTGGGCGGACGTCGTCAGCTCACCATCCCGCCGGAGCTCGCCTACGGTCCCGCCGGCGCCGGACATCAGCTGTCCGGCAAGACGCTGGTGTTCATGATCGACCTGCTGGACGTGAAGGAATAGTCTCCACGGTCCGAAGGCCCCGCATCACCTCAGGGTGAGGCGGGGCTTTCCGCTTTCCGGGTCGTGTCGGTGTGCAGTTCCACGACGAGCCGTGCGCCGCCGAGCGGGCTGACCTCGAAACGTGCGGTGCCGTTGTGTATTGCCGCCTGCTGGGCGACGAGCGCGAGGCCGAGGCCCGACCCGCTCTTCGTCGCGTTCGAACCGCGGTGGAACCGTTCGAACACCACTGCCCGCTCGGCCTCGGGTACCCCGGAACCGTTGTCGTCGACGACGACGGTGGTGATGCCGTCGGCCGCTCTCAGCGTGATCGTCACCGCGGTGGCGCCGCCGTGCCGGACCGCGTTCTTGATGGCGTTGTCCAGGGTGAGGCGCAGCCCGCCGGGCATGCCGCGGACCGTCACCGGGGCCGCGTCGACGGTCACCTGCAGGCCCGGATTGTGACGCATCGCCTCCTCCGCGGCGAGGTCGCTGATGTCGACGAGATCGCAGTCCACGAAGTCCTTGTCGGTGGACAGTTCGCCGCGGGCGAGACGCTCGAGGTCGGACAGCGTCGACTCCACCCGCCCCTGCGCCCGGGTGAGGTCGCGCAGGATCTCGTTCTGCTGCGGCTGTGTCAGGTCGTGGGTGGTGAGGACCTCGAGGTCGGTGCGCATCGCCGTGAGCGGCGTGCGGAGTTCGTGCGCGGACACGGCGGCGAAGTCGCGGGCGGTGGCGAGGGCGGCGGTGGTCGCGTCCTGCGCCTCGGCGACGTCGCGCAGCATCGACTCCGCGGCGGAGGCCAATTCGTCGGCCTCCCGGACTCCCGAGGATGTGGGTGTCAGCTTCGGTTCGCGGCGCACGATGCGGCCGGTCAGGTCGACCAGGGGCCGCACCGCGCGACCACCGAACAGCCACCCGAGGCCGCTGGCCGCGGCAACCGCGAGAACGCCCACGAGGGCCACCTGCCGTTGCTGCTCGGACGTCACGTCCTGCGCCTCGGCGTACGGCACGGCGAGGGAGATCCGGGTGCCGAGGAGAGGAACGGTCGCGGTGTACGCCCGGTACTTCGTGTCGCCCACCTCGACGGTCTGCGTGCCGGGGTCGAGTTCGGGCAGCTGGGTGGGGGTGCTGACGAGCACGGTGTCGCCGTCGGCCGAGCGGATCGTGATGGCGAACGCACCCTTGTCGCCCAGCGCGCCGAGGAACAGCCCGGCGGTGGCCGCATTGGGAACGAGTACGTCGGACGCCGTCTCCAGCCGCCGGTCGAGTTGCGACAGGTTGTTGCGGTTGATCGCCAGCGACACCAGGATTCCGAGCGCGACGACGATGATCGTCGCGCCCAGGGCCGTCGCGGCGGCCACGCGGGTCCGGAGGGAGAACGACCGTTTCACGACGGTTCCCGCAGCACGAACCCCACTCCGCGGACCGTGTGCAGGATCCGCGGCTGACCTCCGACCTCGAACTTGCGCCGCAGGTACCCGACGAAGACGTCGACCACGTTGGTGTCGGCGACGAAGTCGTACCCCCACACCAGTTCGAGGAGCCGCTCCCGGCTGAGCACGATGCCGACGTTGCGGGCGAGGACCTCGAGCAGTTCGAATTCCCGCTTGGTCAGCGTCACCTCCTCGCCTGCCATGAAGACGCGGCGTGCGGACATGCGGATCTCGAGGGCACCGATCCTTATCGGCGGCGTCGCGGGCGAGTCGGCGGGCGCGGCGGTGGTCGTTCCGTGCCGGCGCAGCATCGCCCGGATCCGCGCGATCAGTTCGGCGAGGACGAACGGCTTGACCAGGTAGTCGTCGGCGCCCGACTCCAGGCCGGAGATGCGGTCGTCGACGGTGTCACGGGCGCTGAGCACACAGATCGGGATGTCGTTGCTCATGGCGCGCAGCGCGGTCACCACACCGGTGCCGTCGATGACCGGCATGTTCATGTCGAGCACCATCGCGTCCGGGCGTTGCTCACTGACCACCCGCAGTGCGTCGGCGCCGTCCACGGCCGTGAGGACGGTGAATCCGGACAGGCGCAGGCCGCGTTCGAGGGACGTCCGCACGTCCTCGTCGTCGTCGACCACGAGGACACTGGCTGAGTCTGTGACGGTCACCCCTGCATTGTGCCGTGACGCGACCGGCGGAGCGTGCGGATGGCAGTTGTCGGAGCGTGTCTCGTCCGTACACTCGTTGGGGATGTTTCCTTCGCTGCAGGCCTTTGAACTGACCGAAACCAACCGTGACTGGCTGATTCACCGGCCGGCCGAGATCGCGGCCTACGTCGTTCTGGCGCTCGTGCTGCGTTTCGCGTTGCACCGGATGATCGAACGGATGACGCGTCCCCGGGAGCCCTCGGACAAACCGGCCATGCTCCGTCCGCTGCGGGAACGCGCCCCGCGCGGTGTCAAGGAGGCGATGGTCAACGAGCGTCGCGCGCAACGCGCCCGGACGATCGGGTCGGTGCTCAAGTCGACGGTGTCGATCGTGGTGCTCATCTGGGTGGTGCTGCAGGTGCTCGCCGTCGTCGGCGTCAACGTCGCGCCGTTCATCGCGTCCGCCGGTGTGATCGGTGTCGCACTCGGTTTCGGTGCGCAGAATCTCGTCCGGGACTTCCTGTCGGGCATCTTCATGCTCCTCGAGGACCAGTACGGGGTCGGCGACGTCGTCGACCTCGGGGAGGCCGTGGGAACGGTCGAGACGGTGGGTCTGCGGGTCACCACGATCCGCGACGTCAACGGCACCCTCTGGTACTGCCGCAACGGTGAGATCGTGCGGGTCGGCAACATGAGCCAGGGGTACGCGGTCGCGGTGGTCGATCTGCCGATCGCGCACGCCGCCAACGTGCAACGGGCGTGCGAGGTGGCGCTGGAGGCCGTCACGGAGGCGGCCAAGGGCGACGCGATCGCGGCGGACGTGCTCGAACCCCCGGAACTGCTGGGCGTGAACTCGGTGACCGCGGAATCGGTGACGCTGCGGATCACCGCGCGGACGAAGCCCGGCAGGCAGTGGGCGGTGCAGCGGACGTTCGCCCGCGCGGCGCTGTCGGCGTTCATGCACTACGACATCGACGCCCCGTACCTGTCGGTGCTGTCTTCGGCTCGCTCCACCAACTGAGCGGCCCGCATTTCGTTACCGTGGCAGACATGGACACCGCACTCGTCTGGTTCCGCCGCGACCTCCGGCTCGGCGACCTGCCGACGCTCCACACGGTCGCCGAGTCGGGGGTGCGTGCGCTCGGCCTGTTCGTCCTCGACGACCGGTTGCTGAAGACGTCGGGCGGTGCTCGACGGGACTTCCTGTTCCGCAGTCTCGCCGCGCTCGACGACAGTCTCGACGGCCGGTTGCTGGTGGTGAAGGGCGATCCCGTCGACGTGGTTCCGCGGGTGGCGAAGAAGGTTTCGGCGGAAGAGGTGCACGTCAGCGCCGACTACGGACCATACGGCCGCGAGCGGGATGCCGCCGTCGCCGAGCACGTCGACCTGGTGGCCACCGGTTCGCCGTACGCCGTGGCGCCCGGCCGGGTGACCAAGACGGACGGGGAGCCGTACCGCGTGTTCACCCCGTACTTCCGGCAATGGCTCGAGCACGGGTGGCGGGCTCCGATCGACACCGGTCCGGGGACGGTGGAGTGGATGGACCCGGACGACGTGAAGACGCGGCGGGTGCAGGTCCCCGAACCCGAATCCGACGGGTGCGCCGCGGGTGAGGCGGCGGCACTGGAACGGTGGGCGGAGTTCTGCGAGGACGACCTCGCCGGGTACGAGGACGCGCGGGATCGTCCCGGGCTCGACGCGACCAGCCGGATGTCGGTGTACCTGAAGTACGGAAACATTCATCCGCGGACGATGCTCCGCGATCTCGCCCGCCGCCGCAGCAAGAGCGCCGAACAGTACCGGCGGCAGCTCGCGTGGCGGGACTTCTACGCCGACATCCTCTTCCAGCGACCCGACAGCGCACGAGAAAACTACGACCGCCGCTTCGACCACATCCGCTACGACAGCGGGCCCGACGCCGAGGAGGCGTACACGGCGTGGTGCGAGGGCCGGACGGGGTTCCCGATCGTCGACGCCGGAATGCGTCAGCTGAAAGCCGAAGGCTGGATGCACAACCGGGTGCGGATGATCGTCGCGTCGTTCTTCGTCAAGGATCTGCACCTGCCGTGGTGGCGGGGCGCCCGCTATTTCATGAACCAGCTCGTCGACGGCGATCTGGCGAACAACCAGCACGGCTGGCAGTGGACGGCGGGGTCGGGGACGGACGCGTCGCCGTACTTCCGGGTGTTCAACCCGACGACGCAGGGCGAGAAGTTCGACCCCGACGGCGAATACGTGCGGCGGTGGGTGCCCGAACTGCGCGGCATCTCAGGAAAGGCCGTCCACACCCTGAAAGACGGCCGCCCCGAAGACTATCCGCCGCCGATCGTCGACCACGCCCACGAACGGCAGGAAGCCCTGGCCCGGTACGGCGAGATCAAGACCCCGTGAGTACTTGTCAACCGCGGGCGGTTAACAAGTACTCACGGGTGCACGGCGCACGAGGGCCGCCGCGGCGAGGACGATGACGAGTCCGCCGTAGATGCGGGTGGTGTCGACGAGCCCGACCTGCCCGACGAGATATCCGGCGACCAGTGCCGGAACGCTGTTGGCGAGGTAGGCGATCACGTAGATGCTCGACAGCAGTCCCGCCCGCTCGTGCGGTTCGGCGAGCGGCATGACAGTGCGGATGGTGCCCTGGAAGCCGGCGCCGAATCCGATGCCCGCCACCGCGGTTCCCGCGAGGATCAAGGGCGCCGAGGATGTTTCGGCACCGACGAGGGTGACGGCGACGCCGGCGACGAGGGCCGACGCTCCGACGACGAGGATGTGCCGTGCCGCGACGTTGCGCAGCAGGAACACCGCGAGTGCGCCGGTCCCGGTGAGCGTCGCGACCATGATTGCGCCGATCAGCGACGTGTGCACGTCGAGCGCGTGGCGGGCGAGTGACGGTCCGAGCGACAGGTAGAAGCCGCCGAGCGCCCACACGGCGATCAGGCAGGGGCCTGTGGCGACGAGCATTCTCCGCGCGGTGGACGGGACCGCGAGCGCCGGCCACATCGACGCCAGCGCACCCTTCTGCCGGACCGCCGTCTCGGGTGCGGCCCAGATGCCGAGGATCTCGATCACGAACAGCGCGAGGAACACCAGGAACACCGTGCTGGTGGGCCGGGGAAGGTGCTCGCTGATCAGGCTGGATCCGATGGCGCCCAGCGCGAGACCGGCGGTGGGCGCCATGCTGTTGACGGTGGCGCCACGGCCCGGTGTGCGCTCGAGGTCGAGCAGGGTGGAACCGAGGGCGCTGATCGCGGCGCCGGTCGCGAAACCCTGCACCACCCGGGCGAGCAGCAGGAGTCCGATACCTCCGGCGGTCGCGAACATGATCATCGAGACCGCCTCGAACACGAGCGCCGTGATCAGCACCGGCCGCCGGCCGACATAGTCCGACAGCGACCCCGCGGTGAGCAGCGCCAGCAGCAGGCTCAGGGCGTAGATGCCGAAGACGAGCGTCGACTGCAGCGAGGAGAAACCCCAGTTCGACTGGTACAGCTCGTACAGCGGTGTCGGGGCGGCGGACGCGCCGAGCAGGGTGGCGATCACGACCGCGACCAGCGTGAAGGCGGCGCCGCGGCGCAGTGCGGGTCGAGAGGCCGGTGGTGCTTCGGGTGCAAGGGTCGGCATGGGCGTACTCCCGGAGAACGTTAAAGCAAAAGGTTTGCGTTAACGGACGCTACGCCGCAGCCATTCTTAATGCAACATCTTTGCGTTAGCATGGGGTCATGAGTCCGGCTCCAGGTCCACGCCCCGGAGGGCGCAGCGCCCGCATCCAGCAGGCGGTGCACGCGTCCACCCGCAAGCTCCTCGACGAGCGCGACCGAGCAGACATCACTGTCCCGATGATCGCCGCCGACGCCGGGATCACCCCGTCGACCATCTACCGGCGTTGGGGCGACATCAACGAGGTGTTCGCGGACGTCGCGATCGAGCGACTGCGTCCCGACGCGCCGCCGCGCGAAACCGGCAGCGTGCGAGGCGACCTCGTCGCCTGGGCGCAGGAGTACCTCGAGGAGATGTCCTCGCCGGTGGGGCGGGCGGCACTGCGCGACGTCGTGATGAGCGGCGACACCAATCCGCTCAAGTGCGCGACGTTCTGCCGCACCCAGATCGAGACGATCGTCGGACGCGGGGAGCCGCTCGGCACGAGTGTTCACGTCGCGGTCGAGCACGTGATCGACCACGTGGTGGCGCCGATCATCTACCGCATCCTGTTCGACCTCGACCCCCTCGAAGCGGACCGCGTCGAGGCGCTGGTGGATCAGGCGCTCGACGCGGCCGTCCGGGTCTGACGGTCAGCCGCCCAACTGCTTCTTCAGCGCGTCGAGGACGGCGACGTCCTCGATGGTGGAGGGCACCGTGTACTCCTCGTGGTCGGCGATCTGCCGCATCGTCTTGCGCAGGATCTTGCCGGAGCGGGTCTTGGGCAGCGCCTGCACGACCGTCACGTCGCGGAACGTGGCGACGGCCCCGATCTGCTCGCGCACCATCGCGACCAGTTCGGTGCGGAGGGTCTCGGGGTCGATGTCGACGCCGGCCTTGAGCACCACGTAGCCGCTGGGCCGCTGGCCCTTGAGTTCGTCGCGGATCCCGACCACCGCGCACTCGGCCACCGCGGAGTGTCCCGCGACGACGGCCTCCATACTGCCGGTCGAAAGCCGATGTCCGGCAACGTTGATGACGTCGTCGCTGCGTCCCAGGACGAACACGTACCCGTCCTCGTCGATGTACCCCGAGTCGCCGGTCAGGTAGTAGCCCTCGAACGTGGCGAGGTACGACTTCACGTACCGCTCCGGGTCGCGCCACAACCCGGCCAGGGTGCCCGGAGGCAGGGGCAGGCCGATAACGATGTTGCCCTCGGCGCCCGCCGGAACCAGGTTCCCGTGCCCGTCGACGACCCGAACCCGGTACCCGGGGACCGGGACGGTGGGGGAGCCGGCCTTCAGCGGCATCGGTTCGAGCCCGCGCAGGTTGGAACAGATCGCCCAGCCCGTCTCGGTCTGCCACCAGTGGTCGACGACGGGACGGTCGAGGACGCGGGTGGCCCACACGTACGTGTCGGGGTCGAGGCGCTCGCCCGCCGCGAACAGCGTCTTCAGTGAGGAGATGTCGTACTTCTCGATCTCCTTCGCGTCGGGATCGGCCTTGCGCACCGCGCGGATCGCGGTCGGCGCCGTGAACAGGGCAGACACCCCGTGATCGGAGATCACCCGCCAGAACGCCCCCGCGTCCGGGGTCCCGACCGGCTTGCCCTCGTAGAGCACGGACGTGGCACCGGCGAGGAGCGGCCCGTAGACGATGTACGAGTGGCCGACCACCCAGCCGACGTCGGACGCGGTCCACCACACGTCGCCCGGCCCGATGTCGTAGATGTTGCGCATCGACCACGTCAGCGCGACGGCGTGCCCGCCGTTGTCGCGGATCACGCCCTTCGGCTTCCCGGTGGTGCCCGACGTGTACAGGATGTACAGTGGGTCGGTCGCGGCCACCGGAACCGGCTCCGCGGGTGCGGCATCCGCCGCCAGTGCGTCCCAGTCGAACCACGCCGCCTCGCCGCCCTGGTAATCGGCGGCCGAACCGGGGACCTGCTCCCGGTCCTTGACGATCACCGTGTGCGGAGGGGTGGCGGACAACTCCAGCGCCTTCGCCACCATCGGGAGGTATTCGACGGTGCGCCCCGGCTCGAGGCCGCCCGACGCCGTCACCAGGACCACCGGTCCGGCGTCGTCGATGCGGGTCGCGAGTTCTTTCGCGGCGAAGCCCCCGAAGACCACGGAGTGCACGGCACCGATGCGGGCGCAGGCGAGCATCGCGATCGCCGCTTCGGGGATCATCGGCATGTAGACGATCACCCGGTCCCCGGCTACCACGCCCTGCTCCTTCAGGACGCCGGCGAACCGGGACACCTCGTCGAGAAGTTCTGCGTAGGTGTAGGTGCGGGACGCGGCGGGGACCATCGCCGAGTCGTAGATCAACGCCGCCCGGTCTCCGTTGCCGTCGCGCACGTGCCGGTCCAGGGCGTTGAAGCAGGTGTTCAGCGACGCGTCCGGGAACCACCGGTACATCGGGGCGGCGGAATCGTCGAGCGCCCGCGTCGGCGGCGTCTCCCATTCGATGGCACCGGCGGCGGCCAGCCAGAACTCCTCGGGACTGTCGGCGCTCCGGCGGTAGACCTCGGCGTAGCTCTGGCCATGGTTCGCGCTCGAAGGCGCAGTTCCCGGGGAGCTCATCGATGTACGTCCTCTCGTCGTCCTGTGACCCGAAACACCCTATGCGACGTCGGGTGTCCGGGGCACCGTCCGGACGGAGTTGTGCGGTGTGCCGGTCAGAGGCCCAGGGAACCGGCGATCATGGGCCACGAGTTGTGCAGGTCGTCCTGCCAGTAGCCCCACGAGTGGGTGCCGGTGGGCCGGAAGTCGTACGTCGCGGGGATTCCCAGCGAGTTCAGCCGGTCGGCCAACCGGTGGGTGCACTCGTTCGTTCCGGCCTCGATGATGCCGCCCACGATCACCTGATTGGCCAGCACGCCCACATCTCCGTTGATGTCCGGGCCGTTGAGGTTCTCGTGGACGCCGGGCAGTCCGGTGGCATTGCTGATGTACAAGTCGATTCCGCGCAGCTTCTCGGCATTGATGACGGGGTCGTTGGCCACCCAATCCGGATCGTCGTACGGTCCCCACATGTTCTCGACGTCGCCGCCGCGGACGCTCACGACGAACGTGACGTAGTCGCGGCCCGGCTGGGTACTCGTCTCGGCACACCCGCTGAACGCGCCGACCGCCCGGTACAGCGAGGGCGCCGCCTCGGCCAGGCCCAGGACGGACGTGCCCGACATCGACAGTCCCGCGATGGCATTGTCGCCGGTCGTTCCGAGCGTTGCGTCGACGATCGGGGGAAGCTCCTCCGTGAGGAACGTGGTCCATTTGTTGACGCCGAGGACGGGATCGGGTTTCTGCCAGTCGGTGTAGTAGCTGTAGGCGCCGCCGACGGGGGTGACGACGTTGACGTTCTTGTCGGCGAAGAAGCTGACCACGTCCGTCCGCGCCTGCCACGTCGCCGAATCCTCGCCGCCACCGGCACCGTTGAGCAGGTACAGGGTCGGCCGGGGCACGCTCGTGTCGGCGGGGCGGATGACCTCGAGGAGGATCACCTTATCCATCGCCGCCGAGTAGACGAACATATTCAGCTGACGGCCGTTGATCTCCTCGACGTGGTCGAGGACGGAGCCGTCCGCCGAGGCCGGCTTGTCGGCGGGAAGGGCCCGCCACACGTCCGCAGATGCCGTCGCCACCTGACCGAACATGGCAGACGAGGCAATGACGGCGACCGCCAGGAGTGCCCGACAGTGTCCGATCGCGCTCATAGCCGCTCCTCGTGCTTGACTGCGGTGCCCGACAACCGTCCGCTGATACCCGGAAACATTCCCCCTTCACGGTAACCGGCAAACATTCCCCGGGGCGGCTGAACGGACACCGGACTTCGCGGCGAAGTCCGCCCTGTCGTGTCCGGGACGGCGCGAGGCCCCAGGATCCGCTGCTCGGCCGGGCAGTCGATCTCATCGGCACGTCCAACTCATCGGCACGTCCAACTCATCGGCACGTCCAAGCCGCTGAAACCGGAAGCCGCGATCGAGAAGCTCACCGAGAACCTGCGCGAAGAACTCGCTACGCGCATCGTCGACGCGGGATGCGTCCGCGAGGAGAAGGGCAAGGTGCTCGGCATCTTCCCCACCACCCGGTGGCCCGAGGTCGACGGAAGCCACGAACGCCCGGTCCGGAACGAACTGAGTGCCGCACTCCTCGACGGGGTCACCCCCACCCCGCGCACCGCCGCACTCGTCTCGCTCCTCTCCTCCGTCGACGCCGCCCCGAAGCTGTTCCCGGACGCCGACCGTCGCGCCGTGAAGAAGCGGGCGAAGACATCGCCGAAGGCGATTAGTACTGCAACGGCACATGCTTGACAGATGGACGATACTGATTGCGTGGTCCTCGATCTGGTTGCTGCCGAGTTGG
>NZ_WXYH01000052.1:0-15392 GCF_009872365.1 Rhodococcus sp. T7
CGCCTCGACGGGGACGCGGCCTCTTGACGATCACCCGCATAACCATACGGTCCCTCGCAGACTTCAATGGAACTCCCCGGGTGGTGCGGTGTGTGGTTGGCACCTTCACCGTCACCGCTCGGGCCACAAGTTCCTGATCGACACGACGAACACGGGGTGGGGACTTTTATCTGGCCACCAGTGGGGACCTCGACCTGGCCACCAGTGGGTACTTTCTCATGGCCACGGACAGCCGTAGTGCCTGATGAATCGACGACGAGCTCCCCGTAGTTCTGGTGAGTTCCGGACCCGATGAATGAGGCGAACTTCACCCCTTCAGCACCGATCTGGGAAAGGGCGTTTGCACCGTCAGAGCCTGCCAGGGCGGTGAGGCTCGAGGCGAGCTTTCCAAGGTCCCCAGCCTGTGACTGCTGCATGATCTGCTGTCCGGTCGTCGTGGACGCCGACACCGAACCGAGCTTGGACGCGTCGGTCTTCTGGCCACCGCTGAGTGTGCCCACCGCGATCTTCGCGAAGTCGAGGATGTGGGGGAGTGCGCCGAGGCCGGCTCCGATGATGTCGCCGGTTTCGATGGCGTGCCAGAGCTGTTTTTGGAGTTCGCCAGCGGTGTTCGCCAGACCAATGATGTCGAGATTCCCGACGACGCCGACGATCATCGAGATGATCTGTGCGGCGCCGGATGGGTCGGGAATCATCGCGATCAGGGCCGCCGCGGTCTTGTAGTCGAGCCCGGCGGCGAGCGTGATGAGTGGCTCGAACAGGACATTGATCCGGTCGAATTCGGCGTGGACAG
The DNA here is from genome assembly GCF_009872365.1 of Rhodococcus sp. T7. Taxonomy (NCBI): domain Bacteria; kingdom Bacillati; phylum Actinomycetota; class Actinomycetes; order Mycobacteriales; family Nocardiaceae; genus Rhodococcus; species Rhodococcus sp. T7. Next base: position 794 of record NZ_WXYH01000052.1, read on the forward strand.
CCTTGACCTTGGCCATCGGATCGAGACCCGGATCGAGAACAATGTGCGGGATCCGGTTGAACACGATGTCGAGGACTGCAGGGATGTTGTTGGCGAGGTCGAATGCGTTCGTCCCGATGTGCGTGACCTGGTTGATGAGCACGCTCGGCTTGATGATCGAAAGTGCGTCCGCCGCGAGTGACAGACCATCAGCCGGAGTAGCGGCCAAGGGGGAGACCTGAGTGGACAAGGTATCCACCGATGTCTGCAGCTGCTGCACCTGATCCGGCGTGGAGGCATTCTGAACCGTCCGCGCGATGGTGTCCGCGGCCTGAAATGCACTCGTAAGGTCGATGCCTTTGACCTTGTCGACGAGCTGGCCGGCGGCGTATTCGGGAGTCGACGCGTCCGCGGTCTTGAGCGTCTGTTCCACAGCCGGATTCTGGGTAACCCAGCTGGTCGTATCGACCACCGGAACAAGGGTGTTGGCAACATCTGTCGCCGCCGATTCCATGCTCTTCAGGTCCGGAGCGCCGGACTGCAGCTGTTGCTGGAGGGTCTCGATGTTGCCGGCCAATCCCGGAAGATCGACCTTCGAGTAGTCGGACACCAAGGCGTTCTGCAGACCCGCGGTGGTGGGCTGAAATCCATCGCTCTGCTGCGGACCGGAAGCAGTCGGAGGCTGCGCAAGCACCCGTCCAAGTCCGGCGAGCAATCCATCCTTGCCGGCGTTGGTCGAGCAGTAGAGGTCGTCGGGGGCGCAGTACGAACGCGTGACTGCAGCAGTCTTTCCGAACCCGCCCGGCCTGGCCCCCGCGATCCCAACACCGTCGACGGGAGGACCGACGAGAGTGTTGTCGCCATTCGAACTCTGCCGTGGGTCAGCAACAAGACCGACAGCGATCAACTTCTCTGCCGGGATCGGACCCTTGTCGTGGCCGATCAACCACGCCAAGTCGCCGGCCACGTCCGCACCCTGGCTGTAGCCGCCGAGTGCGAACAGAGTGTTCGGGCATTGCGTTGCACGAGTCTGCATCACGCGCGCGCCGGCCGCGATGCCAGATGCCTTACTGATGCCATAGGTCTTGCCCTTGTTGAAGGCGGACGCTTCGTACGCCGGATAGGTGATCTTGATGGAGCTACCGAACAGCTGGGAAAGAGGATCGGTGACCTGCTTGAGCAGACCCTTCGCGACGTCGGGATTGGCGGTCGAGTCCGTCTCGAACGTTCCCGGCATCATCACCACTTCCACTGCCGGGCAGCCCGATGATGCCGGCGCCGCCCCGGCCTGACTTGGCGACACAACCGCGATGAGCGAGGCGAGGAGTGCAGCGAGCAAGGAGGCGACGAGCAGGGCAACCCGGCCGCTGTCGTTGGCGCGACCGTCCTCAGATGATGGTGCGTGAAGGTTTGTCATGAGTGTTCTCTCTTCGTCAGCGATACAGCGCCGGCACGATGACCCGACCGCTGTCGATATGAGTGGTGATGTCGCGGGGCAGAAAGTCAGCGACAGTGAGAGCGACTCTGCTCATCACATGCGAGGACTCGGCGAGCAGTCCGGGACGAGCGATTGCGGGGCGGGTGAGTGCAGCATCGAATCCTCGCGTCGCTTCGAGGAGCAAGGACGTTTCGGTCAGAAGAAACGCCGCCGCGATGAAGACCATGACGGTGAACAGAGGCGCGAGACTACGGATCATCAGATCACCGCAGTAGTCGTTGCAGTCCGACGACGACCACGTGCAAACCGGGGTCGAGGAGTCGGCGGGTTGGAGGCGACGACACTTTTGCGAATGCGTGTGACCGCGCGGTAGAGCCGCTGGCGAAGCGCTGCCGGAGTCATCCCAATCTCCGCGGCAATCACGGCCAGGTCGCAATCGGTCTGCTCGAGGTATGCCCGCTGAATCAGGGTGCGATCGAGGTCGTTGATGACCTTCTTTTCGACCGCCCAGGAGAGCAGAGCCGGAGCAGAGATATCCGCTTCCGGCTCGTTCTCAGCACTGTCGGACTCGTCCATGACATCGGAGGCGGGGATCTCCTGGGTGAAGGTTTCCTCGCACGTGATCTTCTTCAGCGTGTGCAGGAAGAGCGCCGCGTAGACGTTCTCACCGGAGGGCCTGTAGGTGGCGATCAGTGACATAAACGTGGCCACAGTGGAGGCCGCTCTCTCATCGCACGCGTAATACCGATCGTGCCCACTGACCCGTGCGTGGCGCGTCAGGGAGATGAGCTTGCCGAGCATCAGCTGCAGTAGCGCTCGCCCGGCAAGGGCGCTTCCTTCCTGATGCAGTCTCAGCAGCGCCAGAAGCACACCATCACGATCTCGGCGGTGCGCCGCGGCGAGATCGTTGAGATCCGCGACGTCACGGAGCGCGGCCCGGCTCACCGACCACGTCAAGACTTCGGCGGCGGGGCGAGCGCAGAGGTACATCCACTCGGTGTTCAAGCGGCTGTACAGATTGCTCTGCGCGGTGCTGCGAACCGGCGTTGCCGATGACGCTGTGATGGCGGTGGGTGCGTGGGTGGACGTTTCCACGATCGGTCTCCTCTGGGCGCGGGCGAGGTGGTCTCGCGCCCAGTACAGCAACCGGATATTGCCTCTGACCTGCGTGTTTGTTGTTGCCGGAGGGGCTGTCGTTATTGCCAGGGCGTTGTTGCCGTGAAGGTTCCGGCTGTGCGGCGGTGGGCCAGGGAGTGCCCCTCACGTGCGCTCTTTCGGCTGAGGCAATAACCCCTTGGTGACTGCAGAAAAACTTCAAGAAAGTTTCGCGAACGATGTCACTCAAGCCCCCGGACCCGGATCTTCCTCCAAGTAGAAGCCCACTTTTTCTGTGTGGCGCTCTTCCACACCCCAGTCGCCAGGAGGACCGGATGCACGAGCTCGACAACTCGCTGCAAGCCCAGCTGCACGATCTCGGCTACGTGCACGCCGTCACCGAGGAGATCCGTCGAGTCGCGGCAGCCCTGGCGGTGAACCCTCTCGATGAAGAGGCGAACACTTCGCTGTGGCTGTTGGTGTTCGTCGAAGCGCCAGCCGCGCGCGCCGCGCTGTCGCGGGCGTCCGCATTCGACATCGCGGATTCCGTCCCCGATTGCAGAACGTCCGACCCGACGACAGAAGCCGGCATCCGATGAAAATCGACCTCGCGAAAATCAACAACTTCGGCCGCAGCCCCAAGAGCAAGACCGATCCCGCGACTGAAAATAGCGTCGACTCCGTTGTCGCCGAAGCCGAGGAGTTGGCGCGCGCGGTGCGTGCACAGTGGGGCCTTCGGCAGGTGTGGACCACCCGACTTCTCAAGGCAGGAATCCTTGCCGCACTCGGCGCCGGAATAGTTGCCCTGATCCTCGTCGTCTTCGGATCCTCGCCCACCCCGAACCTCACCGACAACGCCACCAAGGACACCGCAGACGTCGACACAATCGGTCAAGCGAAAGCCGAAGATCTTGCTCGGCAGTTCGTCGTTGCCTGGCTCCAGGCATCGCGTGGGAATGAACAAGAACTCGATCATTTCGTCTCGGGAAGCCCCAGCCTTCCGACCGCGCCGTTGTTTGCCGCGACTGATCCGGCCGTCGCGTCGATCGACTACGAGCAGAAGTCACGGACATACGCGGTGACGATCTCGGTGTCAGTTCGAGCCGCCTCGGACGCGAATGCGGCCACAGTTCGTCGCTACTTTCAGGTGCCGGTTGTGGTCACCGAAGCGGGCGTGAGGGCCGCCGCACTCCCCGCCGAAGTAGCTGAACCGTCGACCTCGATCGACGTCAAGCTCGGCTACAAGTACCGGGTCGCCAACCATCCCATCGCCACGTCCGCGCACGAGTTCCTGTCCGCGATGTTGACCGGCAACGGGGAAGTAGCGCGCTATCTCACGCCGGGGGTTTCGATCGCCCCGATTGTTCCGGCGCCGTATCGCAGAGTGGCAATCACCGATGTCTATTCGTCGGAAGACCTGAGTGCTGCCAGTGCATCGGCACCGCTGCCTGACGGTGATGTTGTGCGCCTCCTGGTGACGGCAGCGCAGAAAGTCGCCGAGGTCGATTCGGTCAGTGGGCAGTACGCGCTGACGATGACCTCCCGCGGCGGCCGGTGGGAGGTCAGCGCAATTGACGCAACGCCGTTGTACCCGCCGGCGGCACCCCGAACACCATCCTCGTCAACGACCGCACCGAGCTCGACCACACCAAGTGCCGGTGCCCCGGAGTCCGCATCGCCTGATTCAGGACAGACCCCCGCACTTTCGGTGCCGACTGCCGGCGACGTGCCGCTTTTTTCCCCGTCAGGAACCGATCCTCATTCATCCGGAAGGTAACCCATCATGTCCATTGCGCTCGCAACCACCGATCCCAACAACGCGGTCCTCGCCGCAGGGCTTTTCGACAAGGCGCAGGAGTTCACCAGCAACGGCAAGCTGCTCCTCCAGTCGGCCGCCGGCTGCCTCGTTTTGTTCTTCCTTCTCAAGAATCTGATGGCCTCATTCACAGTTGCCCGGCTCATCACTTCCGCGCTCATCGGCGGTGCAGCACTGTGGGTCGTCTTCAACATGGACGTCCTGAAGGACTCGACAGGTGAGGAGTTGGAGAGCGCTCCCGCCGTGGTGCACATCGTGGCCGAGCCGATTTCCGGCTTAGACCTTCCCGTGTGATCTCCGCTCGTTCGCACCGGCTGAAAGATGCCTTGCCAGCACTGACCTCGTTGCGCCACCGACCTCTTACAAGGAGGGCTCCCATGTTCGATGTAGCTAGCACTGCGGAAGCGGGTTCGCGGCTTCGCCGGCATGAAGTCACGAGTGGGCCGGTGCTGCGATGAGTGACGATCGCACCACCGGGGAAGTCATCAAGAACTTCACCCGCGCTCGCAAGGTGCCGCAGCTGATCGGGCGTACACCTGACGGAAAGAAGCTGCCGTTCGGTCCCTACACCGTTCCGCAAGCCGTCAGCGGCGCAATCGTCGGTGCGCTCCTGTGGCTCCTGCATCCACTGTGGCTTCGGGACAGCATTTCCTGGAACGTCGGATTCTTCGCCTTCTGGTCACTGGGCACCGTCTTTGTCGTCGGCAAAGTCCGGTTTGCCGGCCGGAGCCCCGCCTCAGTGGCACAGGGAATCTGCGCCGCAGCCTTCGCGCCGGCCGGTGCCAAGATCCAGATCAACGGCCGCCGGGTGACCATCCGGCCACCCCACCTCGTGCGTCCGAGTGGCTACATCACTGCCGACCCCACGGCCGCCGAACTCAGCGCCACGGTCGTCCCGCAGGCCGTGCACATCGCCACCGCCGAGGTCACCGAAACCGCATCGGCGGAACCTGTCGCACCACGACCGCAGACCTCCGCTCCGGTGCCCACACCGGCAAGCGGGCCCACCCATCGCGCCGGCCGATCGAGCGTCAAGGAACTCCTCGCTCTGGCTGCTGCAGGCACCTCCGAGTAGAAAGCACCGCCACTATGGAACAGCCGACACTGTCAATGGCCGCGAACATCCGGTGGACGAAGTCCGGCGTTGTCTGGGCGGACTACGTGCTCACGGGCATCGACTACGGTTACCGCCCCGATGTGGACAAGCGCACTGCTCGTACCCTGCACACGATGCTCGTCCGCGCCCTTCCGGGCGAGTCACTGTTGATGGGCATCGCAGCATCGTTGAGCGCCGAAGCCATCGTTTCCCGAATGACCGAAGGCGTCGATCTCGATGCACACCCGGACTGGGCAACCGAATGCGAAGCGACTCTCGACTCGATCGAGCTATACCGCCCGGGGCAGAGGATCTACTGGCTGAGCATTCCGCTGACCACACCCAAGGTCGTCGATCAGGTCAAGGCCGCCGCTCATTCGGCCTGGACCACACTCTCCGACTACATCGGGCTGCCGCGGACCGCACTTGACGATGACGAGATCCGGGCCCGTGTCCGGCAGGCCAACCGGATCATGGCCGACATCCCCGGTGTCTTCGATCCGCAACCTGCCACTCCCGCTCAGATGGTGTGGCTGTGGCAGCACGCGATGACGCGCGGACTGCATGTCGACCCTGACCTGCCCGACGCAGCCGTGACGCCAGGAGCAAAGTCAGGTGCCGCCCTGACCGCATGCCGGATCGACGAGGGCGCCCAATCGGATCGAGAGAAGGCTTCGGGTTGGCGAGGCAAGGTCCCGACGTTCAGTCGGGTCCTGAAAGTCGACCAGCCGTACGAAATCGTCGACCACCCGGCCTCCTACCAAGTGCTCCTCGCGCTCGCTGACACCCCCGCCGGTGGCGTCTATTTCCCCGGCTCGGAGTTCTTCACCCTCGCTGACGACTTCGGCGATATTGATGTCGATTTCGCCGTACGGCTCAAGGTAACCGCCGGTGCCGATGTCATGCGAGCGAACAAGCGCGCACTCGAGAACCTGAAGGAGCAGTACGAACAGCGGGAAGGAGAGTTGGCCGGCGGCCAAGGTGTTCTCGACCTCGCTGCCGCCGCGTTGACCGAATACACCTCGTTGCTCGAGACGAACCGCGATGAGGTCGAGGTTGCCTGGACGGCGTTGTTCGCGGTAGGAGCTGATTCCGAGGAGCGTGCACTCGCTGATGCGAAGGCATTGGTGAAAGCGTTCGAACAGCAGGAATACAAGGTGGTCGCGCCGGTCGGCTACCAGGAAGACCTGTGGTGGGCGATGTTGCCTGGCGTCCCCACATCGAAGATCGTCCGCGAGTTCGCGCAGATCACCACATCGACGCATTTCGCGGCGTACATGCCGTTCATTCGCAACGAACTCGGCGATGGCAGCGGTCCGCTGTTGGCACTGAACATCACCACCTCTCGGATCGGTGTGGTTCACCACGACGTCGCCGGAAAGTCCCTACGCGACCAGTCCGGATCCTTCGCGGTCACCGGTGAGCTCGGATCGGGCAAGTCGGTCACCATGAAGGTGATCGCCGGCCAGGTCGTCGACTGCGGAGGGCAGGTCATCGGCATCGACCAAAGCGATCTCGGCGAGTACGCCAACTGGGCACGCGCCGTCACCGAAGCAGTCGTGGTCGACCTCGTCGAACCCGAATACAGCATGGATCCACTGAGGATCTTCGAGGCCGGACTCGCAGCAGAAATGGCCCAGTCCGTGTTGTTGACACTGCTCCGGATCCAGCCTTCCTCAGACCTGGGCATCGCATTGGCAAAAGTGATCGAGCCCGAATACCGCGCAGAGCACCCCTACCAGGGTTTGGGCGAGCTGACCGAACACCTCCTGTCCGGTGCTTGCCCGATCGCCCACGCCCAAGATCTCGGCGAAGCAATGAACGTCTACGCCCGCCGCACCTACGCGGCGGCACTGTTCGGCAAAGATCTACCCCCGCTGCCCATTACTGCTCCCGGCATCATTTTCCGCACCCACAAGGTCGACTTACCAACCCAGCTGCAGACCGAGAAACAACACCTCTACGAGAACCTGCCGCTGGAGAAGCGGTTCGGCCACGCGGTGTACACCCTGATCGCGAAGGTCGCCCGCGGACAGTGCTTCGCCGACCCCGACCAGATGGCGTTGTTCCTCGTCGACGAGGCACACCACCTCCTGGGCGCCGACGACGGAGTCGACATCGTCGAGGACTTCGTGCTGCAGGGCCGCAAGTCCTCGGCCGCCGTGGGACTCGGCGACCAGGACTGCGCGTTCGGCACCCCGAAGCTGCGCGGACTGATCAAGACCCGCATCGCGCACCGTCATACAGACGAAACCCTCGCCAAGCGCGCCATTGAATGGCTTGGCCTCGACCCGGACGACTACGGACTGGTCAAGCAATACATGGAGCAGACAGCTCCGGTAACCGGAAAAGACAAGTACGTCGAACCTCACCGCCGCGGTGAAGGTTACATGCGCGATGGCAGCGGAAACGTCGGCCGTATCAAGACGCTGCTGCCTGCAACCGAGTCTCGCCGAATTGCAGTGTCGACCACTCCGAAGGACAACAAGCTGGTGAAAGCATGACCGCGGCCGCGGCGTCCTCCCGTGAACGGGAGGTGGTCGGCGGCCCCGAACCCCGGGAGTATTTCAGTGTCCGCGCCGCGGCCAAACGCTCACTGCTGTGGCTTGTCACCGCATGGATTCCGCAATCCTGGCTGACCGCACTGATACACCTGACCCGTCCAGTAACCCGCTGGCTGTGGGCACGCTGGTGGAGCCGGCTACTCATCCGCCTCATCGCCGGCTGGCACGCGGCCGGCGCCCTCTTGATGATCGTGGCCACCCCGGCTCTCGCCGATCCCGCCGGCGGCGGCGGTGCGAGCCCGTTCTTCGCCTGGATGAATCTGAAAGATTCGCACGGCATCGACGCGTGGAGCTATTTCCTGTCCATCGACAAAGGCAACGCCTCAGTGGGCGGCGGCTGGCGCATGATCTGGGCGTACATCATCACCCTCGAATACGAGGTCTTCCGCTTCCTGATGGCAACGGCCATCTGGTTCATCACCTGGGTGCTCTCGTTCGAATGGCTCGACCTGATCCTCACACCCGTGCGCACCATCGCCGACTCGGTCACCACCATCACCGACCAGTTCGCGCTGACCCCGCTGATGCTCACAGTCGCCGGACTCAGCGTCGCCATCTGGATCATCCGCGGCCGATTCTCCACCGGAATCTACGAGCTCCTCATGTCCTGCGTCATCGCGGCCGCGGCCGCGGGCGTTCTCTCGAACCCGGTCGATCGCGTCCTCGGGGACAACGGACTGGTGCTGTCGGCGCGAGATGCCGGCCTGGAAGTCGCCTCCGGGCTCGCCAACGGCGGTGATACCAGCGGAAACCCGCAGACCGAGATCGAAACGATCGAATCGAAACTCATCGACACGTTCATCCGCCAACCAACGCAACTGATCAACTTCGGAGTCGTTCTCGATGCCCCGGAAAACAACGGGAAATGCGTCAAAGAGTTCGACGCCGCGTACCTCGCGAAGCCCAAGGAGCCAGGACTTGCAGACAAAGCGCAGGACGTCGTCTCCGAGATCGCCCCTGGGGCAGGCGTAGCCCTTGACCTGATCAATCCCGACGCGAAACCGGAAGACCGCGTCAAAGATGCCATCGCCAAATGTGAGGGGGAGGACGGGCCGATGAAGGCCTATGCCGACAACCCCGGTCCCGGACAAGCGATGGGCCTGTTTTTCCTGATCTTCGCCGGCGCACTCCTCATGGCCTTCGCGATCTACCTCGCCGGCCGATTGATCATCGCCGCAGGTGTCTCGATCGGCAATGCCATCAAATCGATACCAGGAGTCGTCCTCGCCATCGCACCCTCGATGCGCGGGCAGTTCTGGCGGACCATCGCCAACGTCGCAATGGCGTTGCTGCAGATGATCTTCGCCATCGTCTTCCTCGTGGGATACGTCATGGTCGTCGAGGATCTCTTCGCTGCAGACGAATCGAACCTGATCCGCACGGTGTTCTTCGTCGACATCTTCCTGGTCACCGCACTTCTCCTCTTCCGCCGAGCGGTCAAGGGAATGAAGCGAATGTCGGACAACCTGGCAACAATTCTGACTAAACGGCCCAACGTCGCACCGACCGCCATTAGTCGCTCAACGCCCACCACAGCGCGCGACATTGCTGCGATGGCCGCCAACGGACGCCACATGTACCAGGGCGGAAAGGCCGTGGTGAAGGGGGCAGGAGCACTAGCGAAGAAGTCCGGCACTGCCGCGGCAACGACCGGAAAAGTCGCAGCCGGAGCCACGTCGACCGCAGCAACCGGCGGGGCAGCTGCAGTGCTGGTTGCCGGACGGGTCCTCTCCTCGACGGCGAAGCGAGCGAAGAACAAGGTCGACTCGATCGCCGATCCCGACAGCTACCCGAAGTCCACCTCAGGCACGGTCGGTGCCCAGACCAGTCGTGGAACCGCGGCTACGAACGCTGCTGCCGACGCTGTCCGGAGTCGACTGTCGAAAACGGCGGTGTCGGACAAGGCCGGCATCAAGCACCCCATCGGGGTCGCCCCGTCGTTGCCGGTCGCCAACCCTGGCCAGGTCCGCGCCTCGGCCACCACGACCAGTAGCCCTGACGGTCGCCGATTCCGCGAATTCACCACCACATCTGGGGCGCCGGTGATGTTGCCGACTACACCGAGCCGCACCCCGCGACCAGCCAGACCCGCCTCTCCTGAAACAGGGGTCCCCAACGGTGCAGGGTCGAAGACTGCTCAGCTGCTCGCTGCCGCCGCGCAGTCCGGATCCGCGCCGGTAGTCACGCCGAGCGCACTGGCTCACCGAGCTCGCTGATGGCGCTCCTCGACACACCACCGTCGACCCCGGACGCACAGGAAGGCAGCTCGAAAAAGTGGTGGTGGCTGCTCGCCGGAATACCCGCCTTCGCCATGGTCATCATGATGGCTCCGATACTGGTCATCCTCGCGACGACCGGTAGTGACACGAACTGCGGTCAACCTGTGCCAGACGCCGGGGGCGGCAGCCTCATGGGACTCAAGCCCGGATCCCTCGCGGTCCCGATGGCCGAAGGCACCTACACAATCAGCTCACCCTTCGGTATGCGCGAGACAGGCATGCACGACGGCCAGGACTACGCAGCACCACTGGACACCCCGTTCTACGCCGCCGGTGACGGCGAAGTCATCGCCGCCGAGCCCGCCGCCGGCTACGGACACTGGATTCGGATCCGGCACACCATCGAGGGCCAGATCGTCGAATCCCTGTACGGGCACATGCAGGCGTCCGGGGTCCTCGTCCACACCGGAGACAAGGTCACAGCGGGCCAACTGATCGGCAAGGTGGGCAGCGAAGGACAGTCGAGTGGACCGCATCTTCACTTCGGCGTCTACCCCGGAGGCTGGTCACTGGGCGGGGGAGTAGATCCCATTCCGTGGCTCAAACAACAAGGAACCATCTCGCCCACTCGAGGACCAGCAGAGCTGGTCGCACATACCGATTCCACCGGTGGAGATCTGCCACCGCTGCCCGCCGACAAAGGCAGCGAAGCGCAGATGCAGGTCGACTCGATCCGCGTCATGCGCACAATCGCGGCGGCCTTCCCCGAGATCACTACCATCGGCGGTTGGCGCCCCACGGACGACGTCGCCCAGGACCACCCCGCCGGGCGCGCGGTCGACATCATGATTCCCGACTCCGCGAGCGCCCAAGGGAAGGCACTCGGCGACAAGATCGCCCTGTACCTCCAACAGAACAAAGCGGCCCTCAGCGTCGAGTACGTGATCTGGCAACAGCGCTACTGGGACGGCACCGGTGACTGGTCGCTGATGGAGGACCGTCACGGCTACACCGCAAACCACTTCGACCACGTACACGTCACACTCGAGGGCGGCGGGATGCCGACCGCCGACTCCCACTACGGCAGCGCTCCGGGCGGTACGACCACCACGGAGCCGTGCCCGCCAGAGGTCGGTGATCAGACCAGGTTCGCCCCTGGCAGCATCCCGCCGCAATACACCAACGCAGTCTCGGCTGCTGGGTCTCTGTGCCCAGAGGTGAGCCCGGTTCTGGTTGCCGGCATCGTTCAACAAGAGTCCGGGTTCAACGAAAAGGCGGTCAGCAAGGGCGATGGCGTAAACCAGGGCGGCGCCGAAGGAATGAGTCAGTTCATGCCGGAGACCTGGAAGGCTTTCGGTACGGATTCCGGTCTAGATCGAAGCGGAAAAGCGGAACCACCGAACGCTGCCGACCCGTTCAATCCGTATGACGCGATCGCCTCGGAAGGGCGCTATCTCTGCCACATCGCCGACTACCTTCGACCGCATCACGACAGTGGAGCCGTCAAGGGCGACTTCACCGATCTGATCATCGCCGCCTACAACGGCGGGGAGGGTGCCGTCGTCACTTACGGCGGGATTCCGCCATTCGGCCAGACCCAGGCATACGTGCCGGCCGTGCGTGAGCACATGAAGAAGTTGACAGCCTGACACCCGCCAGGACGTTATTGCCACACCGAGATCGTGCGCAAATGCCACCCACCGCCCACGCCGACCTACGTCGACTGCACCACTGACCTACAGGTTCCCGCAGGCCAGGACCGTTAATGGGCCTCCGGTTTGGGGCAGGGTCGCGCCCCACCGCTCGGCGTGCTCGCAGCGACCGTATTGAGCCTTACTCGGTTTCCTTCGGATGCCCAGGCTCGCATCGCTCGAGTAGAACTCGGCCGGCGTTCTTCGCGCCTTTAGGCGCCGGATCGACGAAGAACCAGATCCGCCCACCGTCGGTCACCTTGTACTGGTACCGAGCGTAGGTTCGCCCTTGGTACGTCCCGTAGGCGTAGTCGCCCTTGAGCTGATACAGCCGCGATGTCTCCACTATCGGTTCTCGGGTGAGTGTGTCCCATGCATCGACCGTGGCGTTGCGTGCGGTCGCCAGCAGATCGGTCCAGCCCTTCGCGGCGTCACGCGTGGCGAACACGAGATGCCATTCGACACGTTTGATCGGACGAGGGACCGGGCCATCCTTCTTGCTCACGCGCCGAGATCCGGGGCTTCGACCACCTCGGGTTCATCGAGATACTCCAAGTCGGAGCCATCAGCTGTCAACCGAGGGTCGGCGTACGCCTCCGCCGTGGCCTTCCATGCTTCGAGCAGGATCGCGAGTCGATCGAAGCGGGCCACAGCGATGCAGGCACGCGCCGTGGCCTGGAACTCGGCGACGAACTCCGCGTGCAAGGCCGCAGGGAGTAACCCGATCCACGGCAGTGTCACGGCCAGGCGGGTGGCGACACGATCGAGCGCCGCCTCATCGAGGGAGGCAGCGAAAAGCTGCCCGACGACGCCGAGGGCGCTCAACTCCGCGCGGCTCGCCGACTCCTGGGTCAACCGCAGAGCTGGAGCATTCCGGCGAGTCAGAACCACCTCACCGCTGTCCTCGAGGACGCCAAGGACATCCTTGGGTGACCTCAAAAATTCGGAGAATGTGGCCGTAGTAGTCGACTTGCTCATACACACCATTACATCAGAACTAGTTCAGATATTCCAGGTGCCGTTGATCACGTAGCCTCCTCCGAGCATGCCTCCGCGCCCTAAGAGAGTCACCGTTGGCAAATTCTTCGGCCGCAGCGTCTCGGCGTCCAAGCCGCATGTGGCGTCGGTGTTCCTGCCCGACTTCCTGCCCTACTTCGACACCGAGGCGACCGCACACGTGGGGATCGAGCGGTCCGGGCGATCCGAATCCTTTCGTCGTCGCCGGACAGGCTGAACTTGTGCCCGACCAACGGGGCGCTCATCTGCGCTGGGTGCAACTTACCGTCCGCATCGCCGGCAGTGTTCTCGTCGGCATCGGCTACCGCATCGTTGTGGACGCCCACCCTGACATGATCAGTCGATAGAGCGCGGTGGCACTGCTCGTTCGAAGTACGTTGCCGCCGAAGACGAAGGATATTGCGCACTGTCCTGACCGCACCGAGTTGGTCGGCTTCGGCGCGGCCAAGGCTCAGGAGCTCGGTGTCGAAATCGACTGACACACCCTTCTCACGACTCTCCCGGGGAGTGAACGGCCGACCTGTTAGTTGAGAGGAGCACCACGGATAAGCCCGTAAGTCAAGCAGTCTTGATGTTGGGACGGCATTGGGACGGTGTTGGGACGGTGTTGGGACGGGTTCTTGATCGGAGTGCGAGACCAGGGAGATCGGCAGCGTGGGCCACAGTACGGGGACGTAGCCGAGGCTGAAGGAACGATCAAGACGCGTGAGAGAGGTTATTGCCTGAGCGGAATAATTCCCGTACGCGGGGGATTCGCTCCGATCCATGCTCTCTTCGTTGCGCTGATCGGAGCGTAACCAACGTGTCAAGGGGTGGTGGTGTAAATCGGGGATTTGTCCTGGCTGTCGGTTCTCGGTCGATCTGGCGCGTTTCTCACATAGGTGGCGCGGCGTTGGCGCAGTTTCTCGCCCGGGTGGCGCATGCCTCGGTGCTGGGAGAGATTGCGCAGTTGAGCCGTGCCGATGACGAGTTCGAGGCGGTGTTCGTCTCCGGGTCCGGGGTGGAGCGTCGGGTGCCGTGGCGGTGGTTGCCGGGAGGTGGTCGACGAACTGGAACGGCCGGTGAGGTCGTTCCTATCGGTTCTCAGCTGATCTGGCGGGAGTTCTCACACATGTGGCGAGGCTCCTCATCCGAAGTGGCGGAAGCGGTGGAACCGCAGTTCCACGTGTTGCAGTCGCGCCGATTCGGGTGCCTCTGTCCCCAGAATCCGCCAGATCGCGTGAGAAGGGGTTGATGACGACATGACCGCGACAAGTGGCGCACCGCAGCTCACGGCAGGGCGCCACCGCCAGATCGCTCAAGAACCGACACTGGCTCAATGAAGGTGGCGGAGGATCACTGAATCTGGCGAGTCGTGTCGGCTATCTGGCGGACGGCTCAGTGGAGCTGGGAGAGTTGGCCGGGCGAGATCACCCAGTATCACCTGGTGTAGCTGCGAATCGGCGAAACCTTCATCTCCATACTTATTTCCGTACTCGCCAAATTCAATGAGTCGCTCATCAAGGCAACGACGCACCGAGCCTGGCGAACCGCTGGTCAGGTCCGCCAGATTCATTGAGTCAGGACAGGATTTGTCCTGACTCAGTGCATCTGATGATGCCGACTCGTGTAGCTTCTCGTTGAAGAGTTCGGATTCTCATTGAAAGTTCGTGCGTCGTTCGGATTCGAATGATTGCTGAGAATC
>NZ_WXYH01000053.1:0-15231 GCF_009872365.1 Rhodococcus sp. T7
TATGCGGCGGGCGACTGCACCGGCTTGCTGCCGCTGGCGTCGGTCGCCGCCATGCAGGGCCGCATCGCGATGTACCACGCGCTCGGCGAGGGCGTCAGCCCCATCAAGCTGAAGACGGTGGCGTCGGCCGTGTTCACCCGCCCCGAGATCGCGACCGTGGGCGTCAGCCAGGCCGCGATCGACGACGGTGAGGTGCCTGCCCGCACCGTCATGCTCCCGCTCAACACCAACCCGCGCGCGAAGATGTCCGGGCTGCGTCGCGGTTTCGTGAAGATCTTCTGCCGTCCGGCCACCGGTGTGGTGATCGGCGGCGTGGTGGTGGCCCCCAACGGGTCGGAGCTGATCCTGCCCATCGCCATCGCCGTGCAGAACAACCTCACCGTCAACGATCTCGCCGCGACGTTCTCGGTGTACCCGTCGCTGACGGGGTCGATCACCGAGGCGGCTCGCCAGCTGATGCGGCACGACGACCTGGATTGATCCCGAAATGTGGGAATCGCATTTCACATAGTGGCTCTTGCGGTGAGATAGTCGAGGCACGGTCCGAAATCATCGGCCGTGCCTCGGCGCTCTCCCGCCCCGCAGACCCAGGACGGACAGGGTGTTCTCACCTGATCTCCGCTTTGACGTGCCTCCTGGGAGTCGACATGCCGCAATCACTTGCCCGCCGCATGGAGGGGCTGCACAGCTCCGCCATCCGTGATCTGCTCACCCTCACCGCCCGGCCCGACGTGGTCAGCCTCGCGGGCGGGCTGCCGGACCCCGAATTCATTCCGCGGGAACGGATCCGGAAGGAAGCCGAACTCGCGCTCGCGGACCCGGCGTCCGTCCAGTACGGCGAGACCACCGGGCTGCGCAGGCTCCGCGACGTGCTCGCCGCACGGGAGGGCGCCAAGATCGGCCGCCCACTCGACGCCGCGGACGTCGTCGTCACCCACGGCTCCCAGCAGGCGCTGAGCCTGCTCGCCCAGGTGCTGCTCGACCCCGGCGACGTCGTGATCGTCGAGGAACCCGCCTACACCGGCGCGCTGCAGGTGTTCCGTGCCGCGGAGGCCGACGTCCGGTCCGTCCCACTCGACGCCGACGGCATGGACACCGCCGCCCTGCAGGGCCTGCTCGAGTCCGGACTGCGGCCCACCGTCGTCCACACGGTGAGCAATTTCCACAACCCGCGCGGCGTCGTCCTGGCGGCCGGCCGCCGGGAACACCTCGCCGCACTGGCCGACCGCTACGGCTTCTGGGTGATCGAGGACGACCCGTACGGCGAACTCTTCTTCGACGGACCGCCGCCCGCGCCTGTCGCGGCCCTGTCGGACCGGGTGATCCGGCTGTCCAGCGCCTCGAAGATCCTGGCACCCGCGCTGCGGGTCGGGTGGCTGCACGGCGACCGGCGGGTGTGCGAGGCCGTCGAATTGCTCAAACAGGGTGCGGATCTGTGCGGTTCGTCACTGACCCATCAGATCGCCGCCGGACTGCTGTCGGACGAGCCGTGGCTGGACCTGCACCTGGAGATGCTGCGCGCCCGCTACGGGTCCCGGGCCCGGGCACTCGCCGACGGTGTCGCCTCGACGTTCGGCGACCGCGCCGGCGTGTCCTCGGCCGTGGGCGGAATGTTCTGCTGGACCGAGTTTGCCGACTCGGGCCTGGATACAGCCGCGCTGCTGCAGACCGCCGTCGAGCACGGTGTGGCCTTCGTCCCCGGATCGGCGTTCGGCGTCGCCGCGGAACACCGGAGCGCTCTGCGGCTGTGCTTCGCGACCTGTCCGGAAGACGTGCTGACGGGCGCGGCGGCGAGGCTCGGCGACGCGTACGCCGATCACGCCCAGTCGTAGGTCCGCTCGACCGCCTTGTTCCACTCGGCGTACAGCCGGGTGGACTCGGCCTCGTCCATTCCGGGCTCCCAGGTCTTGTCGACGGCCCAGTTCGCGCGGATGTCGTCCTCGCTCTCCCAGAATCCGACGGCCAGGCCCGCGGCGTACGCGGCGCCCAGCGCCGTCGTCTCGTTGACGACGGGCCGGATGACGGGCACCGCGAGAATGTCCGACTGGAACTGCATGAGCGTCTCGTTGACGACCATGCCGCCGTCCACCTTGAGGGAGGCGAGTTCGACGCCCGAATCGGCGCGCATCGCCTCGATCACCTCGCGAGTCTGATACGCGGTGGCCTCGAGGGCGGCCCTGGCGAGATGGCCCTTGTTCACGAACCTGGTGAGTCCGACGATCGCCCCGCGGGCGTCGGGCCGCCAGCGTGGGGCGAACAACCCGGAGAACGCGGGCACGAAGTAGGCGCCGCCGTTGTCGTCGACCGACTTCGCCAGATCCTCGATGTCCTTGGCCGAACTGATGATTCCCAGGTTGTCGCGCAGCCACTGCACCAGCGAGCCGGTGACGGCCACGGACCCCTCGAGCGCGTAGACGGCTGGTTTGTCGCCGATCTTGTAGCAGACGGTGGTGAGGAGGCCGTGTTTGCTGTGCACGGGTGTGGTTCCCGTGTTCAGTAACAGGAAGTTCCCCGTCCCGTACGTGTTCTTTGCTTCGCCTTCGGACAGGCATGCCTGCCCGAACGTCGCGGCCTGCTGATCGCCGAGGATTCCCGCGACGGGCACACCCGGCAGCGTCCCCCGTTCGCGTCCGACGCCGTAGATCTCCGACGAGCTGCGGATCTCCGGCAGCATCGACATCGGGATGCCGAAATCGGCGCAGATCTCCGGATCCCAGTCGAGGGTCTCGAGATTCATCAACAGCGTCCGGGAGGCGTTGGTGACATCCGTCACGTGGGTGCCCTCGGTGATGTGCCACAGAATCCAGCTGTCGATCGTGCCGAAGCAGAGCTCGCCGGCCTCCGCCTTCGCGCGGGCGCCGTCGACGTTGTCGAGGATCCAGCGGACCTTCGGCCCCGAGAAATACGTGGACAGCGGCAGGCCGGTGCGCTTCTGGTAGCGGCCCGGGCCCTCGTCGCCGCCGAGCTGCGTGCACAGTTCGTCGGTGCGCGTGTCCTGCCACACGATGGCGTTGTACACGGGTTCTCCGGTGTTCCGGTCCCACACGACCGCCGTCTCGCGCTGATTGGTGATCCCGATCGCGGCGATGTCGCGTTTGGTGAGATCGGCCTTCGCGAGCGCGGACGCCACCACCTCGCGGGTGTTGATCCACAGCTGCTTCGGGTCGTGCTCCACCCAGCCTGCGCGCGGAAAGAACTGCTCGTGTTCCTTCTGGGCGACGCTCACCACGGCGCCGTCGTGATCGAAGATCATGCAGCGGCTGGAGGTGGTGCCCTGGTCTATCGCGGCGATGTACTGAATCACACGCATGAAGCTACTAGCCTGGGCATGAATCCGTCGTCATCTCACAGGAGCCCGAGTTGAGTAGTCAGCCTGGTGTGCAGTTCCTCGGTCCCCGGCAGCGCGATGCCGCCTGGGACGAGCTGCAGACCGAACAGTTCGACGTCGTCGTGATCGGCGGTGGTGTGGTCGGTGCCGGTGCGGCCCTGGACGCGGCCACCCGCGGGCTGAAGGTGGCGTTGGTGGAGGCGCGCGACTACGCGTCCGGAACGTCGAGTCGCTCGTCGAAGATGTTCCACGGCGGGCTGCGCTATCTCGAGCAGCTCGAGTTCGGACTGGTCCGGGAGGCGCTCCGGGAGCGTGAGCTGTCGTTGACCACCCTCGCGCCGCACCTGGTGAAGCCGCTCAAGTTCCTGTTCCCGATCACCCACCGGCTGTGGGAGCGGCCCTACATGGCGGCAGGAATCTTCCTCTACGACCGGATGGGTGGCGCCAAATCGGTTCCGCCGCAGAAGCATCTGACCCGCGCGGGTGCGCTGCGGATGGCGCCGGGCCTCAAGCGCAACTCGCTGACCGGCGGCATCCAGTACTACGACACCGTCGTCGACGACGCCCGGCACACCATGACCGTCGCGCGCACCGCCGCCCACTACGGGGCGGTCGTGCGGACGTCGACGCAGGTTGTCGGTTTCCTGCGGGAGGCGGACCGGGTGTCCGGGGTACGGATCCGGGACTGCGAGGACGGGCGCACCGCGGACGTGAAGGCGAACGTCGTCATCAACGCGACCGGGGTGTGGACCGACGAGATCCAGGCGCTGTCGCGGCAACGCGGCCGTTTCCGCGTCCGCGCGTCCAAGGGCGTCCACATCGTGGTGCCCCGAGACCGGATCGTCAGCGACGCCGCGATCATCCTCCGCACCGAGAAGTCGGTGCTGTTCGTCATCCCGTGGGGCAGTCACTGGATCATCGGCACCACCGACACGGACTGGAACCTCGACCTCGCGCACCCGGCCGCCACCAAGGCCGACATCGACTACATCCTCGGTCACGTCAACAAGGTGCTGGTGACGTCGCTGACCCACGACGACATCGACGGTGTCTATGCGGGTCTGCGTCCCCTGCTCGCCGGGGAGAGCGACGAGACGTCGAAGTTGTCGCGCGAGCACGCCGTCGCGCGTGTGGCGCCGGGCCTCGTCGCCATCGCGGGCGGCAAGTACACCACGTACCGTGTGATGGCCGAGGACGCCGTGGATCTCGCGGCCGAGGACATCCCGGCGCGGATGGCGCCGTCCATCACCGAGAAGGTGCCGCTCGTGGGTGCGGACGGCTATTTCGCGCTGGTCAACCAGACCGTGCACCTCGGACAGTTGTACGGGCTGCACCCGTACCGGGTGAAGCACCTGCTGGACCGGTACGGCTCGCTGATCGGCGAGGTGCTCGACCTGGCGGCCGACAAGCCGGAACTTCTCCAGCCCCTCACCGACGCACCCGCCTACCTGCAGGTCGAGGTCGTGTACGCGGCGGCGGCCGAGGGCGCGCTGCACCTCGACGACATCCTCGCCCGGCGCACCCGCATCGCGATCGAGTACTCGCATCGGGGGGTGAACTGCGCCGAGCAGGTGGCGCAACTGGTCGCTCCGGTCCTCGGCTGGGACGCCGACGACATCGACCGCGAGGTGAAGACGTACCAGGCGCGGGTGGAGGCGGAGGTGCAGTCGCAGGCGCAGCCGGACGACCTGTCCGCCGACGCGCTGCGGGCGGCGGCACCGGAATCGCGGATCGAACTGCTCGAACCGCCGGTCAGTGTGTCAGAAATACCTTGATCACCACGATGGCCGCTGCGACGGCGGCGAGGCCGACCGCCGCCCAGTGGGTGCCGGACGTGACCTTCTCGCGGCGGAGACGGCTGATCACGTAACTGATCGACGCGATCCGGGTGATCATCGCGAACTCGGCGATCAACTGCGCAGTCCTCGGCTCGAGCCAGCCGATCAGCGCGGTGCACAGGATGACGCTGGGGACGACGGCCGACGTCAGGATGGGCAGGCTGTCGCGGAGCTCGCTGCTACGTTCGGCTCGGGTGAGAGTGCGGTCGAGACGTAGTGTCTGGCCGACGGACTCGGCGAAGACGTGCGCGAGGAATGTGGACAGCGCCGCTCCGACAACGATCGCGATGCCGACGGTCTCCTGCGCCTTGGTGACGGGGATGAGCGCCGCGAGGACGAGGATGTTGCCGTAGATGTAGGCGCTGATACGCCGGGCGACACGCTCGGTGTCGATCGGGGCGTCGGTCAGCTGCGCGGGGCGGTTGAAGAGTTTCGGAAGGTCCCACTCCATGGCCCCGAGCATTCCACGCGCACGCGGTCAGCGAGTGTGGACGAGCGTTTTCGGTGCGTGTGCGGCGACGACCCCGGAGAGCGCCATGACGAGGAGGGCTGAAACAGCGATGAATTCCATGTGATTCAGCGTCGTCCCGGAACCCGTGAGCAATGTGGGCGTTGCCTGTGAGCTCCCTGGGAACTCAGACTTTCGGGCTGTAGTGCTGCGGGTCGTCGCGCCGGTCGACCGGGGGAAGATTGCGCCGGGGCGTGTGGACGAGCGGTGCGTGCGCGGGGGCGCGTCCGGTCTCGCGGTCCCAGCCGGCGCGGGCGCGCGGGTGATAGCGGTACCGCCAAGGGACGAGGCGGAAGGCGGCGTTCACGGCGCGGCCGACGAGAGTGTGCAGGCGCTCGTCGCGGGTGGTCCAGCGGTAGCCGAGGAGGTCGCGGACCGGTGGGTCGTACATGCCGACCGTCAGCCACACGAAGCCCCTCGCCACCGGGATGCGGAGGATCGTCCAGACCGGGGCGGGCAGCCACGACAGGAACGGGGGAGCGCCGAGTCCGGACAGGTCGAGGACGTCGCGGGTGGCCTTGTTGTCCTCGAGGACGTTGCGGCACATGTGATCCCAGTACTCACAGAACGCTTCCCAGGTTTCCGGGACGGGGCGCATGCTCATCCCGTACAGGCGGTACCACTGAATGTGCTCGGTGAAGAGGCGGCGCTTCTGGTCTTCGGTGAGGCCACCCATGAAGTTGTCGCCGGTGAGGATGGTGCCCATGAAGAACGTGGCGTGCGCCCAGTAGAACGTGTCGGGGTCGAGGGCGTGGTACCTGCGGCCGTGTTTGTCGATCCCCTTGATGTCGTCGTGGTATCCCCGGACCTGTTCGGCGGTCCGCTGAGCGCGGTCGCCGTCGAAGACGACGCCGCCGATCGGGTACAGCGACCGGTAGAGCCGCTCCCATCGCTCGTCGAAGAAGCGGGAGTGTTCCTCGACTCCGGCGCCGAGACCGGGGTGCATGTTCTGCATCGACCCGGCCCACACGCCCTGCAGCATTCCGCGCCAGTCGCCGAAATACTTCCAGGTCAGCGAATCGGGGCCGAGGGGGGCGGGGTCGGAGGCCGGGACGGACGTACCGTCCGAGTTCACGTGACTACGCACGTTGTCAGACTAGGATCTGACAACACGCGTAGTCAAGGATTGGGGCGAGAAGAGTGACGCTGGAGGACCGGCGGGAAGCACGGCGGAAGTCGCTGCTGCGGGCGGGCGTCGCACTGCTCGGTGCGGCGGACGGGCCCGCCGTGAACGTGCGCGCCGTCTGCCGCGCGGCATCGCTGACCGAACGGTACTTCTACGAGTCGTTCCGGGACCGGGACGAATTCGTGCGCGCGCTCTACACCGCGGTGGGAGACGAGGCGCAGGCCGCTCTCGTGGCGGCGGTGGCGTCCACCGAGACGGCACGGGAGCGCGCCGAGGCGGCCGTGGACGCATTCGTGAAGCTGATGGTCGACGATCCCGCCATGGGCCGCGTCCTGCTGCTGGCGCCCCTGTCCGAACCCGCGCTGAGCAGGCGGGGCATCGACCTCATGCCCGGCTTCGTCGGACTCGTGCACGACCAGCTCTCCGCCGTCGACGACGAGGTGGAGAAGCAACTCGTCGCCGTCGGGGTGGTCGGCGCCCTCACGACGCTGTTCATCGGATATCTCGACGGAACTGTTGCCGCGTCGCGCGAGCAATTCGTCGCGCATTGCGTCACTCTGGTGGTGCAGGCAAACAAGGCCGGCCACGAGTGAGGTGCGCATGCCGTTCCAGGTGTCCGTGGACGATCCGACTCGCCCGCAACCCGAGCTCCGGGTACTCGACCGCAAGTTCTTCCAACTCGTCGGCGAGTTCGTCTACGTCCACGGAGACACGGTGGTGACGGTGCCCGGCTGCGCCCCGATGCCGTGCCTGCTCCGCACGGATCTCGCCTCGATCCCGGCGCCGCTGCAGGGTCTGCTCACCCCGTACGGCCGGCAACTGCTTCCCGCGATCATGCACGACGACCTCTGCAAACGTGCGAGCGCGCTGGGGCCGGAGGGAAACACGCTGCGACGCCACGCGGACGAACTGTTCCGGCTCGCCCTGCTCGACGAGGGCGTCGGACCGTTCCGCAGCCGCATCTTCTGGGTCGGCGTCGAGGTCGGCCGGTTCTGGACGTTCACCGACGTCGTCCGGTTCCTGCTGATCACGCACCAGGTGCTCGGGATGCTGTGCTGGGTGGTGGGCGTGCCGTGGGCCGTGGCGACCTCGCACTTCGGCCTGGCCGCCCTCCTGCTCGTGCTGCCGGTCCTACTGTCGCTGGTGTGGCGCAGAGATTTTCCCGTCGCCCTGCTCGGGTGCATCCTGCTGCCTCTGATCGCGCCGACGTATCTGCTGACGATCGGCACCGCCGCGGTGCTGTGGGTGCCGGACGGGGCCGCCTGGTTGCTCGGCCGCAGGCGGACGCGCCGACCTCCGCCGCTCGGACCGCCGACGACGGTCCTGCGCTAATCCGCTCTTGGCGGTTGGCAGTACGTGCAGAAGAAGATCTCCTGGCGGCCGAGGTCGTGGCCTTCGATCACCGTCCCGCAGCGGCGGCACCGTTGTCCGGCCCGCCCGTACACCCACGGCCGGCGACGGATCGAGTTGTTCTTGTCGGCGTGAATCATGCGATGCGCGAGCGTGACCATGGCGGGCAGGTCGGTCACCTCGGACGCCGGAGTGTACGGGTGGACGCCGCGGAGGAAGCAGACTTCGTTGCGGTACACGTTGCCGAGACCGGCCAGATTGCGTTGATCGGTGAGGGCGAGACCGATGGGCTGCTCGCCGGCCGCCCGCAGATTTTCGATCGCTGCGCCGGCATCCCAGTCCGGGCCCAGCAGATCGGGTCCGAGGTGGCCGACCGCGGACTCCTCGTCGTCACGCCGGAGGATCTCGGTGATGCCCAGCGAGAATCCGACCGCCACCCGGTCTTCGGTGGCCAGCACTATGCGCGCCTGGTGCGCCGGACGCCGCCACCTCGAGTCCGGCGCGTAGATGTGCCACGCACCCTCCATCTTCAGGTGCGTGTGGATGGAGTGGTCGCCGACCCGGATGAGGAGGTGCTTTCCCCGGCTGACCACCTCGTCGACCACCTCACCGGACAGGTCGACGGTGGCGTACCGGGGCACCCGCACGTCGCACCGGGTCAGGACCTTGCCTTCGAGGGCATCGCGCAGCGAGTTGGCTGTGCGCCAGACGGTGTCGCCTTCGGGCATGTCAGGCTCGCAACCGGAATCCGCGTGGAGTGGGCGAGAACCCGGCCTCGGTCAGGATCGGCGCGAAGTCGCTGCCGTGGATGGTGTCACCGTCCACCTTCTCGACCACGATCCTGTCGATCCCACCGCGCTTGACGACCCCGGCGAGCGTGACGGCCGCGGTGCGGAGCACACCCGGGTCGTCGGTGAACGTGAGAACGGTGCGGCCGCCGCGTTCGACGAACAGGATCAGCTCGCCCTCCACCAGCACCACCAGTCCGCCGGCCTTGCGTCCCGGCCGGTGCGCGGGCGCGTCGTCACCGCGTCGCGGCCAGGGCAGGGCCGCACCGTACGGGTTGGCGGGATCGCTGGCGGCGAGCGTCACGGCGGGCAGTGTGGTGTGCCTGCCCTCGAGCGAATCGCCGTAGCTCCGGAGCCGGTCCACCACGGGGGGAGTGGAGAACTGGGCACCGCCGAGCGACTCGACGAAATGTCCCCGCCGGCAGCGGCCGTTGTCCTCGAACGTGCCCAGCACTTTGTACATAAGCGCGAAGCCACCGGGAACGTTCTCGGTCATCACGGACCCGCGGGTCACCACCCCGTACCGCTCCAGCAGCAGTTCGGCCGTGGCGCTGGCCCGCAGCGTGGCATCGGATTCGGCGGCGGGCAGAATCGACCACCGTCCCCCGACCGTGGGCGGCGCCGTGCGCACCGGCACCGTCAGATTGCGATACGCCCGGGCGCGCGGGGGACGTCGCGGCGACCGGTGGCTCGTGGTGGTCCTGGACGTGTCGGACAGCAGGGCACGTACCGGGGCGAGGGTGTCGTTGCCGATGTGACCCAGCCACACCAGATCCCACAACGCGGTGGCCAGCGCGGTGTCGTCGGACATCTCGAGGGTGTCCGCGAGTTGCCGGAAGAAGTACGCCCCGCCGCCGGACAGCGTGTCGAGCACCCGGCTCTGCACGTCGGTCAGGTCCGACTCCGTGGGCGCGGTCAGTGTGAGCGGTGCGGTGTCGGCGGGGTGAAGGCACACCCACCCGTCCTTGCCGGAGATGCTGCCCGCGCCCGACCACAGCACCTCACCGGTGGACGTGAGTTCGTCGAGCATGGCGGGGGAGCAGTCGGCGACCCGGGACGGCAGGATCAGTGACTCGAGTGCCGACGCGGGAACGGGGACGCCGGCAAGCTGTTCCACGACGGTCGCGACGCCGTCGATACCGCGCAGCGTGCCCCCGACGTGCTGCCAGGCCGGGAGGAAGCGGCCGAGCGTCGCCGTGCTGACCGGTTCGACCTCCTGACGCGCCGCGGCCAGCGAGCGCCTGCGCAGGCGGCGCAGGACCTCGGCATCGCACCACTCGCTGCCCGTCGCCCCGGGGCGGAACTCGCCTTCGACCACCCGCTTGCCCTGCGCGAGCCGCTGCAGGACGTCGCGGGCCACCGCCGAACCGAGACCGAAACGGGCCGCGGCATCGGTGATCGTGAACGGGCCGTGGGTGCGGGCGTACCGGCTGATCAGGTCGGCCAGCGGATCGTCGACGGGTTCGATGAACGCGGCGGGAACACCGATGGGCAGCGGCACGCCGAGCCCGTCGCGCAGGCGCGCTGCATCCTCGATGGCCGTCCACCACTCGCGACCGGCGAAGGACACGCCGAGCGCCCGCTTCGCGCGCACGAGTTCGTCGAGCCAGGGGGCGGGATCGGCGGTCGATCGTGCGGCGACCTCCTCGGAGGTGAGCGGCCCCAGCAGGCGCAGGAGGTCGGCGACGCCCTCGAGGTCCTTCGCCTTGCGGTCGGGGAGCAGTCGCTGGAGTTCGAGTTCGGCGCGGGCGATGACGTCGGCGTCGAGCAGTTCCCGCAGTTCCACCCGCCCGAGCAGTTCCGCCAGCAGGGTCGAGTCCAGGGACAGGGCCGCGGCCCGGCGTTCGGCGAGCGGGCTGTCGCCCTCGTACATGAACTCGCCGACGTAGTTGAACAGCAGTGCCCCGGCGAACGGTGACGGCGACTGCGTCTCCACCTCGACGATGCGGATCTGCCGTCGTGCGAGCCTGCGCAGCAGGTCTTTCAGCGCCGGCAGGTCGTACACGTCCTGCAGACACTCGCGGACGGTCTCGAGCAGGACCGGGAACGTCGGATACCGGCGGGCCACGTCGAGCAACTGGGCGGACCGCTGCCGCTGCTGCCAGAGCGGTGCGCGCTTCCCCGGTGTGCGGCGGGGCAGCAGCAGCGCCCGGGCCGCGCACTCCCGGAACCGGGACGCGAACAGCGCCGATCCGCCGACCTGTTCGGTGACGATGTCCTCGATCTCGTCGGTGTCGAAGACGAAAAGGTCGGCGCCGGGCGGCGTGTCCTCGGTGTCGGGGAGGCGCACGATGATGCCGTCGTCGGATGCCGTCGCGTTCGAGTCGAGGCCGTAACGCTCACTCAGCCGGGCACTGACCGCCAGCGCCCAGGGCGCATGCACGCGTTGGCCGTACGGCGAATGCAGAATGAGGCGCCAGTCGCCGAGTTCGTCCCGGAACCGTTCGACCACCAGCGTGCGGTCGGTGGGGACCTGCCCGGTGGCCGTCTTCTGCTCGGTGACGAGTTGAACAAGATTGTTCGTGGCATTCTCGTCGAGCCCACCGGTCCGGCAGCGCTCTTGCACCTCTGTCTCGTGCCCGAGCGAGATCTCCCGCAGGAACTGCCCCAGCGCCTCGCCCAGTTCCGCAGGCCTGCCCAGACCGTCGCCGTGCCAGAACGGCAGCCGCCCCGGCTGGCCGTACGCGGGGCTGACCAGCACCCGGTCGAAGGTGATCTCCTCGATCCGCCAGCTGGTGGCCCCGAGCGCGAAGACGTCACCGACCCGCGACTCGTACACCATCTCCTCGTCGAGTTCGCCGACGCGGGACGCCTTCTCACCGACCATGTAGACCGTGAACAGACCGCGGTCCGGGATGGCGCCGCCCGACGTGACCGCCAGCCGCTGCGCGCCGGGGCGCCCGGTGAGCGTGTTCGCCTCGCGGTCCCAGACGAGGCGGGGCCGGAGTTCGGCGAACTCGTCGGACGGGTAGAGGCCCGCGAGCAGGTCGAGGGTGGACTCGTACGCCGAGCGCGGCAGCGTCGCGAAGGAACCACTGCGCCGAACCGTCTCGAACCAGTCGTCCACGTCGAGCGGTTCGAGGGCGGTGGCCGCCACCGTGTGCTGGGCGAGGATGTCGAGGGGGTTGGCGGGGACCGCGAGTGCCTCGATCTTGCCGGTGACCATCCGCTCGACGGTGACGGCGCAGTGCACGAGATCGGTGCGGTGCTTCGGGAACACCACACCCCGGGAAATCTCGCCGACCTGGTGTCCGGCGCGGCCGACGCGCTGCAGACCGTTCGCCACGGACGGGGGCGCCTCCACCTGGATCACCAGATCGACGGCACCCATGTCGATTCCGAGTTCGAGGCTGCTCGTCGCGACCACACACCGCAGCCGCCCCGACTTCAGGTCGTCCTCGATCAGGGCCCGCTGGTCCTTGCTGACCGACCCGTGGTGGGCGCGGGCGAGCAGCGGGTCCGCACCGAAGTTGACCTCCGACGGCGTGCCGATCTGCGAGGCCGGTTTCGGGTTCTTGTCGACGGCGGTCCCGGCGCGTTCGGCGTAGATCTCGTTGAGCCGCGCCGTCAGGCGCTCGGCCAACCGCCGCGAGTTCGCGAACACGATGGACGAGCGGTGCGCCAGGACGAGATCGACGATCTGCTCCTCGACGTGCGGCCAGATCGACCCCGCCTGCGGGGTCGCCGACGCCGAACCCTCGGCGGGCTCGGCGAGACCGAGTTCGGTCATGTCCTCCACCGGAACCTGCACGGTGAGATCGAACGTCTTCGGCGACGGCGGTGCCACGATCCGGATCGGCGCCGAACCGGACAGGAACCGGCCCACCTCCTCGTGCGGCCGCACCGTCGCCGACAGGCCGATGCGCTGCGCCGGGGTGTCGAGAAGCCGGTCGAGGCGCTCGAGCGACAACGCCAGGTGCGCGCCCCGCTTGGTGCCGGCCACCGCGTGCACCTCGTCCACGATGACCGTGTCGACCTGCGTCAGCGTCTCGCGCGCAGCGGACGTCAGCATGAGGAACAGGGACTCGGGGGTGGTGATGAGGATGTCGGGCGGATTCTTGATCAGCGCGCGCCGATCGCCGGCCGGTGTGTCGCCGGAGCGGACACCCACCGAGATCTCCGGCGGCGTGAGCCCGAGCCGCTTGGCCGTCTGCGTGATCCCGACGAGCGGGGCGCGCAGGTTGCGTTCGACGTCGACACCGAGCGCCTTGAGCGGGGAGATGTAGAGGACCTTGGTCTTGCGGTCCTTCCCGTCCGTGGCGGCGAGTTGATCGAGCGACCACAGGAACGCGGACAGCGTCTTGCCCGAACCGGTCGGTGCGACGACCAGCGTGTGCGCTCGGCTGGCGATCGACTCCCACGCACCGAGCTGCGCGGCCGTCGGCGCGGGAAACGCACCCTCGAACCACTCGCGGGTGGCAGCGGAGAACCTGCCCAGGACGTCAGTCACCGTTCCATAGTGCACCGGGGGTCCGACAGGCGGCGGGGACATGGTGGGCGGTCCGCCGAACTTGTCGGTGGGGCGCAGTATGATTCGAACATGAGTTCGACCGGGGGGTTCGCGGCGCATCGGGTGACGGAACACCTGACTGCGTTGGCTGCTGCCGTCACGGGACTGCTCGACGCCGATCTCACGGGTGTGTCGGATTCCGACGTGATGCTGACGATGCAGCAACTCGAGAAGTCCCTCCGCCGCGCAGGCGCGGTCTCGCAGCGGCTGATCGTCGAGAGTGTCGAACGCTCGCTGCCCGCGACGCTCGGCTACAACTCACCGAACAAACTCCTGATCGACGTGCTGCGCGTGTCGTCGGCGGACGCGTCGGCCCGGGTGTCGGCTGCCCGCAACCTCGGCACCTGGCACACACTGTCGGGCGACGACCTGCCGGCGGCACTGCCGGAAACGGCCGCCGCGCAACGCGACGGTGCCATCGGCCACGATCACGCCCGGGTGGTCTCGAAGATCATGCGCAAAATCCCGCACGCCGTGTCGAATGCGGACGTCGCCGCAGCCGAAGCGATCCTGGCCGAATGCGCGCGTGGCGGCACCCCGGAGGACGTCGAGAGTGCGGGTCACCGACTGCTCGCCTACCTCGATCCCGACGGTCGTCTCACGGACGATCGCGATCGGGCTCGCCGACGCGGCATCTCACTCGGTCGTCAGGACGCCGAACTGATGTCGAAGATCTCCGGTGAACTCGACCCCACCGGGCGCGCCCTCCTCGACCCGATCCTCGCGAAATGGGCCCGCCCCGGCATGAACAACCCGGACGACCCCGAGTCGCCACGCGGCGACGCCGAGGATCCGTCGATCGACCGTGACGCGTTGGTCGCGGCGGCTGCGCGGGACACGCGCACCGCGGCGCAACGCAACCACGACGCCCTCGGTGCGATATTCCGGGTCGTGCTCGAATCTCAGATCCTGGGTCGGCACCGCGGTCTGCCCGTCACCGCGATCATCACCATGACGCTCGCCCAACTGGAGAAAGCGGTGGGCGGTGTGGCGACCACGGCCACCGGAGGTCTCCTTCCCCTCGACGACGCGTTGAAACTCGCGGAGAACGCGCACCCAGTGCTCGTCCTGTTCGACCACGATGGCAGGCCCCTGCATCTCGGACGGCTCCGACGCGTGGCGAGCGCGGACCAACGGCTAGCTCTCATCGCCGCCGAAGGTGGGTGCACACGTGCGGGCTGCGCGGCCCCGGCCAGTATCTGCGCGGTCCACCACGTGCAGGAGTGGCGCAACGGTGGACGCACCGACATCGACTCGCTGACGCTCGTGTGCGATGCCTGCCATGCTCGGGTGCACGACGGTCCTGCAGGTTGGGCGACCACCAACGCGCCACCCGGTGACGTGTACGCGGGACGCACCGAATGGATACCGCCACCGCACATCGACCCGGACAGAAAACCGCGAATCAATCACCGGCACCACGCCGGTGAGCTGATCGACCGTGCCCGCCGGAGGCTCCGCGACCGGATGCGCGCCGAGGACCGAGTGCCGTAGCCGAGGCCTGTGTTCACACCGTCGCGAGATCCGCGGCGGGTACTGCCGGAGCGAACGACGGCGACGGCACCTCGACGGTCGACGACTCGTGCTCGGCGAACACCACGTACGCGCCGACAGCGAGTAGCGCCAGCACAACTGCGCGGATCATCCTGAACACGTTGTCTCGCTTCGGTCGAAGGGCGGTGCGTCACGGGTGGAGCCGTCAGACACTAGTAGTACTTTGTTAGATCGGCGTGTCGGCTCGAGTTTTCGTGATTTTCTCGAGAGCATGCGGGCATGGATACAG
>NZ_WXYH01000054.1:0-15207 GCF_009872365.1 Rhodococcus sp. T7
GCAATCTGTGGCGTGCACAGGGTCGGCGAGCGCGCTTGGAGCTGAAGCACTTCGGACGCCACGTCATGACCCAGTCCGTACTCCATCCTGACGAGATAGAGGGATGGCGCGGGGAGATCCGGGACGGCAAGGTGGTCGAACCCGAGGAGTCCGAGGACTACAACGAGGAACCGGACGACGGCGACACAGCCGACCCCGACGCCACCGATGAGCAGGACCAGTCCGACGAGGAGGCGGCCGAAGACGAAGAGCTGCAGGACCAGGACGACGAGTCCGGCGAGTACGAGGAGGAGCCGGAGGAGGAGACCGGCGAGTACGAGGACGAAGAACCCGAAGAGGAACCGGAGGACGAGACCAGCGAGTACGAGGACGAAGAACCCGAAGAGGAACCGGAGGACGAGACCGGCGAGTACGAGGACGAGGAGCCGGAGGAGGAGCCTGAGGAGGAGCCGGAAGACGAGTCCGGCGAGTACGAGGACGAGGAGTCGGAGGACGAGTCCGGCGAGTACGAGGAGGAGCCTGACGAGGAACCTGAGGAGGAGTCGGAGGACGAGTCCGGCGAGTACGAGGAGGAGCCTGAGGAGGACACCGCGGAGGCTGAGGAGGAGCCCGAGCCGCGGCGGCGTCGTCCCCGGAAGGCCGCAGCAAAGAAGACCCCCGCGAAGAAGGCCCCCGCGAAAAAGGTTGCAGCAAAGAAAACCCCGGCGAAGAAGGCCCCCGCGAAAAAGGCCGCAGCAAAGAAGACCCCCGCGAAAAAGGCTGCCGCGAAGAAGGCAACGCCGCGGCGTAGGACGGGAGCACGCGCATGACCACGGCGGGTGGACCCAGCTCGAGTAGTCTCGCCGACGTCATCGACACCATCTTGGACAAGGGCCTCGTGATCGACGCGTACGTGCGGGTCTCGCTGGTCGGCATCGAATTGCTGACCATCGACGCCCGGGTTGTCGTCGCGAGCGTGGATACCTACCTGCGGTTCGCGGAGGCGGTGAACCGGCTCGAGATCGGCAGCGAGCCGAAGGGGCTGTCCGAGATCGTCTCGGGCGCCACCGAGGGCGGTGCCAAGCACAAGACGAAGGGTGCGCTCGAAGCGGCGGGGGACAAGCTCGGCGGCCTCTTCGGGGGCGGGGAGGAAGAGGAAGAACCGGAGCGAGAACGGGTGTCGCGCAAATCGACGCGAGGTGACCGGTGACGGCCACCTCGGAGCAGACGAAGCAGACCACTGGTGTATACGTCTACGGCATAGTTCCGGCTGGCATCGAGGTCCCCGAGGATGCGACCGGGGTTGCGGACGGCATCGTGGAGGTGGTCACGCAGGGTGACATTGCCGCCCTGGTAAGCGGACTGTCGGTGGATCGGGCGCTCGGCGCACCCGGGGACCTGCGGGCGCATGCGGACCTGTTGGACGGGGTGGCCGGGGTGGCGCCGGTGCTGCCGCTGCGGTTCGGTGCGGTGCTCAGTGACGTCGGCGCTGTGCAGGAGGAACTGCTCTCTGCGCACGCGGACGAGTTCGGTACTGCTCTCGAGCAATTGGAGGGCAAGGCTCAGTACATCGTGAAGGGGCGGTACGTGGAGAAGGCGATTCTGCGGGAGATCCTCGACGAGGACGAGCAGGCGGCGGCGCTGCGCGAGGAGATCCGTGACAAGTCCGAAGACGCGGGCCGTCAGGCGCGGATGGTCTTGGGGGAACTGGTGAGCAACGCGATCGCCGCCAAGCGGGATCGGGACACCCGCAGGGTCGTCGAGGCGCTCGACTATCTCGCTGCTTCGGTGAACGTGCGCGAACCCACGCATGAAGAGGAGGCCGTGCAGGTGGCGATTCTCGTCGACGTCGAGCAGCAGGACGAGCTCGAACGGGTGCTCGGTGAGCTGGCCCAGAACTGGGACGGGCGGGTGGAGATGAAGCTGCTCGGACCGCAGGCGGTGTACGACTTCGTGGTCACCCCGAAGCAGGAGGGGCAGGGCTGAAGGCATGGGTCTGCTTCGTTCATCGTCACCTTGCCGCTGCAACCGGTCGAGGGGGTGATCTCGCTGGCGGAGTTGATCCAGCGGCAGGTGGAGCAGGAGCTGCACGATCCGGCTCGCGCCCGTCGGGCCCTCGAGGAGGCCCGGGAACGCGATGAGATCACCGAGGAGGAGGAAAAGGCAAGCGCAGCAGACGATCCTCGACCAGATGACGGGCGGTGGCGGATCCAGCCCCTGACCCGCACGGCCGGCAACGGGATGCTTCCGGTCCAGGACGGGTCTTGGATCGGGGTGAGCAGTCGTCGGTGCAGGTCGTCGAGCCCGTCGTCGCGCCGCCCGAGGTCGGCGGCCAGCTCGGGATCACGCTTGCGGAGCACCTGTTCGGCGACTCGGGCCAGCTCGCCCGCCACCCGCCCCATCAGGGTGAGCAGTTCCTCCGCCTCCCCGGAGGTGACGTGGTCCGGGTGCCGACGGCGCACACTCTCGGCGACATGTTGCGCCAGCCCGCCCACCGGGCTCAGATCCGACACCAGATGCACCCCGGTGACGATCTGGCGCAGGTCCCGGCGACCGGGGCCTGCAACGCCAGCAAGGCCATCGCCTGCTCCTCACACGGACCGTGTAACTGCTCGATCTGCTGGTTGAGGTCGAACACCCGCTCGGCCAGCGGAAGGCCGACCCGGACGAGGGCGTCGGTTGCCTTCTCGATGGCCTCCCCGGCCAGGTGGCACATCGACACGAGCCGGTCGGTCAGGTCGTCGAGTTGGTCGTGAAACTTTACCCGCATCGCATCAGCATCGTGCACTCCGCCGGGGCTTCGCGCTCGTCCCGCGTAGTTATCGGGAGGGCTGCTGGTTACCAAGAGGCCGCGTCCCCGGTGCCGGCGGAGGTCGGTCGAGGGTGCCGCGGCGGGAGGGGCCGGTGCTCGCCGCGACCCAGCCGGCGGGCGTGCCGTCGGCGGTCGGTTTCGGTCATGCCGCCCCAGACGCCGTACGGCTCGCCGGTGCTCAACGCGTGATCGCGGCACTGCACGAGAACCGCGCACCCCTCGCAGATCTGTTTGGCGTGGGATTCGCGGCGGGCCCGGGCGGTCCCGCGCTCGCTGTCGGGGGAGAAGAACACCGACGATTCGATACCGCGGCACGCGGCGTCCTCCCGCCAGTCCCGGTCGCGGGGGGTGATCTCCTCGGTGGGCGGCGATGAGGGTCCTACGGGCAGCACTGCGGTTCCTTCCTTCCCGAATGTGGGGAGCCGTCGAGACGGATCCCCACGTTCGGGAAGCTTTTCCATGGTGACGGGTATCGGTTACGCCTCGTTTCCGGTAACGAAACCGAAGATCCTGTTTGTGAGGTATGGGGAGAACCAGGCCTGGCCACACCCGGTCGCATGTCCAACTCCGTTCCACCGCTGGCATGACACCCTGTCCCACCCGCTCGGCTCCAAAACGTCCGGTCTGCGTGGGCGAACCCAACAGCGGCGGTGGTCATGTCACGGCGCTCCAGCTGCCACTGCTCCCACGGCACTGCCCCAATCCCGCACTTCCGCAATCGACCAGTGCCTCGTCGGTCTTGTTGGATGCTTACGTCGACTCGCGTCGACGTCTTGGTCGAAGGCGCGGTGCTGGTCGGTGCCGAAGTGCAGTATTCCGGCCGTGACGCCAGGTCCGTCTTGGCCCGCCCCGTCACCTCTCGGGGACGGGGACGGGGACGGGCGAAGGTGCATGCGGGTGCTCCGGAATGCGGTTTGTTCTAGCCGCTGTGGACGAGCTGTTCGACGTCCACCAGTGAGCCGCCGTGTGAGGCGGATCGGACGGCGGCCTCGACCAGTGCCAGGCTCCACAAGTTGTCGTGAGCGTCGGTCTCTGGTCGCCGTCCCTCGTGGATTGCTGCTGCGAATTCCGCCAGTACTCCTTGGCGTTCCTCCTGCGTCGACGGATCGAGGTCTACGCGTAATGAGCCGTGCTGTTCGAGGGCGCCGGGGAGGAAGACGGTATCGAAGACCGACGCCGGACGGGCGATCACCTCGTTGTCGGCCCAGGTCAGTGCCCCGGCGGTGCCTTCGATGTCCCAGCTGCCATCCCAGGTGGTATGTGAGCTGCGCGAGGCCCAGCTGCCGGTGTAGATGGCCCGGGCGCCGGATCGGGACTCTATTTCCACTGTGGCGCATGCATTTCCGTCGAACCGGGACCAGGTCGGGTTCCATGACGTCGCGCGGACTCGGGCGGGTTCGAAAGCCGGGACCACGGCGCGAAGCAGGTCGAGATGGTGGATCGACATGTCCATCAACAATGGCTCGTCCATTTCGAGGCGGAAACCGTCGAATGGGGGGTCCTTCTTGAAGACGATGTTGACCGACTCGACGTCGCCCACCACCCCCTCGCTGATCAGTCGTCGAACGGTGCGAGCGGCTCGTTTGAAGCGGTAGTTCTGCGAGACCATCGCCGATCGCTGCGCCTTGTCGGCTGCGGCGACGATGGTCCGGGCGTCGTCGAGGGTGTCGGCGAGGGGCTTTTCGATCAGGCAGTGGTATCCGGCCTCGAGGGCTTCGACGGTCACTTCGGTGTGCGCGACCGGTGGGACGGCGACGAGTACGGCATCGACCTCGATCTGTGCCTCGATCATCGCCTTGAGGCTGGGGAATGCGTCTGCAGCGGTGAGCCCGACGTCTGCGGCGACCTGGCGGGCGCGGGATTCGTTGCTGTCGATCACCGTCGCCAGGGTCCAATCGGTGTTGCGCTGGATCTGATGGATCCAGCCGGCGCCCCAATTGCCGACGCCTATCTGAGCGATTCGCATGGGAGTCCTTCTGATGTCGTTCGTGGGTGCGGGTCCGCTCGGGGAGGTTCTCCGGGCGGACGTCTGGCTGTGCGTGGTGCGTGCGAGGTGAGAGTTAGGTGTCGGTGCCGAATGCGGCGTCGAAGCTGGCCTTGGGTTGCTCGTATCCGAATTGGCGGAGGAAGGTCAGGGCTTCGGGGGCGCCGAGGAGCCGATCCATTCCTGCGTCCTCCCATTCGACCGAGATGGGGCCTTGGTAGTTGATTTGGTTCAGGGCGCGGAAGCAGTCTTCCCAGGGGACGTCGCCGCGGCCGGTGGAGACGAAGTCCCAGCCGCGCCGCAGATCTCCCCAGGGCAGGTGTGACGACAGTCGGCCGTTGCGGCCGTTGCCGGTCCTGCGCTTGGCGTCCTTGCAGTCCACGTGATAGATCCGGTCCCGGAAGTCGAGGAGGAAGCCGACGGGGTCGAGGTCCTGCCACACGAAGTGGCTGGGATCCCAGTTCAGTCCGAACGCCGGGCGGTGGCCGATGGCCTCGATCGCTCGGACGGTGGTCCAGTAGTCGTAGGCGATTTCGGACGGATGGACCTCGTGGGCGAATCGCACCCCGACCTCGTCGAACACGTCGAGGATGGGGTTCCATCTGTCCGCGAAATCTTGGTAGCCGTCGTCGATCATGGCCTGGGAGGCGGGCGGGAACATGGCGACGGTCTTCCAGATCTTCGAGCCGGTGAAGCCGACGACCGTCGAGACTCCGAGCTTGGCGGCAGCGCGCGCGGTCATCTTCATCTCCTCGGCCGCTCGCTGTCGCACGCCTTCGGGATCGCCGTCCCCCCAGATGCGGGGCGAGAGGATGTCGCGGTGGCGTTCGTCGATGGGGTCGTCACAGACCGCTTGGCCCTTGAGGTGGTTCGACAGCGCCCATACCTGCAGGCCGTGCTGGCGCAGGATCTCGAGCCGGCCTTCGACGTAGTCGTCCTCCTCGATGGCTCGCCAGACATCGAAGTGGTCTCCCCAGCAGGCGATTTCGAGTCCGTCGTAGCCCCACTTGGCGGCGAGGCGACAGACCTCCTCGAACGGTAGGTCGGCCCATTGGCCGGTGAACAGGGTGTAGGGACGAGGCATTTGGGGGCTCCTTGGTGTATCGGGGGTGCGGATGGCGTGTTCAGACCTTGACGAAGCCGCCGGTGCTCGCGGAGCGGAGGACCGCGTCCACGATGTGGGCGGATCGCAGGCCGTCGGCGAAGGTGGGCAGTCCGTCCGGTGTATTCCCTGCGATTGCGGCATAGGTGTGCGCGACGAACAGCGCGAAGCAGTCGGTGAATCCTTGGGGATGGCCGACGGGCACGACGTCGAGGGCGGCGGCGGCCTGCGACCGGGGGTCTTGTCCGCGGTGTAGCACGGTCGCCGAGTCCTTGCGGCCGAGCCACAGGGTCTCAGGGTTTTCCTGGTCGAACACGGTGGAGGCGTCGGTTCCGTCGAGTTCGAACCAGAGCCGGTTCTTCCGTCCGGGTGAGACCTGGCTGACCACGACGGAGCCGGTGGCCCCGGTCTCGGTCACGAACATCACCACCGCGACGTCCTCGGTCGAGGGAGCAGCCGGATCGATCTGCTCGACACCGTTGGCGCGGGGATGCCAGGCCGACAGCACCGCCGAGACCGAGACGATCCGGTCACCGGTGACGAACTCGACCAGGTCACACCAGTGCGAGCCGATGTCGGCGAAGGCCCGGGAACGGCCGTTGCTGTGTGCGTCGACCCGCCAGTTGTGGGCGTCGGGGGCGCTGAGCCAGTCCTGCAAGTAGCTGCCGTGGATGAGCCGCACGTCCCCGAGCCGCCCGTCCGCCACCCGCGCCCGGGCCTCGCGGACGGTGGGATAGAAGCGGTAGGCGAAGGGAACCGTCGCGACCGACCCCATCTCAGCGGCCAGCTCGTACAGCTCCCGAGCCTCGGCGAGGTCGAGTCCCAACGGCTTCTCACACACCACGTGCTTGCCGGCGGACAAGGCCGCCCGCGCATACGGAGCGTGCAGCGCGTTCGGTGTGCAGATGTGCACCACATCCACGTCCGGATCGTCGGCCACAGCCTCGGGACGGGCATATACCCGCCCGGCGCCGAGTTCGGCCGCCGCACGCGCCCCGCGCTCGGTGTCGGAGGCGCCGACCCCGATCAGGGTGGCTCCCGCCGAACGCGCCGAGCGGACATGCAGCCGCCCGATCATCCCCGTCCCGATTACTGCTATCCCTAGCCCGGTCATATCCACCCACTTTTGTTGTTTTTCGATCAAAGTTTGTGTCGTCTCGAACCAACATAGTCGGAACGTGATCATTGACACAACAGCTTTGGCCGTATTTACTCAGATCCATGAACACGTCGTGGCGCCCACAGGGCAACTCGATCGACAGCGCCTCAGCGGGCGGCTTGCTCGAACACATCAGGCGGCGCCAGGGGGCGGCGACCCGGGCGGAAATGGCGCGCCTGACCGGGGTCGCGCGCTCGACGATCGCCCAGCGGATCGACCAGTTGATCGACGCCGGCCTGGTCGTCGAGGGCGGGGACGCGCCGTCCACGGGCGGCCGGCGCGGGACCACCCTGAGCCTGTGTGCGAGCGCCGGGGTCGTGTTGGCCGCCGATCTGGGGGTCACCCACTGCCGGTGGTCGATTGCCGATCTGGCCGGAACCCCGCTCCTGGCGCAGACCCGGGACATCGATATCGCCGACGGCCCGCTGGTCGTGCTGGATCAGCTGATCCAGGACTTCGACGCCTCGCTCACGCAGCTGGGATTCACCGCCGCCGACGTGTGCGGTGTGGGGGTCGGTGTCCCCGGCCCGGTGGAGGTCGACACGGGACGAGCGGTCAATCCGCCGATCATGCCCGGCTGGAACGAATTCTCCGTTACGGACTACCTGCGTCGGCACTACGACGCGCCGGCGTACCTGGACAACGACGTCAACATCATGGCGATCGGCGAATACGCGATGCACTTCGCCGACGAGGTAGACGATTTCCTGCTGATCAAGGTCGGTAGCGGTATCGGCTCCGGAATCATCGCCGGCCGTCAGCTGCAGCGCGGCGGCAAGGGCGCCGCCGGCGACCTCGGCCACGTTCCGGTGGGGCGGGCCGCGGATGTGCCCTGTCGGTGCGGTAACTCCGGGTGCGTGGAGGCGGTGGCCGGCGGAGCGGCGATTCTGCGGCAGCTGCGCGAATTGGGGCATGAGGCCGTGACCGTCCGGGATGCGGCCACGATGGTCAGCGCCGGGCATTCCGACGCGAATCGGCTTGTGCGGCAGGCCGGACGAGATCTCGGCGAAGTCGTCGCCACGACCGTCAACATCTTGAATCCGTCGCTGATCGTGCTGTCGGGGGCGTTGGCCGACGCCGGGGACGAGCTGTACGCGGGCGTCCGAGAGGTCGTCTACCGCCGCTCCACCGTCCTGGCCACCCGGCACCTGCGCATCGTTCACGGAAGACTCGGCGCCGACGCCGGCATCGTCGGCGCCACCGAACTCGTCCTGTCCGAAGTCCTGTCGGCAAAAGCGGTCGACGCCGCCCTCGCCGCCGGAACGTCCCCGGTGGGCCGTGCGAGACAGGACAGGAACGAGGTCCCCGGGGTCCCCTAGCCTCTCGGCAGCACCCCGCCCAAAAATCCGGCGCCACGACGGCCTCCATGTCGTGGGTCTAGTTCGACGTACCCAAACCAGCCCACAAGAACACACGAAAGAAGGACCACAGATGTCTCGGTTCAAGTACTCCTACAACGCGATCGTCTACTACCAGGAAGAGATCGCCAAAGGCATCGACCGCGTTGCCCGTTTCGGATACGACGCCATCGAACTCGTCGGTGAGCCGGAAACCCACGACGTCAACGAGATCAACAAGCTGACCAGCGACGCCGGAATCGAGGTCAGCTCGATCTGCAGCATCTGGTTCGGTGAAGAGCGCGACCTGGTCAACCCGAGCGCGGCGAACCGGCAGAAGGCCGTCGACTACGGCAAGTCGGTCGCCGACTTCGCGGCCGGCGTCGGCGCACCGACGATCATCGTCGGCCCGTCACCGGTCGGGAAGACCGCCGCGCTGGCCGGCAAGGACGAGGAGTGGGGGTGGGCCGTCGAGAACGTGCGGGCCGTCGGTGAGTACGCCGCATCGGTCGGCGTGAACATCACCCTCGAGCCCTGGAATCGCTACGAAACCTACTTCCTCAACCGACTCGATCAGGCGGTGGAGCTGTTGGAGGCGACCGGCCTGAAGAACGCCGGCGTGCACGGCGACATGTTCCACATGAACATCGAAGAGGACTCGATTCCCGGCGCCTTTCTCCGCGCCGGAACGGCCCTCAACCACGTCCACGTCGCCGACACCAACCGGGCGGCACCGGGGGCGGGACACCTCGACTTCCGTCCAACCCTCCGGGCTCTCGCCGAACTCGACTACTCCGGATACCTGGCGTTCGAGCTGCTGCCTGCTTCCAACGATCCCTTCTCGATGTTGGCCAACGGCGGCAGCCAGGAATTCCTCGACGAGTACACCGAGAAGGCCATCAACCACATGAAGGCCGTCGAAAAGGAGCTGTGGCCCGATGCCTGACCTCACGCTGGGACTCAGTTCCTTCATCCTCGCCTCGCCGTTCACCGACGCCGACATGTCGTTGTTCGACCACGTCGCCGACATGGGCTACGACCTCTTCGAAGTCTGCATCGAGGACCCCGCCGCGCTGAGCGCCGAAGTTCTCGCCGAAGCATCGCAACGCACCGGTCTCCCGATCTCGATCTGCGGGGCATTCGGGCCCGACCGCGATGTCTCCCACGAATCGCCGGCCAACAGGCGCGCCGGCATCGAGTACCTCGAGCACTGCATCGACGTGGCCGCCGCCGTAGGCTCGCCGCACGTCGCCGGACCGATGTACTCCGCCACCGGCAAGGCGCGCCTGCTACCACCCGATGAGCGTGCACAGCAGCGGAACTGGGCCGCCGAAAGCCTGCGCGAAGTCGCGGATTACGCGGCAGCACGGGGCGTCACCCTCGCGATCGAACCCCTCAACCGCTTCGAGACCGACCTCGTCAACACGGTGGACCAAGGCCTCGAGCTGTGCGAGCTCATCGACCGGGAGAACGTCGGCCTGATGCTCGACACCTTCCACATGAACATCGAGGAAAAGAGCATCGGCCAGGCCATCCGCGCAGCGGGTGAGAAGGTGTTCCACTTCCAGGTCTCGGAGAACGACCGGGGAACCCCGGGCAGCGGGCACGTTCCGTGGCACGAGACCTTCGACGCCCTACGCGAGATCGACTATCGCGGGTCGATCGTCGTCGAGTCATTCCTTCCCACGGTGGCCGAGATCGCCCGCGCGGTGTCCCTCTGGCGTCCGGTGGCCCCCTCGATGGATGCGCTTGCGCGCGAAGGGCTCGCATTCCTCCGTAAAGAGCTCTCGTCGTGACTGCCGAGCGAAGCCGGACACCCGTAGTCGAGGCGCGGGGCCTGGTGAAGCGGTTCCCCGGTGTCGTGGCCTTGTCGGGGATGGATTTCGGCCTGTACGCCGGCGAGGTGCACTGCCTCGTCGGCGAAAACGGGGCCGGCAAGTCGACCCTGATCAAGACCCTGTCCGGCTTCCACGTTCCCGACGAGGGCGCCGTCCACGTCGACGGTGAGGTCATGGCAGCGAACACGGCGGCCGCCCGGGCCGCCGGCATCGCCACCATCCACCAGGAGCACAACCTGGTGCCGAACATGACGGTCGCGGAAAACATCATGCTCGGGGACTGGAAGGCCCGGCGCGGCGTCATTTCGCCGCGCCGGATCAGGGACGACGCCGAGGCGGCACTGGCACAGGTCGCCCCCCACGTCCGGCCGAACACGCCGGCGGGACAACTGTCCGCCGCGGACGGTCAGCTCGTCGAGATCGCCCGCGCCGTCGCCCAGGACGCACGGGTGGTCATCATGGACGAACCCACCACCGCGCTGGCCGACCATGATGTGGACCTGCTCTTCGGGCTGGTCCAACGGCTCCGGGCCCGGGGCCTGGCGATCCTCTACGTCTCACACAAGCTCGAAGAGGTCTTCACCCTCGCCGACCGCATCACGGTGATCCGTGACGGCGCGACCGTGGCGTCATCGATTCCCGCGGCAGAGCTCGATGCGCGTGCGGTGGTCCAGTTGATGGTGGGCCAACACGTGGAGATGTATCAGCACGTGCCGCACGAACGCGGGGAGGCGGTGCTCACCGTCTCCGGGCTGTCGCGGGCGGGTGCGTTCGCCGACGTCGATCTCACCCTGCACGCCGGCGAGGTCGTCGGTCTTGCCGGTTTGATCGGGGCGGGACGTAGTGAAGTGGCGCGGTGCATCTTCGGTGCAGATCCCATCGATGCCGGCGAGGTGCGCATGGCCGACCAGCCGCTGCAGTTGCGCAGCCCGGTGGACGGCATCCGCGCCGGCATCGCCCTCGTGCCGGAAGAGCGCAAGCTCCAGGCGATCATTCCCGGCCTCTCGGTGCGGGAGAACATCACACTGAGCCTGCTGGACCTCATCAGTTCGCGCGGTGTCCTCAACCACAAAGCCGAAAACGCCGTGGTCTCGCGCTACATCACCGAACTCGGCGTCAAGACCCCCAGCACGGAGACACCGATCCGGTCACTGTCCGGCGGCAACCAGCAAAAGGCCATTCTCGGACGATGGCTGGCCCGCAAACCCAAAGTCCTGATCCTCGACGAGCCCACCAAAGGGATCGATGTAGGAGCGAAAGCCGAGATCCACCGGCTCATCGAGCAGCTCGCCCGATCCGGCGCCGCGGTGCTGCTCATCTCCAGCGAGCTCCCCGAGCTCCTGGAGCTGTCCGACCGCGTCGCCGTCATGAGAGCGGGCCGGATCGTGGCGAACCTCGACAAGACACAAGCAACAAAAGAAACGGTGATGTCCCATGCAGCTGCATAGTGAAAGCCGCAGCACAGCCCCCGCCGACAGCGATGATCGACGGATCTCGCTGTCCTCCCTGGGGCGGCTGGTCAGCGGGCAAGGGCTGCTGGTGGTGATCCTCGCCTTCGGCCTCCTTCTGCACCTTCTCAGCGCCGACTTCCTGACTCCGGCCAACCTCGTCAACCTCCTGTACCAATCGACCATTCTCGGCGTCTTCGCGATCGGCATGACCTTCGTCATCCTCACCTCCGGGATCGACCTCTCCGTCGGCGCCACCGCCGGACTGACGTCGGTTCTGTCGATGGGAGCGGTCGTCCGTTACGGGTGGCCCCCGATCATCGGGATCCTGGTCGGGCTCGCAGTCGGCCTGGTGGTCGGCCTGATCAATGGTGCGATGGTCACCAAACTCGGCATCTCCCCGCTGATCGCTACGCTGGCGACGCTTTCCGCCACCACCGGTGCGGCGTTCGCCTATTCCAGGGGCAGCAACATCACCCCGGTACCGCAGATGCTGCAGGACGCGGTGAACGCCAAGATTCTGGGCATACCCGTGATGATCCCCGCGGTCCTCCTCCTGGCGGTAATCGCGCACTCCTTGCTCACCCGCACCACGTATGGCCGCTCGATCTACGCGGTCGGCGGCAACCCCGAAGCCGCACTCCTGGCCGGAATCCGAGTGGCCCGGGTCAAACTTGCGGCATACGCCATCTGCGGTGTCACCGCCGCCGTCGCCGGCATCATGTTGACCGGCCGCCTGGCCTCGGGCTCCCCCCGGGCGGGCGACGGAATCGAACTGACGGTGATCGCCGCAGTCGTTATCGGCGGAACGAGCCTCTTCGGAGGTCAGGGCAACATCCGCGGCACGATGCTCGGTGTTCTGTTGATCTCCATGGTCTCCAACGCCGTCAACCTCCTCGGCGTGCCGTCCTCGTACGACCAGATCGTCCAGGGCGTCGTCATTTTCGCCGCCGCGGCGCTCGACGTCTACCGCTCCCGCTACCTGCAGCGCGGATTGTCCCGCAAGGCCGCGATCCCGCCGCCCACCGGCACATCGCCCGACAACGACCCGGCACCGGAGCTTGCGCCCACCGGTCCCTCCGCAGACGCAACGGAAGGACCACGCCGATGAGTACTTCGGTCCGACTGCGCCTCGTCGTCGCGGTCACCGCCCTGGCCCTGGCCCTCAGCGGCTGCGGCGGAATGCTCACCGGGGGCCCAGCCGAGGCGGGACAGAAGAAGATCGCGGTCCTGCTCTACAGTCAGGGATTCGAGTTCATGGTCGCCCTCAACGACGGCATCAAAGCAGAAGCGGCGAGACTCGGTGTCGACGTCGTCGTACTCGATGCGCGAGAGGACTCCGCCAAACAGACCCAACAAATCGAGGATCAACTGGCTCGAGGCGTCGACGGTATCCTGCTGAGCCCCAACAACTCCGAAGAGCTCGTTCCGGGTGTTCAGAAGATCAATGCCGCCCATACCCCCGTCGTGACGGTCGACT
Source organism: Rhodococcus sp. T7 (assembly GCF_009872365.1). Classification (NCBI taxonomy): domain Bacteria; kingdom Bacillati; phylum Actinomycetota; class Actinomycetes; order Mycobacteriales; family Nocardiaceae; genus Rhodococcus; species Rhodococcus sp. T7. The sequence goes on from NZ_WXYH01000054.1 coordinate 13,140, forward strand.
CCGTGGTCGCCGGCGCAGAGGTGAACGCATCGGTCGCATACGACAACGTCGGTGCGGGACGAATGGCCGCAGAGTACCTGGCCTCGCTGATGAACGGCACTGGAACAGTCCTCGAGTACCAAGGAGCCAAGGGCGCGTACCACGCGATCCGACGCGGCGACGGCTTCACTGAGGGTATCGGGCAGTCGCCCGGTATCTCAGTGATCGGCCGGGACTCGGAGTGGACAGCCACCCAAGCCCTGTCACTGACGGTGGACAACCTCACCGCGAACCCCTCGATCAGCGGAATGTTCAGTCACAACGACGAGATGGTCCGCGGCATCGTCTCCGGGGAGAAGCAGGTCGGCCGCGGCGCGGTCGTCGGGCAGCCAGGTCACATTCCACTCGTCGGCGTCGACGGCACACCGCTCGCGCTACAACGCGTCCGCGACGGGTCACAGGACGCAACGATGGATCAGGACCCCTACACCATGGGAGCGCTGGCGTTGCGCACGCTCATCGAGATTCTCGACGGCAAGCAGGTACCGAAGCAGCAGCTCACCGAGCCGAAGCTCATCACACGGGCGAACGTCGACGACCCCAACCTCTGGGGCAACAAGTTCCAGCCATGAAACGGAGGAACCATCACCGGAAACGCACGCACCACCGCCCCGCCGTCGGCCTCAGCCTCGGGCCTCGGCTTCGGAGGCCTGCTCTCCCACAAGCACTGCGCCGCAGCGACGTCGAAGTCACACTGATCGCTCGGACGGACCCCGCGCGTGCAATGCACTGGTCAGGTCCACCACGATCGCGTGCTCGGTGATCATCCGTCGTTGTTGCGCCGTCAGCACCCAGTCCCGACATTTGCTGGGTACTGGGAGCTTCGAGAGGTCAGTGGGTGGCATCCGTCGATCACGAAGGATGCCCTGGACTGCCCTGAGGATCTTCAAGCGATGTGACAGCGAACTGAAAGCGCCCTGGGTTCTCGGGGCGCTTTCAGTTGGAGACCCGCTCGTGGAGCAGACGGGCTACTTATCTCGCACACCATCCCCGAACGCAGTGACCAGATCCTTTCGTCGCAAGGCCAAGGGGCCGGACGGTGGTCGACCGCCGGCATTCGACAAGGACCGGTACCGCGAACGCAACACCGTCGAGCGTGGTTTCGGGCGTCTCAAGCAGTGGCGTGGAATCGCCACTCGCTACGACAAGTACGCCACCACCTATCTCGGTGGCGTACTCCTCGCCGCCTTCGTAATTCATCACCGCGTCCGCAAATAGCAGACACGCTCTAGCTCGAACGAGGCGCTTGACAGTTGTGTTGTCCGAACATGTTCGCGAACAAGTGGAAACCACTCAAAGGATTGAAGTTGATGTATCCGGCGCGCGAGTTCTCGTTTCCTATGAACAGTGAAAGCGGATTGTATCTCACTCTCTGGTTTAGGCTAAAAATATCCCCGCGTCTGGTCATTCTTATTCTCGGATTCAAAATTCTTCTCATACCATTGATCGCCGAAGTGTGAGGAAATTGCAGAGGCGGTAAGAAAATCCGTAACCTGCGACTCGATCTTGAGTTTCGGGAGGTCGGAAAAGTATTAACGCAGTCACGTTTGATGGCCTCGACATAGTCCACAACGTACTGCTCATTATAATTCCACTGAACTACGGGAGGATGCGTCGCCAAATCGGCTGGCACTCCTGGCTCGTGAATGAACCTTCGGGCTACGCGAGGGTCTCGACCGCCGAGCAGACCGCGGATTCGCAGAGGGATGCTCTCAGCCTGCCGGCTGTTCGCGTGCGTGGACAGACACCGCGAGCGGCGCGAAAACTTCAAGGCCCCAGCTCAACGATATGCACTCTTACCTGACAGAAGGCGACACCTTGGTGGTGTGGCGGATCGACCGGCTCTGTCGATCGCTCCCCACCTGCTGCAGACGGTCGAGGATCTCGACGTCTGGTCCTTACCGGAGAGCTGAGGAGTGGAATCGGTGGCACGCAAGTTCCGCGAGACGCTCGGGTCAAGTCCCTGGAGGTGGTGTACAACGTCGTCGCGTGATGCCTCGTCGGTGAGTCAGGCAGTCAAGGCTGGTGT
>NZ_WXYH01000055.1:0-125298 GCF_009872365.1 Rhodococcus sp. T7
GACTCCCCCAGGTGAGTGCCAAAGTGTGCCCCGGCACGCTTTGCCGCTCACCTGGGGATCTGGACGACAATCCCGTTCGTCACCGTCCGTCGAAGTCGGTGTCGTTGTCGCCGGGCATCAGTTCGGACGCGATCTTGCGGGCCGCGGACAGGATTTCGTCATCACTGGCGTCGATGGTTTTCGCGGCGATGCCGGCCATGTTCATCGACATCAGCGCGAGCCGGATGCGCAATCGATCCTCCACCGTCGCGTCGGTGGGGGTGAGGATTTCGTAGAGGTCGGAGAGGTGCCGGGTCATGCTGAGCTTGTCCGGGCCGGCTTCCTTGAACACCCGGTTGTCGGCGACCGCGAAGCGGAACAGTGCCAGGCCGCGCGCCTGCATGATGTCGTGCCATCGGGAGAGCACCGCCATCCGCAGGTCCGGGCCGCGCTGTTGCGTGCGGGCCCAGTCGACGAGCTCGACGATCTGCTCGAGCAGGCCGGCCACCAGGACCCGGACGATGTCTTCCTTGCTGTCGAAGTGGTAATACAACGCCGCTTTGGTCATGTCCAAGTGCTCGGCGATCTCACGCATCGAGGTCGCTTCGTAGCCCTTCTCCGCGAACAACTTCAATGCGACGGCAGGAATCCGCTCACGGGTGCCGGTCCGGCTGGCATCCTCCGGTGCATTCACAGTGACCACCTCTCGCGTTCCCGGATCGGACCAGGGTTGCTGACCGATCGGTAAGTGAGTACGGTGACTTACCGATCGGTTAGTAGCCCCTGTTCAGGGTACTCGACCACACACACGTGATCCCGGAAGGCCATCGACATGCCCGAGGCAACCGCAGCGCTGACGCCGCGTCAGATCATCACCGCCATGAGCGGACTGGTCATCGCGATGCTTCTGGCGATGCTCGACAACATGATCGTCTCCCCTGCCCTGCCGACCATCGTCGGCGATCTGGGCGGGCTGGACCACCTGTCCTGGGTGGTGACCGGCTACATCCTCGCCTCGACGGTGGCCACCCCGATCTGGGGCAAGCTCGGCGACCTGTTCGGCCACAAGGCGACCTTCATGGCCTCGATCACGATCTTCCTGATCGGTTCCGCGTTGTGCGGGATGAGCCAGGACATGCTCCAGTTGATCCTGTTCCGGGCCATCCAGGGGCTCGGCGCGGGCGGTCTGATGGTCGGCATCATGTCGGTGATCGGGCTGATGGTCTCCCCCCGCGAACGCGGCAAGTATCAGGGCATCATGATGGCCGTGATGCCGGCGGCAATGATCGGCGGACCGCTGATCGGCGGTTTCATCACCGACAACCTGTCCTGGCGGTGGGTGTTCTACGTCAACCTCCCCCTGGGACTGCTGTCGTTGGTCGTGGTGTGGGCCACCCTGACCCTGCCGGGTGAGGTCACGAAGAAGGCGGCCCAACTGTCCATCGACTGGCTGGGTGCGAGCGTGCTCAGCGTGTGGATCACCGCGCTGGTCCTCACGGTCACCTGGGGTGGCAGCCAGTACGCGTGGGGCTCGTGGCAGATCATCGGACTCGCGGTCGTGGCCGTCGTCGGTTTCGCCCTCTTCCTGATCGTCGAACGCCGGGCCGCGGAGCCGATCATCCCCCTGCAACTGTTCTCCAGCAGGAACTTCTCCGTGGCCAGTGCCCTCGGATTCGTGGTCGGATTCGCCATGTTCGGTGGCGTCACCTTCCTGCCGCAGTTCCAGCAGTTCGTTCAGGGCCAATCCGCCACGAACAGCGGGTTGCTGCTGATGCCGATGATGATCTCGGCCATGGTCGTCTCACTCGCCGGTGGCCTGCTCATCACCAAGACCGGGCGCTACAAGGCGATCCCGATCGTCGGCGCCGCCATGCTGGTGGTGGGCCTGTGGCTGTTCTCCACCATGGACGCGAACACCTCGATCGCGCAGACCGGTCTCTACATGGTGGCGCTCGGCGTCGGAATGGGCTGCCTGATGCAGACGACGAACCTGATCGCCCAGAACAGTGTGCCGATCCGAGACATGGGCACCGCGACCGGCACCGCCACCTTCGCCCGCAACATGGGCGGATCGATCGGAGTCGCCCTGCTCGGTGCGATCTACGCCAACCAGCTCACGTCGTCGTTGGGCGACACCGGCGGGCAGGGAACGCCCAGCGCATCCGGGATGACCCCGGCGGCCTTGCACCAACTTCCCGAGGCCGTGCAGGTCGTGTTCAAACAGGCCGTCGTCAACGGCACCCACGCGATCTTCCTGTGGGGGGCCGTCATCGCCGCGGCCGCGTTCGTCCTCGCCTGGCTCATCAAGGAAGTGCCGCTCCGGGAGACCCTCACCCCGGACGACGTCGCCGAGCCCGCCGATAGCATCGGACACTGACCGCCGGCCGCCCAAATCTTGGGCGGCCGAAGTCATGCTCTCGAGCATTGGTGTGAGATGGTCCAGACGAAAGAACAGAAGCGACAACGACGTATGCTGCTGTTACCGTCGCACGCAGGGAGACGAGCATGGGCATCGACCATGACCTCGGCGCGGAACTCCGCGCCCTGTCCGACGGCGAGTTCTTCGCCATCCTCGCCCGCGAGGTCGCCAACCGTGAGTCGATGAGCTCGGTGCGCGACGCCCTTCTCTCGCTCGTCGCCTCCGGCCCCACCCTCAGCGCCTCCGTCGCCTCGGCGGTGCCCGCGCACGTGGTGTCGGAGTCGATCGCGCGGGCCCGCACCGAGGCCACGGCTCGACGGGCGATTTTCGACCATCCGCATCTCGAAGCCAGCGATGTCGCCGATGTCCTGCGTTCCCGCGTAAGCAACCGACGCAGCCCCGCCGGCCGGTTACGCGAACGCGGAGACATCATCGGATACGAGATCGGCGGGCGCTACCTCTACCCCAGCTTCCAATTCGACGCCGCGACCGCGCAGGTCCGGCCAGTCGTCGCGGAGATCAACCAGCTCCTGAACGCCACGCACGACCCCTGGGGAGTGAGTTCCCGGTGGATCAGCCCATCCGGGTGGCTCCCGGACGGACAATCGCCCGCCGACCTCGCTGCGGAGGGCGGGCAGGACGATCGGATCCGCGCCATCGCCCACGACCTGCTGGCGGACTGAACCGTGGTGATGCACGGTGCATCACCAAATTCTGTGGCGATGCACCGTGCATCACCACCGCCACAACCCCTTGGTGCAGCCATTTCCCATCGAACCGAGTGAGAGTGCACGCCGATTCCGGATTGGAACCGCTCTCATCTGGCCGCGACCTTCGGTGATGCACCATGCATCACCGGCATCCACAAGTGATGCACCGTGCATCACCCGACGCATTGACGGTGCGAATCGACCGCGAAGTGAATCCCCCAGGTGAGTGCCAAAGTGTGCCCCGGCACGCTTTGCCGCTCACCTGGGGAGGATCTGGGCGAGAACGACCGACGCCGGTCCGGACAGGTGCGCCGACCCCTGTTCGACGAGCAGGCAGTCGCCGGGTTCGAGAGACCCGAGGTCCGTCGTGAGGCGTCCGCCCAGGACCAGGACGAGGACGGCAACCCGCCCGTCGGCGGCTATCTCGTGTCCCGTTCCGACATCGACGATGTCCACCGAGGCGGCTGTCGTGGACCGGTGGACCATGACGTTGAACGCCTCGGTCGCCCCGGCCGCCACACAGGCGGGGCCGTCCTCACCGGCGAACGGGGTCGGACTGAGGCGCGGAATCACCGTCGGGGCGTTGCCGAAGTCGAGAGACACCGGATAGTCGCCGATCACCGTGAAGATGCGGTCGACCTCGGGGAACGGCGAGAACGTCGAACTCCCGTCGAGCGTCGCGACGCTGAACCGCCACCGGGACGCGGCACCGGTGGCGATCTCCGCGGTGGTCCCTGCACCATTGGCCCACGGCGTGACGCGACGATCCGCGCGACGGATGATGCGTACTTCGCGAGCTGTTGTCACCATTCCTCCTCACAGTGTTGTCCACTGTCACGATACTTTGTTTCTCAATCTCATCATTAACCCATTCGTCATGTAGCGCACTATTTTCGCAATCTCCGCTTTGGTTCACTGTCGATAGACATTGATTCCCATCGGCGGACACTGCGAGTGTCCCGCCATCCTCGATCAAGGTGGACGACTATGAACGAAGCAGTCGCTGCGGCCGACACCGCCTGGATTCTGGCGGCCTTCACGGCGGTGAGCCTGATGGTGCCGGGCCTGGCCATGTTCTACGGCGGGATGGTCAGCGTGCGCAACACGCTCAACATGGCCATGATGACGTTCGGCGCGTTCGCCGTCGTCGGGGTGCTGTGGATCGTCTTCGGCTACTCGGCCGTGCTCGGCAATTCCCTCGGCGGCCTCGGCCTCCTGGGCGACCCGCTCGAGTTCTTCGGCTCCAGTTCGCTGCTGGACGCCCCCGCCGAACCCGGACTGCCACCCGCGCTGGTCTCCGGATTCCAGCTGTTGTTCGCCGCTATCACCGTGGCGCTCATCTCGGGTGCGCTGGCCGACCGGATGAAGTTCGGCGCGTGGATGCTGTTCGCCGGCCTGTGGGCGACGTTCGTCTACTTCCCGGTCGCCCATTGGGTCTTCGCGTTCGACTCGGCAGACGGTTCGGTGATCGGCGGATGGATCGCCAACACCCTCGGCGCCATCGACTTCGCCGGCGGCACGGCGGTGCACATCAACGCGGGCATTGCCGCCCTCGCCGTCGTCCTTGTTCTCGGGACCCGCAAGACGTTCCCCGTCTCGCCGCGCCCGCACAGCCTTCCCCTGACGATGCTCGGCGCCGGCATCCTGCTGTTCGGCTGGTTCGGGTTCAACGGCGGCTCGGCACTGTCCGCCGGTAACAGCGCGTCCGTCGTCATCCTCAACACGGTCGCCGCCGCGTGCGCAGGCATCTGCGCGTGGCTGGCCGTCGAGAAGTTGCGAGAAGGCCGGGCCACGTCGCTCGGCGCGGCATCCGGACTGATCGCCGCCCTGGTCGCCATCACGCCCGCCTGCGGCGCCGTCTCGCCCCTCGGCGCATTGGCGGTCGGCGCCGCGGCCGGCGCGGTCTGCTGCTTCGCGGTCTCCTGGAAGTACCGGCTCGGCTACGACGACGCGCTCGACGTCGTCGGCGTGCACCTGGTCGGCGGCATCCTCGGCACCGTCCTCATCGGGTTCCTCGCGGATCCGGCCGCACCCAACGGCGCAGCGGGACTTCTCTACGGCGGCGGCTTCGACGTGCTGTGGCGCCAATGCGTCGCCGTGGCAGCCGTTCTCGCCTACTGCTTCGTCGTCACCCTGGTGATCGTCCTGGCACTGAAGAAGTTCATGGGCATCCGAGCCGACCAGGACAGCGAATACGACGGCCTCGACGTGTCCGTACACGGCGAGACGGCGTACGTGCTCGACGCCGTCGGCCTCACCGGCGCATCCAAGCACGGCGTGGACGCGGTGCTCGGCGCGGAAGCCATCGCCGCCGAAGCGGTGGGAGACCCCGCGAAGGCCTGATCCAGCGCCCACGCAAAACCGGGCCCTGTCCGCAGCCTTCCGCGGGCAGGGCCCTGTTGCGTCGCCGACTACGTCAGGCTCTGAGCCAGACTCCGCAGCCTGTCGCTGTAGTTGTTCGGCTGGGCGGACAGGAACTGGGTCAGCACGATTCGATCGAATTCCTCCATTGCGGCCGAATCACCCGTGATTGCCGCATGATTCGCGACTTCGTGTTCGAGCAATTCGACCGCCTCACGCCACCTGCACACAGCGGGACTGCCGAGTTCCATCTGCGGCTCGAATCGCAGCGGTTGCTCGAGTGGACTTCCGAGAATTTCCTGCAGGTGCTCCTCGAGGGTTCCGCGCGCCAGTCGGACGATCAGCTGAGAATGCCCTTCGTGCCACTCCATGGTGGCGGGGCGTCCCGGCGACAGAATCGACGCGACCGTCATGGTCGAGTCGAATTCTTCTGCACCACAAGTAATTCGGGCCGTTCCCGACAGCGGGATCTGAACGACGTAGAAGTCGCCGTGATCATCCGCATTCATCAGCGCATCGGTGCCGTAATCGAAATAGTAGAGACCGATCGCCCCCGCGGTGGCCAGGCTGACCGGCTCGGCGGGGTCGAAGGGCAGCGCCGCTTTTCCACCGGACGCTATCTGAACTGTCGCCAACATTGCTACCACGACCTTTCGACCACCCGCCACTCTACGCCCGGCACACGGCGTGGAGGAAGGCCGAAATCGCGGTCGGCGGAGTCACTCCTCGTGATGGTCCAGGTATGGGTCCTACTCGACAATCCGGACGCGGCGCCCCAGCCGCCACGCGGACAGGTACAGGTCGTCGGATCCCAGGACGAAGATCCCCGAGACGTGCTCCGCCGGGTCACCCCCACTTATCTGCGCCTCGGCAGTCACCTCATTCTTCGTGAAAGGCGCGCATGGTGCCGGTCGCAAGGTACCGCTGATGGAACGAGAACGCCTCCCCGAGCAGATGCGGCGTATGGCCTGCGGCTCCCGGAGCGGCCTGCGCCCGCTCGACGTAGTCGGTGAGCAGCGGCCGGAATTCCGGATGCGCGCAGCGCTCGATGATCGCCCTGGACCGGCGACGCGGCGACAACCCCCGCAAGTCGGCCAGGCCCTGCTCGGTCACCACAACCTGGGTGTCGTGCTCGGTGTGATCGACGTGCGGGGTCATCGGGACGATCGACGAAATCGCCCCGTTCTTCGCCGTGGACGGGCTGAGGAACATCGACAGGTAGCCGTTGCGCGCGAAGTCCCCCGAACCGCCGATGCCGTTCATGATCTTGGTCCCCATGACATGCGTCGAATTGACGTTTCCGTAGACGTCGGCCTCCAGCATCCCGTTCATCGCGATGATCCCCAGCCGACGTACCACCTCGGGGTGGTTGCTGATCTCCTGCGGGCGCAGCCGGATGTGTTCGCGGTAGAAGTCGATGTTGGACGTCAGCTCGGCGATCCCGGCCTCCGAGAGCGCAAGCGCCGTGGCCGACGCGAACCGCACGGTGCCGTGCTTGATCAGGTGCAGCATGCCGTCCTGGATCACCTCGGAATAGCAGGTCAATCCCCGATACGGGCCACGGTCGAGACCACCGAGGACGGCGTTGGCGACGTTTCCGACGCCCGCTTGTAGCGGCAGCAACGTGTTCTCCGGGAGCCGGCCACGCCTCACCTCGTGGTCGAAGAACTCCAGCACGTGGGCAGCGATCGCCTCGCTGACCGCGTCCGGGGCCGTCAGCGGGCTGGCGCTGTCGGGCGCATTCGTCTCCACGACCGCGACCACCTTGCCCGGGTCCACCCGGTAGTGCGGCTGACCGATGCGGTCCTCGACGTCGGTGAGCTCGATCGGCCGGCGGTGCGGGGGCAGTGCGGTGCCGTAATAGATGTCGTGAATGCCGTCCATCGCATCCGGGACCCAGGAGTTGACTTCGAGAATGACCTTCTCCGCGACATCGAGCCAGGTCTTGTTGTTTCCGACAGACGCGGACGGAATCAATTCGCCGGTCTCGGTGATGCCGGCGACCTCGACGACGGCGACATTCACCGGACCGTAATAGCCCTCCCACACCTGCTGCGCCACGTGCGACAGATGAATGTCGACGTAATCCATCCGCCCCGCGTTGATCTTCTGCCGAGCCGTGGATTCCGCCTGGTAGGGCATCCGCAGCGCGATTCCGTCGACCTCGGCAAGCATTCGCTCGGTCTCCGTCGACACGGACGCCCCGGTCAGCAGGTCGATGGTGAAGTTCGAGCCGGCTGCGCGGGCAGCGTGAATTCGGCCGACCAGTGCCGGGATGATCGCCTTCGGTGTCCCGGCACTGGCGAAGCCGCTGACCGCGACGGTGTCGCCGTGACCGATGACCTTCACCGCCTCTTCCGCCACGGTCACCTTCCGCCGGAATACCGAGTTTCGAATCCGGCTCGACTGCGACGCGGGGGCACTGATCTGGATGCTCACGGCGGCCAGTGTAGGAGCGCGGATTGTGATGCCGACACCCCCAAAAGGGGGATGTTCGCCAGGTCATAGGCTAGAACGCGCCGGCGTCGTCGACGCTCGACCGTTCGTCGCAAGCGGCGTGCCGCTCGTCGGCCGTACCGGCTCGCCCGTCGAAACAGCACTCGAAGTCTCGCCGACGCGTGATCCTCGTCACCACCACGCCTCTCGGTGCCGCGAGCGGGGCGCACAACGATCCTCCCCCTACTTCCGACGCTCGGTCACAAGCAGCAGCGCAGGCCGCCGTTCTGGTCGTCACTCCTCGTGATGGTCCGGATACGCGGTGACGGCGAGGAACCGGATGGGCAACCGCACGAGGTCGTTGGGACCGTGCAGGCCTTCGCCGTCGAGGAGCAGCGAGTCGCCCGGCCGCAGCGTGTACTCGGCCTCGCCGTGCCCGTAGACCATGACGCCCTCGAGCATGTAGAGCAGTTCGGTGCCCGCGTGCTGGAACAGCGGAAACGTCTCGCTGGCGTCGGTGAGCGTGACCAGCACCGGCTCGAGTCGCTTGTGCTGCCCGCGCAGGGCGCCGAGGAGTTCGTAGTGGTGCCCTACCCGGGTGCCGCGTCCGACGATGACCGCACCGTGGCCCGCCTCGACGTACACTGCGTCGCGGGCGGTGTCGGCACCCCGGAACAGGGAGGTCACCGGCACGTCGAGTCCGGCGGCGAGACGCGCCAGCGTCGACAGACTGCACGAGGTCTGCGAGTTCTCGATCTTCGACAGCATCGCCTTGGAGATCCCGACCTTGGCCGCCATGTCGCCGACGGACAGCCCGCTGGCCTTGCGGAGCGCCCGGACCTGCCGTGCGATCACCTTCTCCAGATCGGGCCCGGTCGGCGTGTCGGACGGCACCTCCCGCTCGACGGGCGCGGGGTCTCCCGTGTCACGGTGAACCTCGGTCTCGGGTCGAGTCGTCACGTCCGCATCGTAACAGCGCTGTTTACTGTCAGGAAACCGCGACTCGGCGGCCCCCGGACCGCGAATCGGTGCGCATACGAGCAACAACCATGCGCGTGCGTGCAAGACGACGCCGCCCCCTCGCCCGCATGCTTGTGACAGCCATCACAACACCACCGGGAGAGTTGACGCCATGACCGCAGTACACGAGAACGTCAGTGCCACAGGACTTCCTGATGGAACCGCCACGCAGCTGTTCATCGGCGGGCAGTGGCGTCCGGCGTCGGACGGCGGAACGTTCACGGACCTGAACCCGGCCACCGGCCGCCCCCTCGTCGACGTGGCCGCCGGAACCGGGCAGGACATCGACGACGCCGTCCGGGCCGCTCGCGCCCAGCTGAACGGTGAATGGGGATCACTGCCCGGCGCCGCCCGCGGACGGATCCTCAACAAGGTCGCCGATCTCATCGAGCGCGACGCCGAGATCCTTGCCCGGCTCGAGGCCCTCGACGTCGGCAAGCCCGTCGGCCAGCCCACCATGCTCGACATCCCGATGGCGGCGGGCACGTTCCGGCACTTCGCCGGCTGGGCCGACAAGATCACCGGCCAGTCCATCCCGACCGCCGGGTACTTCGGTCAGCCCACCCACTCGTACACCGTCCGGGAACCGGTCGGCGTGATCGGCGCGATCGTCCCGTGGAACACCCCGCTGATGATCTCGGCGTGGAAGATCGCCCCCGCCCTGGCCGCCGGGAACACCCTGGTGGTGAAGCCGCCGGAGGACGCACCGCTGTCGATCCTGCACCTCGCGACGCTGCTCGAGGAGGCCGGACTGCCGGCAGGCACCGTCAACATCGTGTCCGGCCTCGGCGAGATCGCCGGCGACGCACTCGCCGCCCACCCCGGCGTCGACAAGATCAGCTTCACCGGCAGCCCCCGCGTCGGCCGGATCATCGCCAAGCGCGCCGCGGACACGTTCAAGCGCACCACCCTCGAACTGGGCGGCAAGTCCCCGCAGATCATCCTCCCGGACGCCGACCTCGAGGCCGCCATCAACGGCACCGCCATGGGACTGTTCTTCAACCAGGGCGAGGTCTGCGCCGCGGGCACCCGCATCCTGGTGCACCGGTCGCTGTACTCGCAGGTCGTCGACGGTCTCGCCGCCGCCGCGTCCGCGCAGGTTCTCGGCGACCCGTTCGACCCGGCCACCACGATGGGCGCCCTGGTCAACGCGAAGCAGCGCGACACCGTCCTCGACTACATCGCGGCCGGACGCAGCGAGGGCGCCCGCGTCGCCGCCGGCGGTGGCCGCCCGGACGGGGACGGGTTCTTCGTCCAGCCGACCATCTTCGCGGACGCGAACAACGACATGAAGATCGCGCGGGAGGAGATCTTCGGACCCGTCGGCACCGTCATCGCGTTCGACACCACCGACGAGGCGATCGCAATCGCCAACGCCACCGACTACGGGCTCGCCGCCTCGATCTGGACGCGCGACGTGTCCCACGCCCACATCCTCGCCGGCAAGGTCCGGGCCGGAGCGGTGGCCGTGAACGGCTGGGCACCGATCGATCCCGCCCTGCCCTGGGGCGGCATGAAGACCAGCGGCACCGGACGCGAACTCGGCTGGGCCGGAATCGAAGCCAACACCGAGGAGAAGGTCGTCACGATCATTCTCTGATCCCGTACACCATCGACGTCGTCGGACAGGAGCAGGACACATGAAGACCCAGGCCGCCGTACTGTGGGAGCCCGGTCAGCCGTGGCAGATCGAAGAACTGGAACTCGACCCGCCGAAGCACGGGGAGGTGCTGCTGCAGTTGGCGGCGTCGGGGATGTGCCATTCGGACGAACACGTCCGGGACGGCAGCGTCTACGTAGATCTCATACTATCTGCCGCTGGTGTGGCGTGTGTCGGAGATGGACGTGTGTCACGGCTACCCGCATCACCGTGAGGTGGTGCGAGTTTGACCGTGTCCCACACCGACGCTCGAGGTGCAGGAACATGCTGTTTCGGAATCACCCCCGCCCGCGGTGTCACGGTGGGCCGGCTGCGGCGGACCCGGCGATGCCGCGGCCGGCTCGGGGTCGGACTGGTCTTGTCCCGGGACTTGCGGACCGGTGCGTGCTCGGCGACCCGGACCGCGGGCAGCTGCCCCCGCCGCCGGGTGACCTTGGTTTTGCCGAGGAGGGCGCGTTTGGCCAGGTTGACCCCGGCGATGTGGTCGCGGTTGCCGCCGACCAGGCAGCGGGAACACCACGCGTCGTGGTAGCCGCCGGGGCGCGAGAGGGGTTCGTCGCAGCCCGGACATTGCGCGGAGGATCCGCGGGCCGGCACCGACACCACCGTCACACCGGCCCCGGCGGCGGTGTGGGCGAGGGCGGTGACGGCTTTGCGGCGGGCCGATTGCGCGGCCCGGTTGTTGTTGACCCGTCCGTGCCCGCGGGTCTCGAGGGTCGTGAGGTCCTCCACCGCGATCACCGTCGCGCCCGCCGCCTCGGCGTAGTCGGCGGTCTGGCGGGCGAAGTGGAATCCCAGCTCTCGATTGATCTTCCCGCGTTTGACGCCCACCGCAGTCCGGTGCCCGTTCAGGACGGCGATCTTCGTCTCCAGCCGGGCGCGGACCTCGGGTTCGGCGGCGACAGCCAGTTTCTCCAACCGGGCCGCCTTGCGGTGCAGCAACTGCCCCTCGGTCTGCAGGCGCGCCAGTTTCGTCCCGAGGCCGCGGTCGTCGTACGTCCAACCCCGAAAATCCGAGGACAACCCGTCCGAGTTCTCGGTGGTGATGGCGGCGGCACCGAGCGTGGACGGGGACCAATCCACCCCCACCGCAACGGTCGCCGATCCCAGATCACCTCCGGGGACGAACTCGGTCGCCGCGCACCGCCACAACAGCCCCCGGTGATCGAGAACCAGCGTCGGCAGATGCCAGTCGGTGATCGCCCGGCCGTGCAGGTGCCCGGGGATGGTGGCGGTCAGCCGGACCCGCCGCCACTGCCCCCGTCCCGTAGGGGCGGGGCTGGTGGGCAGTTTCACCGTCAACACCAGCTCACGGCCGATCACAGTAATCTGTGCGAGCTGCCGATCGGCGGCCGAGAGTCGGGCCATCGCGCTCGTCTGCGGTGGTCCCTGGACGTCGGTGATCCGCAACCGCGCCGACTGCGCGTCTTCGGTCCGGCGAGCACGGGCGACGAGCTGGCGCCGCACACCCCGAGCGAAGCCCAACGGCACCATGTCCGCGGCGGCGGTGGGCGGGGTTATCCGACCGGTGGCCGGGTCGAACCGCTCAGACAGCGCCGTGATCGCGGTATCCCGGTAGGCGAGGATCCGCAGGGACGCCATCACCTGCGCCGTCACCACCCTGCTCACCCTCGACGGCACGTACACCCCGTCCGGGTAGTGCGGGTTCCAGCCGAGGCGGGCCGCGGCGACATGCCCCTGCGCAAGCATCCGACGGTCCTGCCGGTCCACCCCGGCCGCGAGGACGTCGAACGTGACCGGCTGCCACAGCCGTGCCGTCAACTCGGTGCCGGCCGCCGTGATCAGGTCGAGCAACCACCCCACCCGGGTGTCGACGTCGTCGAGTCCGATCGGAGCACCGGTCGCGTCGTCGACCGCCACATGGGCGCGGGTGGTGAACGCGAACTGCCGCGGCGCCGTCGATCCCGGCCCGCTCACGCCAGCCGACCCGGCGCCAGGAACACCCCGAAGGGACCCGGGCTCATTCCTCTCCCGTGAAGAATCGCCGCCGCTCGGCAAGCTCATCGATTACCTCCGTTTCCCACGGTCTGCTACCCCACGTCTCGCAGGGCCTCGACTGTAACGCCGACCTCCGACAAAGAACCGCTCGATCCGCGCCACCTATGAACTAAGCAAGTCGATCCCGCCACATCCCACCACTAGGTGTCGGCCCGAGCCGCAGGGTCGAGCGTCCGCCCGCACCCTGCTCGCTGCTCTCCTCGAGACACGAACCGCGATCCTTACAGATCCGATATCCCGCACCAATAGCATTCTCCCGCAACATTTTGCTGATCGGCTGGCGATCCCTCCCGTCCTACCGAACCCGGCACCCGGCACCCCAATGAATACCTCCTCCCTCTCGGGAGTCTCTCCTGCACAACCTGATACAGCCCTTCTTGGAGAGGCGTCCCGGGTCTGCGCGGCTACAGAGTTGGGGACTCGAACCCGAGCGCCGAGAAGGCAACCGGGCCTCCGTCGGCGCCATTGCGCACCCGACGACCGACAGCCCACGAACTCCGCAGTCACCAATTCCCGGTGACAGACAGGGCCAGAAACTGATAGATCCCCGCGTGCGGGCGGTGCCGGCAGTGCGCGACCGGACAGTCCAGCATCTGCGACCTGGGTGCCCACCTGCTCGAAGGGTGGCAGATCTCGGACGGCACGGCGCGGCATCACGTTCGCGGCAAGGACGCTGCCATCCAGTGCCTGATCGGAACGTTCTCGCCGTACACGGTGGTCAACGAGGCGTCGTGCGTCAAGATCACGAAGGACATCCCGCTCGACAAGGCGGCGCTGGTCGGCTGCGGTGTCACGACCGGCTGGGGGTCGTCGGTGTACGCCGCCGGCGTCCAGGCCGGTGAGACCGTCGTGGTGATCGTCATGGGCGGCGTCGGGTGCGGGGCGGTTCAGGGCGCCGCGCTCGCCGGTGCCCGGCACGTCGTGGTCGTCGACCCGTCGGAGTTCAAGCGGGAGCAGGCCAAGATCTTCGGCGCGACGCACACCGCGGCGAGCATCGACGAGGCCCTCCCCCTCCTCCAGGACCTGACGTGGGGCCAGCTCGCGGCCAAGGTGCTCATCACCGTCGCGAATGCGAGTGGCCGCATCATCGCTCCGGCGATGAGCCTGGTGGCGAAGGGTGGCACGTGCGTCCACGTGTCGGTCGGCGACGTCACCCAGAACGACGTCGATCTGAACCTGTTCGATCTGACGGCGATGCGCAAGACCCTCAAGGGCGCGTGGTTCGGGAACGCGAACATCCGGTTCGACATCCCGCACCTGCTCCGCCTGTACATGGAGGGTCAGCTGAAGCTGGACGAGATGATCACGAGGACATACACACTCGATCAGATCAACGACGGCTACGAGGCCATGCGGAAGGCCGAGAACGTCCGCGGCGTCATCATGTACTCGTAGGTGCTCGCACCGGGGGCGGTGGGGCGGCGTGCGCGCCGCCGCTCCCGGCGTGGTTCTCTGTCACGGACGCCCGATATGTCCGTTGATTCGTGATGGAGTGCCATGCCGTACGTGTTCCTGCTCGCCGCGATCGCCGCCGAGGTGTTCGGCACGAGCCTGCTGAAGTCCACTGAGGGTTTCACCCGGCTGTGGCCGACGGTCGGGTGCCTGGCCGGGTACGTCGTCGCGTTCCTGTTCCTGTCGCAGGCGGTCAAGACGGTGCCGGTCGGGATCGCCTACGCAATGTGGTCGGGGCTCGGGACGGCGGCGATCGTCGCGATCGGGGCCGCCTTCCTCGGTGAACCGCTGACCGCGACGAAGATCTTCGGACTGGGTCTCGTCGTCTCCGGAGTGGTCGTGCTCAATCTCGGCGGAGCTCATTGATACCGTGGTCGCATGATCGCTGGTGGGGCAGGAACACGTCGTGCCTAAGCTCGTGGATCACGACGAACGTCGGCGAAGCATCACCGCCGCCGCCTGGCGGCTGATCGCGGCCCGCGGTATCGAGGCCGCGAACATGCGCGACATCGCCACCGAGGCCGGGTACACCAACGGCGCCCTGAGCCACTATTTCGCGGGCAAGGACGAGATCCTCCGGACGTCGTACGAGCACATCTCCGAGGCCACGGATCGCCGGATCACGGAGGCGCTCGGCGACGCGACCGGCCTCGACGCCTTGCGTATCCTGTGCCGCGAGGTGATGCCGATCAACGAGGAGAAACTCCTCGAGGCCCGGATCGCCGCCTCCCTGTGGCCGCGGGCCATGTACGACGAGCAAATGGCCGCGACCAACCGGCGGACGATGGACCGCTGGCGCGAGCAGATGGCGATCTTCCTCGAGCAGGCCCGCGAGGAGGGCACCGTCGGCGACATCGACGTCACGATCGTGGTCGAGCAACTGCTCAACATGATGATGGGCATGCAGATTCTGGGTGTCCTCACGCCGGGCGAGACGTCGGCGGAGCGTCAGCTGGAGATGCTCGAGCGGTTCGTCACCACTCTCTGATTTTTCGTACGCTCGTCCAATTCCGTTGCTGCGGAGTCCGATAGCGCACCTTTGACCGGACGCCCAGTATGTCCGGATCCGAAATTCACTGTTTACACGAGGGCACCTCGGCTGTAACGTACGTCACTAAGCTTTTTATTCAACACCCGTAGAACCAAAGGATCGCGACATGCCCACCCTTTCCCCTGCGCGTATCGACCACCCGCTGTCGCTGCCGACCGTCGAAGAGATCGCATCGCTCCGCGAGATCCTCGAGGCCGCCGACGCGCTGACCGAGCAGACGCGATTCGTCTACGTCGGTCTCGAGGAACCGGACAAGTCGACGCTGTACCCGGCCGAGACCAACGAGACCGATCGCCGATTCCGCGTTCTGCTGCATGACATCTCGTCGCCCAACGCCGTGGACGTCGTGGTGTCCGTGACTCAGCGGTCGGTGATCAGCTCGGTCACCCTCGACGCCACCCGCGACGGTCAGATGCCGGTCCTGGACGAGGAATTCGAACTCGTCGAGCAGGTGCTGTCCGCCGACGAACGCTGGCTCGCCGCGCTCGCCGCCCGCGGACTCGACGTCGCCGACGTCCGGGTCGCTCCCCTCTCGGCCGGCGTCTTCGACTACCCCGGCGAGACCGGCAAGCGGATCCTCCGCGGGCTCGCGTTCCGCCAGGACCACCCGAAGGACCACGCCTGGGCCCACCCGATCGACGGGCTCGTCGGCTTCGTCGACGTCATGAACCGGACCGTCACCGACGTCCTCGACCTCGGCGCCGTCCCGATCCCCGAGGAGTCGGGCAACTTCGACGACCTCGCCGTCACCGGCCCGCTGCGCACCACCCAGAAGCCCATCGAGATCACCCAGCCCGACGGCCCCAGCTTCGTCGTCGACGGCAACCGCGTCGACTGGGAGAAGTGGTCGTTCCGCGTCGGCTTCGACGCCCGCGAGGGACTGGTCCTCCATCAGCTCGGATTCGCCGACGGCGACCAGGTCCGCCCGATCATCCACCGCGCGTCCATCGCCGAGATGGTCGTGCCCTACGGCGACCCCTCACCGGTCCGGTCGTGGCAGAACTACTTCGACACCGGCGAGTACATGGTGGGCCGCTACGCGAACGCCCTCGAACTCGGCTGCGACTGCGTCGGCGACATCACCTACTTCGACGCCGTCATCGCCGACGAGTTCGGCAGTCCCAAGACGCTGAAGAACGCGGTGTGCATGCACGAGGAGGACTTCGGCGTGCTGTGGAAGCACACCGACCTGTGGGCCGGCTCGGCGGAGACGCGCCGCCAGCGCCGCCTGGTCGTCTCCTTCTTCACCACGATCGGCAACTACGACTACGGCTTCTTCTGGTACCTCTACCTCGACGGCACCATCGAGTTCGAGGTCAAGGCCACCGGCGTCGTCTTCACGTCGGGTCACCCGGGCGGCGACTACCCGTACGCGTCGGAGATCGCCCCCGGCCTCGGCGCCCCGTATCACCAGCACCTGTTCAGCGCCCGCCTCGACATGATGATCGACGGCGACCGCAACTCCGTCGAGGAGGTGCAGACCAAGCGGGTGAAGATGGGCCCCGGAAACGTGCACGGCAATGCGTTCACCCTCGAGCGCACACCGCTGACGAAGGAATCCGAGGCGCAGCGCCTCGCGGACAACAGCGTCGGACGGGTGTGGCACATCAGCAACCCGAACAAGCTGAACCGTCTGGGCAAGCCGGTGGCGTACGCGCTGCACCCGGAGGGGCAGCCGATCCTGCTGGCCGACGACGACTCGTCGATCGCGGCGCGGGCGACGTTCGCCACCAAGCACCTGTGGGTCACGCAGTTCGACGAGAAGGAGCGGTACGCGGCAGGCGATTTCGTGAACCAGCACGCCGGCGGTGCCGGACTGCCCAGCTTCGTGGCCGGCGACCGCGATCTGGAGAACGAGGACCTCGTCGTGTGGCACACGTTCGGTCTCACCCACTTCCCGCGACCGGAGGACTGGCCGATCATGCCCGTCGACTACACCGGATTCACGTTGAAGCCCAACGGCTTCTTCGACCGCAACCCCTCCCTCGACGTGCCCCGCACGACGTCGAAGCACTGCTCGACCGGAGGCAGCAGCTGCCACTCGGACGGGGGCACTCATGCCTGACACCACCACCGGTTCCGGAGCCGGCAAGCTGCGCGGATCCATCGGCGTCGTCGGGATCGTCTTCCTCGTCATCGCCGCCGCCGCTCCCCTCACGGCGATCGGCGGCGCCCTGCCCGTCATGATCGCGATCGGCAACGGCGCGGGCGCCCCGACCGCCTATCTCATCGCCGCGCTGGTCCTGCTCGTCTTCAGCGTCGGATACGCGGCGATGAGCAGCCACATGGTCGACACCGGCGCGTTCTACGCCTACGTCGCCAAGGGTCTCGGCGAATCCTGCGGGCTCGGGGCCGCCGGCCTCGCGTTGCTGACCTACACCGCCATCCAGGCCGCCGTGTACGGCCTGGCCGCCGCGACCATCCAGGGACTGGTGGTCCAGTACGGCGGACCCGACCTGCCTTGGTGGATGTGGGCGCTGGTCCTCATCGCGCTGGTGGCCGTGCTCGGATACCGCAGCATCGATCTGGGCGCCAAGGTGCTCGGTGTCCTCCTCGTCCTCGAGATCGGCATCATCCTGGCGCTGTCGTTCGGTGTCCTGGTGCGGGGCGGGGCCGCGGGTATCGACTTCGCGTCGTTCACCCCGACGTCGTTCTTCAGCGGATCCCCCGGTGTCGCATTGATGTTCGCGATCGCGTCGTTCATCGGCTTCGAGGCGACCGCGATCTACGGCGAGGAGGCCCGCAACCCCCGGCGCACGATCCCGATCGCGACGTACGCCGCCGTCATCGTCATCGGGCTGGTGTACGCCCTGGCAAGCTGGGCCGTGGTGCTCGCGTTCGGCAGCGACAACGTCTCCGCGGCCGCTGCCGCCGACCCTGCCGGGTTGACGTTCGCCGCGGCCGCGCAGTTCCTGGGCGGACCCGCCGCCGACGTCATGGCGATCATGCTCGTCACGAGCCTGTTCGCCGCGCTGCTCGCGTTCCACAACGCCATCTCCCGGTACGTGTTCGCCCTGGCCCGCAAGGGTGCGGCCCCGCGGGCACTGGCCCGCACCCACCCCAAGCACGGTTCCCCGCACGTCGGCTCGATCGCCCAGACGATCTCCGCGACGGTGGTCGTAGGGGTGTTCGCACTTGCAGGCGCAGACCCGGTGCTGCAACTGTTCACCTGGATGGCGGGTCTGGCCACCGTGAGCATCCTGGTGCTGATGGTGCTCACCAGCGTCGCGATCATCGCGTTCTTCGCCCGCACCCGGCTGGACACCCGGCTCTGGCACACCCGCATCGCCCCCGTGCTCGGATGTGTGGGACTGGTGGCCGTCACCTGGTTGGTGCTCGACAACTTCACCACCCTGATCGGCGGGTCGGCACTGCTCGCGGACATCCTGCTCGCCGTCATCGCACTGTTCTTCGTCGCCGGACTGGTCGTCGCCCGGGTCACCCGGCAGAGCCGCGCCGACGTCGCGCAGCACCGCGAACTCACTCCCACGATCTGAGTCCGACGATGTTCGAGATCCCTGCCGTGCACGCGGCGATGTTCGTCGGAGCGGTCGGTGCCCTCGTCCCGATGTGGCGGGCACACGGAACCGACTGCCGGGTTCGGATCGCGCACGCCGCGATGGCGCTGTCCATGGTCGCGATGATGATCCCCGGTGTGCCGGCAGGGATTCACCTGCTCGAGGGTGCCGTCCTCATCGGCCTCGCCGTGTTCGTCACCGGCGAGACGATGCACCGCCGGACCGCGGTTCCCTGCGCGGTCGACCTCACGGCCATGGGTGTGCTGCTGCTCCTGGCGCCGATGTCCGCCGCCACCCCGGCGGCGTCTACGCCGGCACCCTCCGGCCACCACCACGGTGGCGCAGGAATCTCGACCGGCTGGCTTCCCCTCGTCGTGCTCGTGTGCTGGGCACTGTCGACCCTGTATCTCTACCGCTCCACCCCGCGCCGCGAGCGTTCCGGTGTCAAGACCGCGGCAGCGGGATCCGCACTGATGATTCTGGGCATGGCCCCGATGGCCGTCTGACCGCCCTCCCACCGACAGCACCCTGGAGGAACCGATGAGTTACGCCGATGCCGTCTACACCCGCGGCAAGGTCTTCACCGTCGACGAGGACTTCACGATCGCCACCGCCCTCGCGGTCCGCGACGGACTCGTCCATGCGGTGGGCACCGACGCGGAGATCGAAGCCCTGATCGGACCGGACACCGTGGTCACGGATCTCGAAGGGAAGACGATCCTCCCCGGAATCAACGATTCACACCTGCACGCCATCGCCTACGGACTGGACACGCCGCCGCTGTCGCTCGACGTGTCGTTCCCGGCCGTCCGGTCGATCGCCGACGTCCGCGAACGCGTGCGGGAGGCCGCGTCGGCCGCCGAGGACGGCACCTGGATCATCGGAACGGGCTGGGACGACGGCTATCTCGACGAATGCCTCGCCGAGGAGGGGCGGACGCCGACCCGCTGGGACCTCGACGAGGTGTCCCCGAACAATCCCGTGTTCCTGCAGGACTTCTCCCGGCACACGTCGTGGGTGAACAGCGCGGCGCTCGCCCTCGCCGGGGTCGACGAGACGACCCCGCTGCCGCCCGGCAGCCTCATGCCCACCGGCGAGGACGGCCTGCTGACCGGCATCGTCATGGAGGGAGCGCAGGCCCTCGTGCAGCGGGTTCTGCCGGCCCTTACCCGGGAGCGCCGGGAGGAAGCACTCCGCTCGGCGATCTCGATCCTGCAGAGCGAGGGGATCACCAGCTTCACCGACCCGGCGATCGGCCCCGGTGGCGAAGCCCTCGCCGGAGGCGCGATGGGCGCGGAGGGCCTGTCGGTGTATGCCGACCTCGCCCGACGCGGAGAACTGGGCGCCCGCGTCAATCTTCTCCTCCTGCCCACCGGAATGTCCGGTTCCGCCGAGGATTTCGGGAAGAACCTCGCCGACATCGAGGTTCCGGACACGGTGGACCCGCGGATGTTCCGGGTTCTCGGGGTGAAGGTGTTCGCCGACGGCATCCCGCCGAGCAAGACCGCGTGGATGCACGAGGAGTACGTCGGCGGCGGCTGCGGTTCCCTGTGCGTCGGCGGCGACACCGACGAGCGGCAAGTGTACGAGGTGACCGAGATGGTCCGCATCGGCCACGAAGCCGGCTACCAGATCGGTGTGCACGTCACCGGCGACCGTGCCATCGACACCGTCGCCGAGGCGATCATCGCCGCCCAGAACGCGCACCCCCGCGACGACGCCCGGCACTACCTGATCCACGGCGACTTCATCAGCGAAGCCACCCTGAAGCGACTGGCCGACAACGATATCGGCGTCAACATGAACCCTACGATCAAGTGGACGATCGCCGACCTCGAGGTCGGGGTGGTCGGGACCGAACGCGCCGCCTACGAATGGCCGTACCGCAGCGCCGTCGAATCCGGGGTGCACCTGATGAGCAGTTCCGATGCACCGGTCACACCGCCCGATTGGCGCCAGGGCATCTCGACGATGATCCTGCGGGAGAGCAAGGCCAGCGGCGCGGTGAGCGGACCCGACCAGACCATCGGGCTCGCCGATGCCGTCCGGACCTACACCATCAACGCGGCGTGGCAGGACTTCGCCGAGGACTGGAAGGGGTCACTCGAGGCCGGCAAGGTGGCCGACCTGTGCATCCTCGACGGCGACCTCGAGACCATCGACCCGCACGACATCCCCGCGATGCAGGTCGTCACCACCGTGCTGGGCGGGAAGGTCGTGTTCGAGCGCGTCACGGAGAGTGTCGCGTAGGCCCGATACCGACGACATCCGCACGGCCGGTTCACCACTGCTGTAGGTGAACCGGCCGTTCGGCGTCCGGGCACGTCACTGCGCCCAGGCAGCCTCGGCGATCCAGTACTCGCTTCCGTCGGCGCTGATTCCGCGTTGCCAGTCGGTGGTCCGCCGCAGGTTCGGCTCGACGCGCGCGGTGGCCACGTCGGCGCCGTCCGGTCCGTCCTCCCGCACCTGCCAGTGCACCCAGTTCACTTCGTTGCCGTGCTCGTCGTGCACGAAGAGGTCGACGTGATGCCAGCCGTAGCGGTGGGTGTCGGCGTAACAGGTCAGGAATGTGCGATGGTGATGCGAATAGTCCACGAGGTACCTCCGGGGCCGCGGTGGTTTTCCCATAACGCTAGAACCGGATCGTGCTCAACGGAATCCAAGAAACCTTTACCCCTGTGCAACATTTGGTCGCTCAGCGGTAGGGTCGACCGGCAGCGTGAAGGTGAAGACCGCCCCGTGCGGATCGTTCTCGCGTGCGGTGATCGTCCCGCCCTGGCGGCTGATGATGCGGTGGCTCAGCGCAAGTCCGATTCCGTGACCCGTGGACTTCGAGGTGAACACGCCGTCGAAGATTCGGCCGTCCGGGACATGCGAGAGACCCTTGCCGTGGTCCTCGACGCTCACGACGCCCTCCGTCGCGGTGGCGTCGGTGCGGACCGTCACGATGCGGTCGGCGGCCGGCCACTCCGCCATCTCGTCGATGGCGTTGAAACACAGGTTGAGGATGACCTGCCCGGTGAGCACCCGCTCGCACACGACGGCGACCGGCCCGGGCGCGCGGAGGTACTCGACGTGAACACCCTTCTGCCGGCCGCGGATGTCGACGAAATACGCACACTCGTCGACGATGTCGTTGAGGTCGACGATCTGCTGGGACTCCTCGAGTTGCGTCACGTATTCGCGCAGGCTCCGGACGATCTGATTGGCCCGGTCGATCTGCTTGCGCGCCTCCCCGAGGCCCCAGCTCACCTCGTCGCGACTGCTGTGCCCGTCACCGAGCCGGCTCTGCGTTCCGGCGATGAAATTGGTGGCGGCCGCGAGCGGCTGGGCCAACTCGTGCGCGATGGCCATGGCCATGTCGCCCATCGCGTTGTAGCGGGCCAGGTAGTTGAGGTACTGCGAGTCCCGCTCGTGCTCCTGCTCGGTGCGGACGTGCTCGGTGACGTCGTGGAAGAGCAGCAGGTGCCCGCTCAGATCGTTCTCGATCGCGATGTGCTGGCAGCTTCCCGCGTGCCAGCGGCGCTCCTCGGCTGTCAGTTCCACCTCGTAGCGCAGGCTCTGGGAACCCCCGTCGGCGGTCGTGAGATCCAGGGCCCGGCGCACGCTCTCTCGTGACTGCCCCGCCCGGCAGAACTCCGTAAAACGTTCGCCGACAAGCGATGCCACCGGGACCTTCAGGAGTTCCGAGGCCGCCTCGCTCGCATACGTGATGCGGCTGTCGTCGTCGAGGACCAGGATGCCTTCGGCCATGTTCCGCAGGAACGCGGCCAGGCGGGCCTCGGTGCGGCTGAGGTCGGCCTCGGTGCGCGTGAGGTCGCGGCGCATCGACGTTTCCTGCTCGATGTCGCGGAACTGCACCATCACCACGGTCCGGGCGCTCAACTCGACCCGGATCGCGATCGCCTCCGTCAGGACCTCTCGTCCGCTCTTCGCGCGATATGCCCATTCGGTGACCGCCGCCCCGTTGTCGACGGCCTCCTGCAACCACCGCCGTCCCACCGACCGGCGGTAACGCTTCGCCGGCGAACTCATGTCGGGGGCCTTGAGCGGTTTGAGTTCCTCGACCGTGAACTCGAGCAGTTCCGACGCAGCCCTGTTGGCCCAGAGTATGTCCTTGGTCGCCGCATCGTGGACCAGGACGCAGTAGCGGAGCGACTCGACGAGTTGTTCGTAGTCGGACGGCGCGAGATCGGACAATGCGGCCTCCTTGGGCTCACGTCGAGTCTACTGAGAGTGCAGACCGCGGACACGATAGGGAAATCCTTTACTCCGAGGCGACATCTCTGCACGTGTGCGGGAGGAAGCACCGATTGAGTGATGCCCGCCACCGCAATAGCGTGGAACTCGACACGAAACACGCCCCACCCCTTCTACTTCGCGTCGATCGGAGTATTTGATGACCACCACCGCACCGACCCTCGACACGACGGACACCGCCGCGAACGGGACGCTGTCGTTCGAGGACGTCCTCGAGCACGTCGCCCTGCGGCGGGAAGAGTTCGCACGCCAGAAGTTCGTGCCTCGCGACATGATCGACGAGTTCAAGCAGGTCGGCATCTACCGCGCCGCCACCCCCCGGCAGTTCGGTGGCGACGCACTGCCCCCGAGCGAGTTCCTTCGGATGATCGAACGAATCTCCGCGGTGGACGCGTCGGCGGGCTGGGTCGCGAGTTTCGGCTCCGCCCTCGTCTACTTGGCGGCGCTACCCCTCGCGACGCAGGCCGAGTTGTACAAGGACAGCCCCGACCTCGTCTTCGCCGGCGGTCTGTTCCCGGTGCAACCCGCCGAACAGGTGCCGGGTGGCCTGAAGATCAGCGGGCAGTGGAAGTTCGCCAGCGGATGCAAGGGCGCCGACATCCTCGGTGTGGGCATCCGGGGCGGCGACTCCACCGCGGGCAAGCCCCGCACCGCCCTGCTGTGGCCGAAGGACGTCGAGATCGTCGAGAACTGGGACGTGGTCGGGCTCTCCGGTACCGGAAGCCACGAACTGAAGGTCGACGGCGTCGTCGTGCCCGAGGACTGGACGTTCATCCGAGGCGGAACCCCCACCGTCGACGAACCCCTCTACCGCTATCCCTCCATCGCGTACGCCGCCCAGGTGCTGGCCGTCGTCAATCTCGGAGTGGGACGTGCCGCGCTCGACCACGCGATCAAGGTCGGTGCGGGACGCACCGGCATCACCGGGGCGCCCAAGCTCGCCGACCGCGCCTACTACCGCATCGACCTGGCCAAGGCGGAGGCGACGCTGCGGTCCGCCCGCGCCTTCTTCTACGAGGTCACGGACGAGGCGTACGCCACGGTGGTCGACGGTGATCCCGTCCCGGAAAAGCTTGCGGCACTTCTCCGCCTGTCCTCGACCCACGTCGCCAAGGCTGGCGCGTCCGCCGTGCACACCGCATTCCAGTTGTCGGGCACCGGCGCGATCTACGACGGCAACGCGATGCAGCGGTACATGCGCGAGGCACTGGTCCCGCCGCAGCACGCCTTCCTCGGCGACGGCATCTACGACAGCGCCGGTGCGGTGCTCATGGACATCCCGCCGTTCCCCGGCTTCATCTGAGCACCGGACGCACCCCGACCACCACCGACCCTTCAGGAGTACAACCATGACCGCACCACTGAGAGTGCTGTTCTGCATCGGCATCAACCAGAACTTCTTCGACCTCCCGACCGGCCAGGGCGGGCTGGTGTGGAAGGCGTTCTCCGGGATGATGGACGCGCTGGCCGAGACGCCGGGCGTCCGGGTGATCGGGGACATCGACGACGACAGCCACATGGTGGGACCGTCGGACGGCTGGCCGTGGACGTGCTACATCCTCGCCGACGTCGACACCCAGGAGACCGTGAAGGACGTCTGCAACCTCTTCCGCACCACCACGGTCGGCGAGTACACGCTGTGGCGATACGCGAAGATCGAGGCCCGCATCGGCCGCGCGCTCACCGTCCGCGAAGACGTCGACCTCGGCGTGTGAGCGACATGCACCGTGCGGACGCGACCGAGCGCATCGAGACGCGTGAGGCCGTTCACCGGGTGATGTGCCGCTACATGGAACTGTGTGACGTTCCGTCCGTGCAGTTCTCGGCCGAAGAACTCGGCTCCCTCTTCACCGCCGACGCGGTGTGGGAAGGCGTCGGCAGCGACTACGCGCACAAGTTCGGCAAGCGGCAGGGCCGCCGGGAGATCGTCGGAATGCTCACCGCGTACCTCCCACCGAGCTCCCATTTCCGGGGAAATGCGCACCTGCTCGGCAACGAGCAGATCGACGTGGACGGACCCACCGCGCAGGGGCGGTGGGTCATGCAACAGCTGTCGCGGTACGAGGACGAATCGGCCGAAATGCTCGTCGCCCGCATCACCGCCGAGTGCGAAGTCCGGGACGGCACAGCCCGGATCAGCCACTTCACGACCGAGAAGCTGTTCGCCACCCGCCTCGACGAGGCACCGCGACTGCTCGAATCGAATTGAAAGAGAATGTGATGACCACTTCGCTGGATCCCACAGACGCCGGCTTCACCGCAACCAACTTCGCGGACCTCGCCACCGACGACCGCGTGGACGGATCGCTGTACACCGACCCCGACATGTTCGAGGCCGAACTCGAGCGGATCTTCTACCGCACCTGGGTGTGGGTCGCCCACGAGAGCGAGATCCCCGAGACCGGAAGCTTCAAGATGGCGACCATCGGCAGGCAGCCGGTGATCGTCAACCGCGATCGCAAGGGCAACTTCAACGTCCTGCTCAACCGGTGCCGCCACCGCGGGGCCAGCGTCTGCGAGGTCCCCAAGGGCAAGGCAAACGGGTTCACCTGCCCCTATCACAGCTGGTCGTACGCCCTCGACGGGCGGCTGCGCGGAATCCCCTACCCCGACGGCTACGACGAGGACCTCGACAAGAAGGATCTCCCGCTGCAGAGCCTGCGGGTGGAGTCGTACGCGGGCATGATCTTCGCCAGCTTCAACCCCGACATCGAGCCCCTCGACGACTTCCTCGGTGACGCGAAGGTGTGGATCGACCTGTTCATGAAGCAGGGCGCCGGCTACCCGATCAAGACCCAGGGCGAGCACTGCTTTCGCTTCCGCGGCAACTGGAAGATCCAGTTGGAGAACACCACCGACGGCTACCACTTCCCCATCGTGCACCGCTCCTGGATGTCGTCCGTGGACGCCGAAACCGCCGACATGCTCTCCTTCATGACCGACGACAACGCCGTCACGCACGCGCTCGGCAACGGTCACAGCGTCGCCATCATGGTCCCGGAGCACGTCGACCTGGACCACGACGACGGCACCGAGAAGATTCAGGCCCGCTTCGACCACATCGTCGCGGAACTGTCGAAGACGATGCCCGCCGACCAGGTCCGCCGCATCGTCCGGTCCATGCACGGCGCCGGGTTCAACCTCAACATCTTCCCCAACGTCGCGATGTCGATGTC
Source organism: Rhodococcus sp. T7 (assembly GCF_009872365.1). Taxonomy (NCBI): domain Bacteria; kingdom Bacillati; phylum Actinomycetota; class Actinomycetes; order Mycobacteriales; family Nocardiaceae; genus Rhodococcus; species Rhodococcus sp. T7. The sequence continues at coordinate 26,062 of NZ_WXYH01000055.1, forward strand.
GTTCTTCCGGGTATTGCGCCCGATCGCGGTCGACGAGACCGAGATCCGGCACATCGCCCTCGGCATGGACGGCGGACCCGAGATCGTCAACCGCGAACGTCTCCGCATCCACGAACATTTCCAGGGCCCGTTCGGGTTCGGCAGCCCCGACGACTCCGAGGCCTGGGACCGGGTTCAGCGCGGCTCCCGCGGCGCACCGGGAATGCCGATCATGGTCAACCGCGGCCTGAACCGTGAAGCACTCGACAGCGACGGGCACCGCACCTCGCACGTCACCGACGAAACCGGAATGCGCGAGGCCTACGCAATGTGGAAGAGGATGATGACCGATGAGCACTGACCTCCTGACGATCGCACTGTCCGACACCCGGGTACTGCAGGCGATCGAACTCGTCTGGCACGAAGCGGCCCTACTCGACGCCAAGGACTACCAGACCTGGGACGCCCTGTGGACCGACGACGGCCGGTACGTCATTCCCATCGACCCCGACACCGACGACTTCGACGGATCGCTGAACATGGTCAACGACGACACCCGGATGCGGCGAATGCGGATCGAACGCCTGACCTCCGGCTACTCGATGTCCGCGCTCGCCGCAGCCCGCACCGTTCGCACCGTCTCCCGCTTCACCGTCGAGGACCGCACCGAGGACTCGATCACGCTGAAGTCCGCGCAGATCCTCGTGGGCTTCAAACGCGACGACCAGCAGACCCTCGCCGCCGACGTCACGCACCGCATCCGCGACACCGAGGCCGGGCCGCGGCTGGACCTGAAGGTCATCAGGCTCGTCAACTCGCAGGCCGCGGTCAACGCCTCCGGGTACCTCCTCTGACCTTCCCATCCAGAAATAGGAGTTCGACATGGATCACGTCGCAGTAGTCACGGGCGCCGGACGCGGACTCGGCGCCGCCATCGCCCGAGTGTTGCACGACCGCGGATATCGCGTACTGGTCGCAGACATCGACGAGGCCGCCGCGAAAGAGACTGCGGTGGACCTGGATTCCTCCGGAAACACCGCCGTCGCCGCGGTCCTCGACGTCCGGAAGAAGCCCGACTTCGAGTCTTTGCGCGACCGGGTCGTCGACCTCTGGGGTGGGGCGGACGTTCTCGTCAACAATGCCGGCCGTTCCCAGACCGGCTCGTTGATGAACATTGCGCCGGAGGAGTTCTCGGACATCGTCGAGATCAACCTCAACGGCGCGTTCCTCGGCTGCCAGGTGTTCGGGAGTCACTTCGCCGAACGCGGCTACGGCCGCATCGTCAACATCGCCTCGCTCGCCGGCCAGAACGGCGGCACGGCGACCGGGGCCCACTACGCGGCCGCGAAGGGCGGTGTCGGAACGCTGACCAAGGTCTTCGCCCGGGAACTCGCACCGTCGGGTGTCACCGTCAACGCGGTGTCGCCCGGTCCGCTGGACCTGCCGGTGGTGCGCGAGACGGTGCCCGCGGACAAACTGGCGGCCATTCTCACCACCATCCCGGTGGGCACACTGGGGTCGCCCGAATTCATCGCCGAGACGGTGGCCCTCCTCGCATCTCCGGCCGCCGCGTCGGTGACCGGAGCCTGCTGGGACGTCAACGGCGGCCTGTACATGCGCTGACCCCCGCTCGAGGGCGACGGGTCGCAGCACCGGAGGAAGAATCACCATGAGCATGTTCACTGTCACTGTCGCGGAAATCGTCGAGGAAACGCCGGACATCAAGTCGTTCCGGCTGGTCCGGGCGGATGGTGCACCGTTCGATCCGTACCCTGCGGGCGCCCACATCGACATTCTCGGACCCACCGAGGTCCTCACCCAGTACTCGTTGTGCAACCCGCCGCACGAGTCCGACTCGTATGTCGTCGCCGTCAAACGCGAGACCGGCCCGCGCGGTGGCTCGGCCGCACTGCACGATCACGTGACGACCGGCAGCGAGTTGCGGATCAGCGGGCCGCGGACATTGCTCACGCTCGCCGAGGACGCCGATCGGCACATCCTCGTCGCGGCGGGGATCGGGCTGACGCCGATGCTGAGTCTGGCGTTCGCGTTGCATCGGCAGGGGCAGCGATTCGACCTGCACTACTTCGCGCGGACGAGGGCGCAGGCCGCGTTCGTCGACCTGTTGGAGAATTCGGATTTCCGGCAGGACGTGCACCAGCACTTCGGCCTCACGCGGGACGACCAGTTCTCGGCGCTCGAGAAGATCCTGGCGGACGCGTCCGCCGCCACCCACGTCTACACGTGCGGTCCCGAAGGTTTCATGGATCGGGTGCGCCTGCTGGCCGAACCGGCGGTCGGCGAGGACGCGGTCCACTTCGAACACTTCGAGGCGGCGACGCCTGCCACGACCGAGTCGGACACGGCGTTCGAGGTGGAACTCGACACGGGCGAAGTGTTCGACGTACCGGTCGGAAAATCCATCGCCGACGTACTCGAAGAGAACGACATCGAGATCGACACCTCGTGCCGGGAGGGGATCTGCGGCACGTGCGTCCTGGACGTCCTCGAGGGCGAGCCCGACCACCGCGACAATTGCCTCACCAAGAGTGAGAGAAAGGCGGGAGACAGAATTGCCGCGTGTGTGTCGCGCGCGAAATCCGCGCGACTCGTCGTCGAGCTTTCCTGAACACTGTCAGTTCACGAAAGTCCGGCCTGCAGAATGTCGCGCACGAGAACCGCAATGCTTTCTGCTCCGGTCTTCTCCTTGATCCGAGTGCGATGCACGTCGACCGTTTTCACGCTGATGCCCAGCTCTTTGGCGATGTTCTTGCTCGGCAGACCGTCGAGCACGAGTGCGAGAATTTCCCGTTCCCGCACCGTCAGCGCGTCGATCCGCCCCTGCAATTCCGTTCGGTTGCGGCGCTCGCCGAATCGTTGCCGCGCGACCCGGAGCGCATCCTGGATCACGTCGAGCATGTGCTGCGGATCGTAGGGCTTCTCGATGAACGTCAGCGCACCCCGTTGCAGTGCCCGCACCGACATCTTGATGTCGCCGTGCGCCGACACGAAGATGATCGGAATCGGGGACTCGTCGGCGAGGAGTGTCTCCTGGAGCTGGAATCCCCCGACTTCCGGCATCCGGACGTCCAGGACGAGGCAGGCCGGGATGTCGCGGCGGTACTCCTCGAGGAACGACTGCACCGAGAAGTAGTACTCCGACGTGATGTTGACCGAATCGAGCAGCCACGCAAGCGATGCGCACAACTCCTGATCGTCGTCGACGATGTAAACCCGTGTTTCCTGCTGCTCCATCGAATCCTGCCTCGCACAGATGACTTGTTTCCCCGTCCAGTCAACACCGACCGTAACGGAAGCGACAGCCAACTGAAGAAATCCCCTACCCGGGTACGCGACTTACTGCGAGAAAGTAGCGTCGCCGCCAATGTTCCAGCGCACGAGCGCGTCATATCCTTTTCTTCAGGATCGCCGGCGCCACGTGGTGACACGAATTCCCGTTCCGACTCACGGAGGCTGAAAATGCCCGAACTCACTCCCATGCAATTGAACTTCCGCACCGCCATGGCGAATCTGCCCGCCGCGGTCAACGTCGTGACGACCGACGGCCCCGCCGGGCGCTGCGGAATGACCGTCACCGCCGTCTGCTCGGTCACCGACTCCCCGCCCACGGCGCTCGTGTGCGTGAACCAGAACAGCGCGATGCACAACGTATTCCGGGAGAACGGCCGAGTCGGCATCAACGTGCTGTCCGGCGACGACGAAGAACTGGCCATGCATTTCGCGGGCGCGACGAAAGTGGCGATGGCGGACCGCTTCCAGTGGGACATCTGGGAGGAGGACACCGGCGACGGTGTCCCGATCCTGCGCGCCGCCCATGTAGTGCTCGCGGGCCGGATCGCCGACATCAAGACAATGGGATCGCATTCGGTGATGTTCATCGAACTCGACCGCGTCCGGACGCGCGAACAGGGCGACAGCCTCGTCTACTTCCAGCGCAAGTTCCACCGCTTGTCGGTCCCGGTCGAATCTCCCGACTGGCTGTTCTACGACGAATGGTCCGATCCGATCACCGTGACACCCGCCCTCGTTCCCGCCGCAGCCGGAGGTAGATAGACATGGACAACTCGTCACCGCCCGAACGCCTCCCCCAGGACCTCGACCTGCAGGAGCTCGCAGATACCCGCGCCGCCCTGACGTTTCGTCTCAGCGCCTTGGTCCTCGCCCTGTTCCTGCCACTGCCGATTCTCGGCGGGTTTACCTCGTTGCTGGACGGCGTCGTGTTCAGCGGCGTCACCGTGGCGTGGCTCTACGCCGTCGCGCAATTCGCCGTCGCCATCGTCGTGGCCCGGTATTACATGGCGCGTGCCGCCGAACTCGACGCTCGAACCGCCTCCCTGGCGAAAGGATAACGCGCCGTGAACCTCGTCTCTGCGTCACTCTTCGCGGCGCTCGTCGCCGTCACCCTGATGATCACCGCGTGGGCGTCCAAGCGGAACAAGTCGGCGGCCGATCACTACGTCGCGGGCGGCAGCCTCACCGGTCGCCAGAACGGTGTCGCGATCGCCGGCGACTTCATCTCTGCCGCCTCGTTTCTCGGTGTCACCGGTGCGATCGCCCTGACCGGTTTCAACGGGTTCTATCTCGCGGTCTTCGTGCCCGTCGCGTTCGTTCTCGCGATGCTGCTGATCGCCGAGCCGCTGCGCAACCTCGGCCGCTTCACCCTGGCGGATGTCCTCGCCACCCGCTTTCCCGGCAAGGACGTGCGCTCGATGATGGCGCTCAGCACGGTGGTGATCAGCGTGGTATACCTCGTGTCGCAGTTGGTCGGCGCCGCACTGCTCGTGTCGCTGCTGTTCGACCTCGACTACGCGGTGGCCGTGCTGATCATCGGAACACTCACCACCGCATACACGCTCGTCGGTGGCATGCTCGCCACCAGCTGGATCCAGATCATCAAGACCGGTCTGCTCATGGTGTGCGCCGTCGTGCTGTTCGTTCTCGTGCTGGTGCGCTTCGATTTCAACCCCTTCGGCCCGTTCAGCACCGCGCTCGCCGAATTCGGTCAGTCGTTCGTCGCACCGCAGCGGACGTCGGGCGCAGCGTCGTTCGACCAGTTGTCGCAGACCGTCGGACTCGTTCTCGGCGTGCTCGGCCTGCCGCACGTCATGATCCGATTCCTCACCGTCCCGAACGCGAAGCAGGCGAGAACGTCCGCCTACACGGCGATCTGGATCTTCTTCGCGTTCTACCTCCTCGTTCCCGTACTCGGCTACGGCGCCGCCAAGCTGGTCGGGGTCGAGGTGATCAAGTCCGAGAACCGCGGCGGCAACCTCGCCGTCGCCCAACTCGCCGAAACCGTCGGCGGCGGCGTGCTGCTGGCATTCGTCGCGGCCGTGGCGTTCGTGACCATTCTCGCCGCACTGTCCGGCCTGGTGATCGCGACGTCGGGTGCGATCGCACACGATCTGTACGGGCAGGTGATCCGCAACGGGTCGGTGTCGGCGAAGGCTCAGCACCGCGCGGCCCGGGTCGCCACCGTGGCGACCTGCGTCATCGGTGTCGCCATCGCGTTCGCGGCGCAGAAGCAGAACGTCGCGTTCCTCGCATCGCTGGGAATGTCCATCGCCGCGTGCGCGAACCTGCCTGCGCTGCTGCTGACCATGTACTGGAAGCGCATGACGGCACGCGCTGTCATCTCCGGCATCGTCGTCGGGCTGGCGCTGTCGATCACCGTCATCCTGCTCAGCCCCGTCGTCCAGGGGCCGGACTCCATCCTCGGATTCTCGAACCCGGCACTCGCCGTGGCGCCCCTCTCGCTGGCGGTGTCCGTCGTCGTCGCGCTGATGTCGGCGCCGTCCGGCGAGACCAAGGCACAGGCCGACCGCCTCTTCTCGGTGATGCGCACCCGGGCGCTCACCGGACAGACCGAGACGAAGAACGACGACACGATGGCGGCGATGCAATGAAGACGGAAGTGCAGTCTCCCAGCCCACTCCGGGGCCTGACCGAGCAACTGGCGTCGGGCGGAACGACACCGATCGACGTGGCGGAGGCGGCGCTCGCGCGGATCGCGGACCTGGACCCGGCAATCCACGCCTGGGCCCACCTCGATCCCGACGCGGTGCGGTCTGCGGCTGCCGGAATCCACTCCAGCGACCCCGGTGGCGTGCTGTGGGGTGTACCCGTCGGCGTCAAGGATCTGATCGACGTCGCCGGCATGCCGACGCGCTGCGGCAGTGAGCTGCGGAGCGCGGACCCGGCGACGACGGACGCCGACTGTGTGGCCCGTGCGCGTGCTCTCGGTGCGCTCCCGGTCGGCAAGACCGTGACCACCGAGTTCGGGTACTTCAAGCCCGGCCCGACCCGCAATCCGCGCGCCGTGGACCACACCCCCGGCGGGTCGTCGAGCGGTTCGGCGGCAGCGGTGGCCGCGGGCATGGTGCCGCTGGCGTTCGGCACGCAGACCGCGGGATCGCTGACCCGGCCCGCGTCGTTCTGCGGAGTCGCGGGTTTCGTCACCGCCCACGGCGAACTCCCGACCGCCGGCATCACCGGATTGAGTCCCCAACTCGACACGGTCGGGCTGCTGGCAAAAACGGTGTCCGATCTCCACTTCGCGTGGACGGCGCTGCGCGACGGCACCCGGTCGCCCGTGCTCGAGCCTTCCGCGCCGCGCCGGCTCCGCCTGTGGAGTGGGTTCGAACTCGGCGAGGTGTCCCCGGACATGACGGCGGCGCTCAGGACCACCGCGGGTGCCGCGCAGTCCGCGGGTGTCCGGTGCCGGGAGGTCGACGCCGCCGCGGCCGTCGTGGCGCTGACGGAACACCACCACACGGTGATGGCGTACGACGCGGCCCAGGAACGCGCCGCCGAGGCGGCACAGCCAGGCAAGATCAGTGCACCCCTCGCCGAATTGTTCGCCGCGGGAGCCCAGACCACCGAGGCTCAGTACCGTGCCGCCCTGGCCGGAATCGCCGAGACCCGGCAATTGCTGCTCGCGGCGCTGGACGAGGACGAGGCCGTCCTCGGACCCGCGGCGCTCGGCGGCGCTCCCCGCGGTCACGACGCGACGGGGACGCCGGTGCTGAGCCGACCGTGGCAGGCGATGGGCCTGCCCGTGGTCACGATCCCCGGCAAGCGCGACAGCGCGGGCCTGCCCCTCGGATTGCAGCTGATCGGGCGCCCCGGCGCCGAGCAACGCCTGTTCGAGACGGCGGCGTGGCTGGAATCCGTTCTCTGACACCGCGCATGGGCAGGGTCAGTGCGCCGAGGTCGGCGTCGGCCTGTGCGATCGCCGTTCGCGCAACGGATTCGACCTCCGCCGCCGTGACGTCGCCCGCGCGGATCAGCGCACGCAGACCGACGGCGTCGAGCCGGGCGTATTCGTGCAATTCCAGCGGTCCCACTCCTCAGGTCGCGACGACCGATCCAGTGTGACCTGCGGGGCCGCGGCGCGCGACCGAATTTTGCGCCGACCTCACACGCTGATCGGCAGGAGTTCCTGTTCGCGGAACGCTCGCGGCGATACCCCGTACGTGTCCTTGAACAGCCGTGAGAAGTGCGAAGAGTTGACGAGACCGTACCGGGCACAGATGGTTCCGATGCTGTCGCCGCGGAAGCGCGCGTCCTTGAGATCGCGGCGGCTCTTCTCGAGCCGGCGGTGACGGATCCACCCGGCCACCGTGTGCCCGTCCGCCTCGAACATCTTCTGCAGGTGCCGCGTCGACACGTGGTGGTGGGATGCCACCGTGGCGGTGTCGAGTGCGGGGTCGTGCAGGTGTGCGTCGATGAACGACTTCACCCGGAGCAGCAGTGTCGCGCCGGGAGCGGTGGCGTCGGCGGGTGCCTCCGCTTGCACCGCGGCACTGAGCAGGTCGACGACGGCGTCCTCGACGAGGGGGGTCGTCGGCATCGTGCCGGTCACGACGGAGTGGTGGAGGTTGGTCAGGAACGGCGAGACGAGCGCGCCCATCCCGCTGCTGCCGCGGATGCGGCGCGCCGACGCGGTGCCCAGTTCCCGCGAGGCGATGCGCAGCATGTCGCGGGGAAACATGAGCACGAACATGCTGAAGTCGCCGGCGAAGTGCAGGTCGTACGGCTTGCTGGTGTCGTAGACCGCGAAATCGCCGGGCCCGAGCACGGCCTCACGGTCGTCCTGGACGATGACGCCGCGGCCCGACAGTTGCAGACCCACCTTCACCAGGCCGGGGTCGGATCGCTTGATGGACGTGCGGGTCCGCCGGACGTCCACCGCCCGTCCCCCGACCTCGCTCAGCTGCAGTCCGCCGAGGGCGGTGCTGCGCAGGGTCCCGGTGAACCTGGTCTCGCCGTCCTCGGCGGTGGACACCACGGCGAGCGGGACGAACGCCGTGGAGACGGCCTGCCGCCAGTGCTCGAACTGCCCGTCGTCGTCACGCGCGTGTTCACCACCGAGACGCACCTTCGATCACCTCACAGAGCGGAGCGGTTGTCGATCAGTCGCCGTGCCTTGCCGAGCGACCGCTCCAGTGCGCCGGACGCCACCACGTCCACCTTCACGCTCACTCCGATGCGGTTCTTGACCAGCTTCTGGAGTTCGGCGGCGGAACGGGGATGATCGGTGGCGGACGCGTCGGGGCGGGCTTCGACTCGTACGGTCAGTTCGTCCATCCTACCGGGGCGGTCGAGGATGCACTGGAACTGCGGGGCCAGCGCGGAGACGGTGAGGATCAGTTCCTCGATCTGGGTGGGGAACAGATTCACTCCGCGCAGGATGATCATGTCGTCGGTGCGCCCGGTGACCTTCTGCATCCGCCGCACCGACCGTGCCGTGCCCGGCAGCAACCGGGTGAGGTCGCGGGTGCGGTAACGGATGATCGGCATGGCCTCCTTGGTGAGCGAGGTGAAGACGAGTTCGCCCTCCTCGCCGTCGGGCAGCACCTCTCCGGTGACCGGGTCGATGATCTCCGGGTAGAAGTGGTCTTCCCAGATGTGCAGGCCGTCCTTGGTGTCGACGCATTCCATCGCCACACCGGGGCCCATCACCTCGGACAGTCCGTAGATGTCCACGGCGTCCATGTTCAGCTGCTTCTCGAGTTCGGTGCGCATCTCCTCGGTCCACGGCTCCGCCCCGAACACCCCGGTCCGTAGCGACGTCTTCGACGGGTCGATGCCCTTCTTGATCATCGCGTCGACGATCGTGAGCATGTACGACGGGGTCACCATGATCGCGTCGGGTTCGAAGTCCTCGATCAGCTGGATCTGGCGGTCGGTCATGCCCCCGGACATCGGGATCACCGTGCAGCCCAGCCGTTCGGCGCCGTAGTGCGCGCCGAGGCCGCCCGTGAACAGGCCGTACCCGTACGCGACGTGCACCTTGTCGGACGGCTTCACGCCACCGGCCCGCAGGCTCCGGGCGATCAGGTCGGCCCAGTTGCTGATGTCGTTGGCGGTGTACCCGACCACCGTCGGGCGGCCCGTGGTTCCGGACGAGGCGTGGATGCGGGAGACCTTCTCCTGCGGCACCGCGAACATCCCGAACGGGTAGTTGGCCCGCAGGTCCGCCTTCGCGGTGAACGGGAACTTCGCGAGATCGGACAGGTCCTTCAGGTCGCTCGGGTGAACGCCCGCGTCGTCGAACGCCTTCCGGTAATGCGGAACGTTGGTGTACGCGTGGAGAAGTGACCACTGCAGACGTTCGAGTTGCAGCGTCGAGATCCGGTCGCGCGTGGCGAACTCGATGTCCTGCGAGGGGGTGGCGATACTGGTCATTCTAGTCTCCGGGGTGGGCGGGCTGGGTAAGGTCACGCGTCGAAATCGACGGTCACGTCGTCGCTGACCGGGAAGGTCTGGCACGTCAGCACGAAGCCGGAGTCGACCTCGTAGTCCTCGAGCGCGTAGTTGCGTCGCATGTCCACGTCACCGCACGTGATCTTCGCGCGGCACGTTCCGCAGACGCCGCCCTTGCAGGCGAACGGAAGGTCGGAGCGGTACTTCTCGGCGGCGTCGAGGATCGACTCGTCCCGCGGCAGCGTCGCCGTGGTCGAGCGGCCGTCCAGGACGAGGGTCACCTCGCTGCTCGGCCCGGTGACACCGGGTTCGCGGTGCTTCTCCATCGGCGGCGGGACGTCGTCGACGAAGAACAGTTCGTGGTGCACGCGACTCTTGTCGATCTGCAGTTCGCCGAGAACCGTCTCGGCGTCGGTGACCATCCCGAACGGGCCGCAGAGCCAGAAGTGGTCGATGTCGGCGAGCGGCACGATGGACGTGAACAGGGCACGCAAACGGTCGGCGTCGAGGCGCCCGGTGAACAGTTCCACCTCGCGGGGCTCGCGGGACAGGACGTGCACCACGTCGAATCGCGACCCGTACATGTCCTTGAGGTCCGCGATCTCCTCGGCGAACATCACCGAGCGGGTGCGCCGGTTTCCGTACAGGAGAACGACTTCGGCGTCGGGGTTGGCGAGCATCGACGCGGCGATCGACAGCATCGGCGTGATGCCCGATCCGGCGGCGATCAGCACGTGCCGGCCACCGGCATCGGGGTCGGCGACGAACGTTCCGCTCGGACCCTGCACCTCGATCCGGTCGCCGGGCCGGACGTCGCGGACGAGCCACGTCGAGAACAGGCCGTCGGACACCTCGCGCACACCGACCCTCGGCGCGGAACCGGCAGGCGCACAGATGGAGTAGGAGCGGCGGTGCTCGACGCCGTCGATCGTGCGCCGCAGGGTGAGCGACTGGCCGGGGCCGAACGCGAACTCGTCGGCGAGGTCGGCGGGGACGTCGAACGTGACCGCGACCGCGTCGTCGCAGAGGGATTCGACGTCGGCGACGGTGAGCGTGTGGAATGCCCTGTTGCGCAACGCCGCACCGGGCTTCGGGGACACCGCTGTGGTCATGATCAGATTTCCTTCACGTGATCGAAGGGTTCGAGGCAGTCGAGGCACCGGTACAGGGCCTTGCACAGCGTCGCCCCGAATTCCGAATCGAGACGGGTGTTGGCGGAGTGGCACACCGGGCACGTGACGGCCCGCGGCTTGACGGTGAGGGTCAGCGGGACGGGACCGGACGTCCGCAGAGGCGCGGGCCCCGGCGTCGAGTAGCCGTTCTCGCGCAGCTTGCGCCGGCCGTCGTCGCTGATCCAATCGGTGCTCCACGGCGGCGTGAGGACGGTCCGGACCTCGACGCTGCCGAAGCCGGCGTCCTGCAGGGTGTGCTCGATGTCGTCGCGCATCGTGGCCATGGCGGGGCACCCGGAGTAGGTGGGGGTGATGGTGACGACCACCGATCCGTCGGCGTGCTCCTCGACGTCGCGGAGCACTCCCAGATCGGCGAGCGTGAGCATCGGCATCTCCGGGTCCAGGACGGACTCGGCGAGGCGGCGGGCGTCGGTGCGCACTGCGGTGGTCATGTCACCACACTCCTTCCGGATGGGCCCGGGCCACGCTCTGCATCTCGGCGAGCAGCAGTCCGAGGGCCTCGGTGTGCAGGCCCTGGCGTCCGGCCCGGCCGCCGACGGTGCCGACGGTCCGGCCCGTGGGTGCGGTGAGCTCCGCGGCCTTCAGCACCTGAGCGAGCACGGTGTCGAATTCCTCGCGAAGGTCCCGCGGGTCGACGCCGACACCCACGCCGGCGAGGGCGAGTTCTTCGGTGGTCGGGGTGAAGAGTTCATCGACGTACGGCCACACCCGGGCGAGGGCGTCCTCCATGCGCGACTTCGACTCCGCCGTACCGCAACCGAGCGTCACCACCCACCGGGCGGCGTAGTCGCGGTGGTAGGTGAGTTCCTTGACGCCCTTCACGGCGACCGCCGCGAGAACGGGGTCGCGGGAGGTGCGCAGGCGGTCGAACAGGGCCAGCCGCCACGTGGCGAAGACCAGCAGTCGCGTGACGGTCTGCGCGAAGTCGCCGTTGTCGAGTTCGGTGAGACGGGTGTTGCGGAACCGGTTCTCGTCGCGGAAGAACGCGAGCGCGTCCTCGGCGGGAATCGGGCTCGTGTCCGAAATGAACGGCACCACCGACGCGTCCGCGGCGGCCGCCCGGGCGAGCAGCAGTCGCGCCTGACCGAGCAGGTCGAGGCCGACGTTCGCGAGCGCCACCTCTTCTTCGAGTTCCGGTGCGCGCGTGCTCCACTCGGCGAGCCGCTGCGAGCTGATCAGCGCGTCGTCGCCGAGCATCAGGCAGTATCCGGCCAGTGCGGCGAGGTCGACGTCACCCGGAACCGTGGTGTCGACGCCGGCCAGGGGGTCGTCGAAGCTGGTGCCGAAAGCCCACTGGCCGTGGCTGTCTTCGTCGACGAGGCCGTCGTAGGCGTTGTCGTGGTCGGTCATCGGTACATCCTCGGAATTCTCGTCGGCCTGCGAAACGGTCTGGGCCGGATCACATGTGGGGAACGTTGTCGGGGATCTCGTAGAACGTGGGGTGCCGGTACACCTTGTCGCCGCTCGGCGCGAAGAACGGGTCCTTCTCCGACGGGCTGGACGCCACGATCGCACTGGACCGCACCACCCAGATGCTCACACCCTCGTTGCGGCGGGTGTAGACGTCCCGCGCGTGGCGGACGGCCATCTCGTCGTCCGCGGCGTGCAGGGATCCGACGTGGACGTGGTTGAGTCCGCGCTTGCCCCGCAGGAACACCTCGTACAGGGGCCAGTCCGCGCGCACCGCGGTGTCGTCCGTGCTCATCGTGCGTTCTCCTTGTTGCTCTCGCGGCGGGCGAAGGCCGTTGCGGCCTCCCGCACCCACGCCCCGTTCTCGTGTGCTGCCCGCCGGTTGGCGACGCGCTCGACGCTCGAGGCGCCGTTGCCCTTGATCACCTGCATGAACTCGCTCCAGTCGGGTTCCCCGAAGTCGTGGGCGCCGCGTTCGGCATTCCACTTCAGGTCCGGGTCCGGGAACGTCACGCCGAGGACCTCGGCCTGCGGGATGGACATGTCGACGAACCGCTGACGGAGTTCGTCGTTGGTGTGCCGCTTGATGCGCCACTTCATGGACTGCTCGGAGTTCGGCGACTGGTCGTCCGGTGGTCCGAACATCATCAGCGCCGGCCACCACCACCGGTTCACCGACTCCTGCACCATTTCCCGCTGGGCGTCGCTGCCGCGCATCATCGTCATCAGCAGTTCGAAGCCCTGCCGCTGGTGGAACGACTCCTCCTTGCAGACCCGGATCATCGCGCGGGCGTACGGCCCGAAAGAGCTGCGGCACAACGGTACCTGGTTGCAGATCGCGGCGCCGTCGACCAGCCAGCCGATGACGCCCACATCGGCGTAGGTGAGCGTCGGGTAGTTGAAGATCGAGGAGTACTTCTGCTTGCCCTCGATCAGCTTCTCGGTGAGGTCTGCGCGGTCGGCTCCGAGTGTCTCGGCGGCCGAGTACAGGTATAGGCCGTGCCCGGCCTCGTCCTGGACCTTCGCCATGAGGATCGCCTTGCGACGCAGCGACGGCGCGCGGGTGAGCCAGTTGCCCTCCGGCTGCATGCCGATGATCTCCGAGTGCGCGTGCTGCGCGATCTGCCGGATCAGCGTCTTGCGGTAGCCGTCGGGCATCCAGTCCCGGGGCTCGACCCTCTGGTCGGCTGCGATGGTGTCGTCGAAGAGCGTTTGCAGCTCATCGGAAGCGTGTGACGTGGTCATATGTCCTACCTCTATTACCGAATGATCGGTTGGTATCAAGTATGCATGTCAGCCCCCGCCCACACAAGGGCGGGAGCCGAATTACGTCAGTGTCCTTCGAAGGTGGGCGCGGTTTTCGCCAGAAACGCGTCGACCGCACTACGGTGGTCCTTCGACTGTCCGAGCGCCTCCGCGGCCTCTCGCTCCCGCTCGAGCGCCTCCGACAGCCCGGTGGACGCCGCCGAGACCAGCGACTTGACCTGCGTATACGCGGCCGTGGGACCGTCGGCGAGCTGCCGCGCCAGGGCGGCGGACGCGTCCCCGAGTTCGGCGTCGGGCACCACCCGGTGCACCAGCCCCCAGTCCAGCGCCTGCGCCGCGGTGAACCGGTCGCCGAGCATCATCAGCCCCGTCGCACGGCTCGCCCCGAGCGCCTCGACGAGCGTGTGACTGAGGCCGGAGTCGCCTGCCAGGGCGATGCCGGTGAACGCGGTCGCGAACTTGGCGCCCTCCCCCGTGATCCGGATGTCCCCGGCGAGGGCGATGCCGAGACCCGCCCCGACACACGCCCCGTTGATCGCGACGACCACCGGCACCCGGACCCCGGCCAGGGCCCGGAGCAGCGGGTTGTAGTGCTCGGCGACGGTGTCCATCGCGTGCGCGGGATCGGCCTCGAGTCCGGCCACGTGCTCGGCCAGGTCCTGGCCGACGCAGAAGTTCTTCCCCTCCGCCGTCACCAGCAGGGCACGCACACTGTCGTCGCCGGCCACCTTCGCGACCGCGGCGAGCAACTGTTCCTTCACCGCACGGTCCAGCGCGTTGGACGCGCCCGCCCGGCTCAGGGTGATGGTGGCCAGTCCCGCGTCCACGGAAAGTCCGATCACGTCGTTACTGCTCATGAGAATGCGCCTCCTGCTGGTTGTGGTGGGTGGCCTCTCAGGACCAGGTGTAGAAGCCTTGACCGGTCTTGCGGCCGAGTTCGCCGCGCGCGACCTTCTCGCGGAGCAGGGCGGGCGGGGCGAACCGCTCGCCGAGGGTCTTCGCGAGGTGCTCGGCGATCGCGAGCCGGACGTCGAGGCCGACGAGGTCGGTCGACCGCAGCGGCCCCATCGGATGCCGGTATCCCAGCTCCATGGCCCGGTCGATGGACTCGGCGTCGGCGACGCCCTCCTCGAGCATGCGGATGGCCTCGAGCCCGAGGCACACCCCGAGCCGGCTGGTGGCGAAGCCCGGGGAGTCGTTGACGAGCACCTCGGTCTTGCCGAGGAGGGACACCCACTCGCGCACCGTCTCGACCACCGCGGCATCGGTGGCGGGGGCCCGCACGATCTCCACGAGCGTCGACGCCGGGACCGGGTTGAAGAAGTGCATGCCGATCAGGCGGGCCGGATCGTTCAGCGCGGCACCGAGTTCGGCGATGGAGATCGAGCTCGTGTTGGTAGCGATGACGGTGTTGGGAGACACGGTTTTCTCGACCAATGAGAGGACGCCGAGCTTGAGGTCGACCAGTTCCGGCACCGCCTCGACCACCAGATCGAGGGCGGGCGGGAGCGCGTCGGGCGCCTCCACCGTCGACACCCGTCCGAGGATCGTCGCAGGGTCGGCGTCGCCGAGCTTGCCGCGCTCGTGCGCCCGGTCGAGTCCGTCGGAGACCCGCTGCAGGGCCGCCTCCCGGTTACCGCTCTCGGCGATGGTGACGGTGGAGCCGAGGGTGGCGAAGACCTGCGCGATGCCCGCGCCCATCCGGCCGCCGCCGACGACGCCGACGTTCTTCGGTGCTGTGTTCGTCATTTCTTCTTCTCCAGAAAGGCCGTCATGCGGTCGTGTTTGTCACTGCTCTCGAACAGCACCGCCTGGGCGATGTCGTCGGCGAACGGGTGCGAGCCCGGTGCGTCGACGATGATCTTGGTGAGCTTCAGGGCCAGCGGCGCCGAGCGGGCGATGCGGTCGATCACCTTCTCGGCGGCGGCAACGTGCTGGCCCGCGGGGACGACGTCCATCACCAGGCCGTGCCGCAGCGCCGCGTCGGCGTCGAGGTTCCGGCCCCCGAGCAGCACCTGCTTGGCGACGGACTTGCCGACCAGTTCCGGCAGCCGGTAGCTCGCGCCCGCCGCGGCCATGATGCCCAGGCCGGGTTCGGGGTTCCCGAACACCGCGGTCTCGGTGGCGATCCGCAGGTCGCAGGCGTAGGACAGTTCGGCGCCGCCGCCGAGCGCGTATCCGCTGACCGCGGCGACGGTGGGCATCGGCAGTTTCGCGATGCGGTCGAACAGCGTGCGGTTGATGCCGGCGAACGCCTCGTCGCGGCCGCGCTCGCGCAGTTCGGCGATGTCGGCGCCACCGGCGAAGTGGTCGCCCTCGCCGGTCAGCAGCATCGGCTTGGGCGTCGCCTCCAGCACGGCGCACACCTGGTGCAGTTCGGCGATCATCTCCGCGTTGATCGCGTTGCGCTGCGCCGGCCGGTGCAGCGTGACCACCATGCGGTCGTCGCGGTCCTCGACCTTCAGCGTGTTCACGGCGCCTCGATCAGCATCGCGACGCCCTGGCCGACGCCCACGCACAGCGTGGCCAGGCCGCGGCGGGCGCCTTCGCGTTCCATCCGGCCGAGCAGCGTCAGCAGGATCCGCGCACCCGAGCAGCCCAGCGGGTGGCCGAGGGCGATGGCGCCGCCGTCGGCGTTGACGATCGACTCGTCCAACTTCAGCTGCCGGATCACGCCGAGCGACTGCGCGGCGAAGGCCTCGTTGAGTTCGGCGGCGCCGAGGTCGGACACCGACCAATTGGCCCGGGCCAGCGCCTTCCGGGTGGCCGGGACCGGGCCGAGACCCATGACGTTGGGGGCGATGCCCGCGCTCGCGCTGGTGACGATGCGGCCGCGGACGGTCAGGCCGTACCGCTCCACCGCGGCCTCGCTCGCGACGACGAGGGCCGCGGCGCCGTCCGACAGCGAAGACGACGAACCGGCGGTGACGATGCCGTCCTTGCGGAAGACGGGTTTCAGCTTGCCCAGCTTCTCCAGGGTGGTGCCCCGGCGCGGGGTCTCGTCGGCGGTCAGTTCGCCGTCGCGCAGCGGCACCGGGACGATCTCGCGGTCGAACCGGCCGGCGTCGACGGCGGCGATCGCCCGCTCCTGGCTGCGCAGCGCGAACGCGTCGCTCTCGGCGCGGGTGATGCCCTCGAGCGCGGCGACCTCCTCGGCGGTCTCGCCCATCGACAACGTCACCTTGCGGACGTCCGGTCCGGCGCCGGCCGGAACATCCGCGTCGGCGGCGGTGAACCGCGGGTTCGTGAAACGCCAGCCGAGCGAGGTGTCCGCCACCTCCCCCGGACGCGCCCACGGGGTGCCGGGCTTGGCCATCACCCAGGGTGCGCGTGTCATCGATTCGACGCCGCCGGCGATCACGAGGTCGGCCTCGCCGCTGCGGATGGTGTGCGCGGCCGACGCGACGGCGGTCAGACCGCTCGCGCACAGCCGGTTCACCGTGTAGCCGGGGACGCTGTCGGGCAGGCCCGCGAGCAGCACGGCCATGCGTGCGACGTCACGGTTGTCCTCGCCGGCCTGATTGGCGGCACCGAGGATCACCTCGTCGACGGCGTCGCCCGGGATTCCGGCCCGGCGGGCGGCCTCGGCCACGACGAGACCCGCAAGGTCGTCGGGGCGCACTCCTGCGAGCGCTCCGCCGTACCGACCCTGCGGGGTACGGGCTCCGTCCACCAGAAACACTTCGGCCACAGTCTTCTCCTTCACGGGGGTGCCGTCTATTAATAACCGAATCTTCGGTCGGTACGCAAGGGCAGGTCGCGATGGGAAACTTCACATCCTCCCTTGACAACCAGTGGGTAGAGCGACGATTCTATTAACCGACCGAACGTACGGTGAAATGGAGTTGTCGTGAGCAAGTTACTGGAAAGCTACGCCGCCGGACGCTGGTTCACCGCGCCGGACGAGGGAACCCCGCTGCTGAGCGCGGTCGACGGCTCCGAGGTGGCGCGCATCTCCGCCACCGGTCTCGACCTCGGCGAGATGGTGACCTACGCCCGCGAGGTCGGCGGACCGGCCCTGGCGAAGCTGACCTTCCACGAGCGCGCCGCCGCCCTCAAGGCGCTCGCCCTCACACTCATGGCAGGCAAGGACGAGTTCTACGCCCTGTCCACCTCGACCGGCGCCACCAAGCGCGACTCCGGCGTCGACATCGACGGCGGCTTCGGCACCCTCCTCAGCTACGCGAGCAAGGCCCGCCGCGAACTCCCCAACGACACCGTCTACCTCGACGGAGCGTTCGAACAGCTCGGCAAGAAGGGCACGTTCCTCGGCCAGCACGTCTACACGTCCCGCCGCGGGGTCGCCGTTCAGATCAACGCGTTCAACTTCCCGGTGTGGGGCTTCCTCGAGAAGCTCGCCCCCGCGTTCATCGCCGGCGTCCCGTCGATCGTGAAGCCCGCGAGCCAGTCGGCGTACCTCACCGAACTCGTGTTCCGTCGCATCATCGAATCCGGGCTGCTGCCCGAGGGTTCCGTCCAGCTGCTGTCCGGGAGCGCCCGCGGGCTGCTCGACCACCTCGGCGGTCAGGACTCCGTCGCGTTCACCGGCTCCGCCGACACCGCCGCCACCCTGCGGGCACACCAGAACGTCGTCGCTGAGGGCGTCCACTTCAACGCCGAAGCCGACTCGCTCAACGCGTCCATCCTCGGCGCCGACGTCGAACCGGGCAGCGAAGAATTCGATCTGTACGTCAAGCAACTCGTCACCGAGATGACGGTGAAGGCCGGCCAGAAGTGCACCGCCATCCGGCGCGCCCTCGTGCCCACCGTGCTGATGGACGACGTCATCGCCGCGGTCGAGGCCCGGCTGACCCGCGTCGTGGTCGGCGCCCCCGACGCCGAGGGTGTCACCATGGGTGCGCTCGCCAGCCTCGAGCAGCGCGACGAGGTGCTGAAGTCGCTCCGCGGACTCACCAAGTCGGCGCAGATCGTCGTCGGCGACCCGGACAGCTTCGAGGTCGTCGGCGCCGACAAGAAGACCGGCGCGTTCCTGCCGCCGATCCTGCTGCGCTCCGACGACAAGGACGCCACCGAACCCCACGACATCGAGGCCTTCGGCCCGGTCAGCACCGTCATTGGATACGACGGCACCGACGAGGTCATCGCACTCGCCGCCCGCGGCAAGGGCAGCCTCGTCGCCTCCCTCGTCACGCGCGACTCCGCACTCGCCCGCGACATCATCCTGGGCCTCGCCCCGTTCCACGGCCGCGTCCTCGTCCTCAACCGCGACGACGCCAAGGAATCCACCGGCCACGGCTCGCCCCTGCCGGTCCTCGTCCACGGCGGACCCGGACGCGCAGGCGGCGGCGAGGAACTCGGCGGCATCCGCGGCATCCTGCACCACATGCAGCGCACCGCGGTCCAGGCCACGCCCGACATCCTCACCGCGGTCGGGAACAAGTGGGTGACCGGCTCGAAGCGCAACGACGACGGCGTCCACCCGTTCCGGAAGAACCTCGCGCAGTTGCGGATCGGCGACACCATCGTCGGCGGCCCCCGTCAGGTCACCCTCGCCGACATCGACCACTTCGCCGAG
The DNA here is from genome assembly GCF_009872365.1 of Rhodococcus sp. T7. Lineage (NCBI taxonomy): Bacteria > Bacillati > Actinomycetota > Actinomycetes > Mycobacteriales > Nocardiaceae > Rhodococcus > Rhodococcus sp. T7. The sequence continues at coordinate 45,175 of NZ_WXYH01000055.1, forward strand.
TTCACCGGCGACACGTTCTACGCGCACACCGACCCCGAGGCCGCCGCCGCCAACCCGCTGTTCGGTGGCATCGTCGCCCACGGGTACCTGGTGGTCTCCCTCGCCGCCGGCCTGTTCGTCGAACCCAACCCCGGTCCCGTCCTCGCCAACTTCGGCGTCGACAACCTGCGGTTCCTCGCCCCCGTCAAGGCCGACGACAGCCTCACCGTCACCCTCACCGCGAAGCTCATCACCCCGCGCAGCAGCGCGGACTACGGTGAAGTCCGTTGGGATGCAGTCGTCGTCAACCAGGACGGCGACCCCGTCGCAACGTACGACGTTCTCACCCTCGTCGCCAAAGGAGAAGATGCATGAGCTTCAAGGTCGCCGTCTGTTACGGCCAGCCCGATGACCCCGACGCGTTCGACGCCTACTACCGCGACACCCACATGCCGCTGGCACGCAAGGTCCCCGGCCTCTCCGACTTCACGTGGGGCAAGTGCAGCGCCCTCGACGGCGGGAAGCCGCCGTACTACGCCGTCGCGAGCCTCGTCTTCCCCGACGCCGAGACCATGAAGTCCGGTCTGCAGTCCGAGGAGATGAAGCAGGCAGGAAAGGACGTCCGCAACTTCGCCACCGGCGGCGTCACCATGTACGTCCAAGAAGAAGAATCCGTCTACAACCAGTAGGAGAAACATGACTGTCGACGCGTCCGCGGAATGCCGTATCGCGCGGGAGATGTTCGAGGCAGACAACGCGTCCCGGGCGCTCGGCATCCAGATCCTCGAGCTCAGCCCCGGTCACGCGGTCGCGTCGATGGTCGTGGGTGAGACCATGGTCAACGGTCACGGCATCACCCACGGCGGCTTCGTGTTCACCCTCGCCGACACCGCATTCGCGCTGGCGTGCAACGGGTACGATACTGCCGCGGTCGCCGCCCGCGCCGACATCCGGTTCCTCGCATCCACCCGCCTCGGCGACACCCTCGTCGCCGAGGCCGTCGAGCGCGCACGCTACGGGCGCAACGGCCTCTACGACGTCACCGTCCGCCGCGGCGACGACGTCATCGCCGAGTTCCGCGGCGACAGTCGATGCCTGCGGCCCGTGAGTACTTATTAACGTTCCGCGGTTAATAAGTACTCACGGGTGCGAAGCGCATACTCGCCCGATCTCCAGCGCGACCCAGACCGCACCGTCCGGTCCGACGGCGATCCCGTGTGGTTCCGAAGACGGTGTCGGCAGGTCGTATTCGGTGATTGCGCCGTCGGTTCCGCGGGTGATCCCCACGGGCCCGGCGGCGGGAGTGGGCAGAGAATGCACCGCGACGTTGCCGTCGGTGTCGATACGGCCGATCGCGTTCGCCTGGTTGAGGGTGAACCACAGCGCGTCGTCCAGGCCCGACGTGATCGCGGAAGGGAATCCGCCGTCCGTAGGTAGCGGAAACTCGGTGATCTGTCCGTCGGTGGTGATCCGCCCGATCCGGTCGGCGCTGGTCTCGGTGAACCACAGGGCATCGTCCGGGCCGGTGACGATGCCGAACGGGCCGCTGCCGGCGGTCGGGGTCGGGAAGGACTCAGTGGTGCCGTCCAGCGTGATCCGCCCGATCCGGTGATCACGGAATCGCGTGAACCACAGGGCGCCGTCGGGGCCAGGTGTGATGATCGTGGGTCCACAATCGGCGGTGTCGAGCGGATAGGAGGCGACTTCGCCGTCGACGGTGAGGCGCGCGATTCGGCCGGCGTGGACGAGCGTCAGCCAAAGGGCGCCGTCGGGTCCGCACGTGATTTGCCTACGGCCCGTGAGTACTTATTAACGTCCGGCGGCTAGTAAGTACTCACGGGCGCAGCATGCTTCCCGCGCTCGGTGGCGGCCGCCGCGTCGCGCGCGGCGCGTTCGGTGGCGGCGGCCTCGATGGCCATCGCGTGGTCGACCGCGTGCGGCGCGATGCCCAGGTTGTCCAGCGTGTCCCACAGGCTCGACAGCGCGGCCTTCGGGTCGAGGTAGTACTCCGATTCACGGACGCGCCAGAACGTCCAACCGCACCGTTTGAGTTCCTGCTCGCGTTCGAGGTCCGCGATCCGCTGTTCCGGGGTGGTCGCGAAGGCGTCGCCGTCGCATTCGACGGCGAGCCTCATGGTGCCGCCGGTGACGACGAGGTCGATTCGCCGATTGTTCACCTCGACTTGGGAATTGACGTGGTAGCCGCGTTCGGCGATGTCGTTGAACACCCGCTGCTCGAGGAGGTTGTCGAACGGGGGGATCCGCACGTCGCGGTCGACGTCCTGCGGCATCGGGTCGGCCGGCGCCGGTGACGTCGACATCATGTAGCTGAGCAGGGAGTTGCGCAGGTCCGCCCGCTTGAGTTCGTCGACGGTCACGGAGTGGAACAGCCACAGCTGATCCTGCGCCCGTGTCGCCGCGACATTGAACCGCCGCTTGTACTGGTTCGCGGTCAGCGGTGCGAAGTTCTGCTCCGGTCCCACGACCATCGACAGGAAGACGACGCTCCGTTCGTCGCCCTGGAAGTCCGGCGGTGTCCCGACGCGCAGTCGCCGCTGCTCCCACTGTTCGATGCCGATGCGTTTGACGAGTTCGGTGCGGATGGCGTCGACCTGGGACTGCCCCTGCAGCACGACGATTCCGAACGTCTTGCCGTCATAGCGCGGGTCGACGAGGCATTCGATGAGCTGATCGACGAGGGCGGCGGCCTCGACGTGGTTGGCCAGCGTCGCGTCCTTGCCCGACACGAAGGCGTCGGATACGTACGTATGTTTCAGCGGCGGAAGCCGATCCGCGCCGAACTGCCGCACCGGGACCAGCGGCAGTTCGCCGTAGAACTGGGCGCTGGACCAGTTGATGATCTCGGGCATCGAGCGGAAGTGCTCGCGGAGCCGGACCACCTGCCCGAAGCTGGTGCGCAGAATCGAGAACAGACTCGACCGCGGCGTGAGCGTCGCCTGCACGTACTCGGGGAGGTCGGGCAGGTACGCGTCGAGGCGGGTGAACACGTCGTCGAGGGTGCCGCTGGTGGGGATGTCGGCGGGGGCGCACTGCTTGTCGTCGCCGACGACGATGACCCGCGGCGCCAGCCAGAGCAGGAACAGGTTGGTGATGTCGGCCTGGCTCGCCTCGTCGACGATGACGACGTCGAAGCTGCCCGGCACGGGCGGGATGGACGCGAGGACCTGCTGCAGCGGCATCACCCAGGCGGGTACGGCGCCCTGCGCCTCCCCCATCGCGGATCGCGCTGCGCTGCGGTACTTCTCGGCGTACTTCCCGGCACCCGCACCGATGCTCGAGATGTGCTCGCGGTACGTCTGCAGTGCCCGCACCTGGTCGGCCGTCAGGTGTTCGAGGCAGTCGCGCCAGGCGGTCGCGGCCGCGAGCCGCGCCGTGAGGTGCGCGAGATCCGCGTCGACGGCATTGAGTTCGGCTTCGAGTTCCTGCTCACGACCGGCCCGGTGCTGTTCGGTGACCCATTGGCGGGCGCGGCGCCACGCCCAGGCCTCCGACATCTGCCAGCTCATCTCGTCCCACTCGGTGAGCGCCGCCGTCCTGCGCACCAGGTCGTACAGTGCCGGGGCGACGGGTGAGAGCCGGTCGGACAGTTCGTCGAAGGTCCGCTGATCCTGCTGTTCGACGCGGGCGATCGCGTACCGGGTGAGAGCCTCCGAGAGGGCGGCGTTGTCGGCCTGGTCGAGCGCCGCCACCAGGGCGGTACCTTCCGGCGACGGGCCCGCGTCGACCTCGGTGGAGACGGCCGAGACGATGGTGTCGAGTTCCGCACGCGCACTGTCCACGTCGGCGCGGGTGGTGATGGCCTCCGCGGCTCCGGCGACCGCGACGGCGTCCGCGAGGTTGCGGATCCGCGGCGCATTCGGGGACAGCGCGAACAGTTCACGGGCCAGCGCGTCGCGGGCGACGAGGAGCGCGCGCACGCGGGCCACCCGGCCGACGATCATGTTGAGGCTGTCGACCTGAACGGCACGAGACCCGTTCATGTCCACCGGAATTCGCAGATCGGCCAACAGGGTGGCGGCGGTCTGCGCGGCGTCGTGGGCGCGCAGGTGCTCGGTCACCAGCCGCACCGTGGCGGCCGTCGTGGCAGGGACGCCGTCGACGGTGGCATCGAGGCCGAGTTCCTCGACGGCCTTCTGCTCCTCGCTGCGACGGAAGCGGGCCTTCCACTCGACGGCGCCGGATTCGAGGGCGACGGCGAGCGCACCCACCGCCTGCAGGGCGGGTCGGGTCATGACGGCGCACTGGACGTCCTGCGCACCGATGTACCGGTCGGCGGCGGCGGCCGCCTCGACGATCGCGGGCAGCGCGTCCAGCCGACCCCACAGGTGGGTTGCCCGGCCGGACAGGACAGTGTCGGCGAGGCCCTGGAACTGGCCGTCCAGGTCGAGGACGTCGTGCGCGCGCGCCTGCAGTTCCTTGCAGTGCCTGCGAATGGAGTAGGCGGTCTCGGGCTCGACGCCGCCGAGGACCTCGAGCAGATGCGCCGACTGCGGGGTGTCGATGGGGATGCTGGTCGACGCCCGCGAGCAGAGCCGTTCGAGTTCGGCCCGGTTCGGCAGCAGGGAATCCAGCGCGGGAAGCGTCTGGCGTGCACGCTGCGCGCGCTCGGGGGATGCGGTCACGCACAGCCGGCGCAGGGTCTCGACCTCGGTGCCGGTGAGGGGCGGTTGCTCGGTCAGCAGCGGTCCGGGAAGCCACTCGAACGCGTCCTGCAGGCCCATGACCTTGCGGACGATGGTGGCAGCGGTGCCCTCGTAGCCGTCGGCGACGGCGTCGTGCTGGTAGGTCTCGGACTCGCGCAGCGCCTTCACCTGCTCGAGCACGACGGCCCGCTTCTGCACGGCCTCGTCCCGCTGGGCGCGGAGGTCAGCGATCTTCTGACCCTCGCTGTGCGGGTTGAACGACGACTTCCGTTCGGCGATGGTCGCCACACTGCGGGTGAGCTCGTCCGAGCCGCCGCGGGACAGGTCGGTGATCGAGACGCACAGTTCCTGCATCTCGGGTGGGAGCTTGTCCCTCAGGACACGGAGCGCCTGCGCCTTCTCGCTCGTGACGAGCACCCGCTGGCCGCGCGCCAGCAGCGCCGACACCAGGTTGGCGATGGTGTGGGTCTTGCCCGTCCCGGGCGGGCCCTCGACCACCACTCCGCTGTCGCCGCCGAGCCGCTCGATGATCTGCGACTGCTCGGCGTTGGCCGGAAGCGGGAAGAGCGGGTCTTCGGCGAGGGTGGAGGAGGTGGCGGCGCCGGTGCGCTCGAGCCACGACAGCCGGTCCGCCGGTTCGATCGCCTCGACCAACTGGGCGAGCCCGAGCGGGACGGTCGCGCCGTCGCCGTCGAGGTGGGAGATCATCTGCTCGTAGTACTCGACCAGGGCGAACGCGCTGCGCTTGCGCAATACCAGGGCGGGCGACAGCGTGACGATGCCGTTCGCGTCTTCGGCCGGTTGCCGGACGTCGTCGCGTACGTCCACGTACGCGGTGAGCGATTTCGGAGCCCACTCCGCGAGCAGTGCGCGGACGCCGTCGCTCAGCGGCGACGTGGCGGTGTCCTGCAGTTGCTTCTGCAGCGGCATCGCGTGCGCGCTGTCGTAGACGGCCAGTCCGGTGAACAACTGGGAGTCCTCGAGCCGGGGCTGGGAGCCCGCGATCAGCCGCACCAGCAGGTCGCCGGTCCGCGGATCGCGGTGGATGCTCGTCGACTGGGTGACCAGGTGGGTCTGGACACCGTCGTCCGGTCCCGCACCCGCCAGGGTCAGCAGTCCGGACGCGAGCACGAGTTCGATCGACTCGGGGCGGGCGTTCAGCTCCTGCAGCATCCGCTGCAACGACTGGTACAGATCGGCGTGCGGGCGTCGCTCCCGGTCCGCCTTCGCCCACGCCTGCCACCGCGGGACGTAGGCGTCGAACGCCTGCCGGACGTCGTACGCGCGGCGCACGTCGTATTCCTCGTCGGAGTCCTCGGCGTACGCGTCGGACGCGTTCAGCTCGAGGTCGGACCGCGAGCTGTCGGCGCGGGCCGACGCGTCCACCCAGCCGGCCAGGACGGTGGGAAGGTCCGGCGGATCCTCGACGCCGATGAGGGGCACGCGCAGGACGATGTCACCCTGCACTGCGTCGGGATCGAGTTGGATGGTCCGGCCGTCCTGATGCAGCCATTCGACCTGTTCGTGCTGGTCGACGCGGAGAACCGGCTTCGTGCGAGCCCGGACGATCTCACGCAGGAACTGCAGCAGGCGCTGGACGCGGCCTGCGAGCTCGGCGTCGTTTTCGGGACTCGACAATGTAAACCTCTGCGAATTCTCGGTGATGACGTGCGCTTGCCCCCGCCGTGCACACTATCGGGTCGAGGGGGTGAAGTTCGAGGCGTCGTCCCCTGTCAGAGGGACTGGACGGTCGCTCGAGGCGCGAAACGAGCCTCCATTCGTACCGACTGGTCCCTACTATTCATTCATGACGGTGACGCGCATCACGAAGCTGGCCGCGGTGATCGCGACCGTCGCCCTGACGGCACTGGGAGGTGGATCCGTGTCGGCTGCCGCTCCCGCGCCCGGAGCCAGGGTCACGGCCTCGGCCGACGGGTTCGCGCTCGACGGGCAGCCGTGGTGGCCGACCGGGTTCAACGCCTACCAGTTGGCCACGAACTGGTCGGTCAATTGGGGTTGCGGCGCGATGGTCGATCTCGACTCCTACTTCTCCGCGCTGCCGCCGCACTCGCTGACCCGTTTCAACCTCTTCCAGGCGCTGGCGATCAACCGCTTCACCGGACAACTGGACTTCGGGCCGATGGACGCCGTGTTCGCGGCGGCCGAGGCGCACGACCAGATGCTGATCCCGGTTCTCGCACCGCAGGACGGGGCGTGCGAGGACGGGGTGTTCAAGGGCAGGCAGTGGTACGTGGACGGCTGGACGACGATGACGCCGGGCGCGCCTCGCACGCTGATGAGCTTTCAGGATTGGACGCGGACCGCCGTCGACCGCTTCCGTGGTTCGCCGTCGCTCGCGGCGTGGGAACTCGTCGGGGAACCGGAGACGAGCACGTGCACCGACGCCGACTGCTCGTGGTGGACTCGGTCGTGTGAGCCCGGCGCGGCGCAGGTGCTGCGTGACTTCTTCGACGCCGCGGGCTCCGAGGTGCGGGCCCGTGATCCGCGCACGCTGATCACTGCCGGATTCACCGGCGGCGGCCAGTGCGGAACCCAGGGCGACGAGTACCAATTCGTCTCGGCGTCACCGTATGTCGACGTTGTGCAGTACCACGATTACGGCGCCGACGGAGTTCCGCTGCCCGGCGATCAGTGGAACGGACTCGGACGGCGCCTCGAACAGGCTGCGGCACTCGGCAAGCCGCTCCTGGTGGGCGAGATCGGTGAACTCGCCGGATCATGCGCCGCCACCACGGACCGGGCGTCGCACATCGGCGCCAAGATCCAGGGGCAGCGGGACGCGGGCGCGGCCGGGGCGCTGCTGTGGGCGTTCGTGCCGGACCCCCGGCCCGCCGAGTGCACGTACGACATCGGCCCCACCGACCCCCGGTGGGGCGTGATGGAGCAATTCGGGAGCTGGGGTTCGGGCACCGCGCCCGCCGCCACGTAGGCCACACCTCAAACGAGCCCAGGGGGCGGAGTCCGGCCGGGGACACGGCGACCGCACGGCGAGAACGGGTTTCAGGCGACCAAGACGCGGACGGTCAGCGTCCGCCGCGGCGGAGGGTGACGCGATAGGTGTAGTGCTCGGGCAGGAAGTAGCTGACCGCCAACTCGACCGTCCGCCCGTCCGAGTCGGAGTAGAGGCGGTCCACCCGCAGCATCGAGTGCCCCTCGGAGCAGCCGAGTTCGCGGGCCACGTCCGCCGGCGCCGGCGCGACGGTGATCGATTGCGCGGCCTCGGTGATGGGGCTCCGCAGGTGCGGTTCGAGCAGTCCGATGATCGTCTGCGAGGTGACGGCACCCTCGGACATCTCGGGTGCGTCGGCGACGAACCGGGCGATCTCGTCGGGCAGGTAGACGGTGGTCAGGACAAACGGGGTGTCGTCGTGGCGTCGCCGGAACACGACCGTGTTGACGAGGTCGGTGTCGAGGCGGAGCCTGCTCGCGGCCTCGATGTCGACCCGGCGGCGCAGCGGCGTGACCACCTCCATGGTGGTGTCCGTGGACAGGTTCATCAGATCCTCGATCGACCCCAGCTGCCGCAGGTATCGGCCGTCGGACTCGGCGGCGAACGTTCCCCGGCCCGGGACCCGGTAGACGATGCCCTCGGCCACCAGGTCCTGGAATGCGCGACGAACGGTCTGCCGGCTGACGCCGTGCTGGTCCGCGAGCTCGAATTCGGTGGGCAGCTTGATCCCGCCGCTGTACTTGCCCGCAGCAATGTGCTCGCGGAGCTGCCTCGACACCAGCTGGTACGCCGGCTCCGTGTCTCGTTCTCTACCGTTCATCGCGCACCGATCCTACGTGCAGGTTGCCGACTAGATGCCGCCTCGCGACACCAACTGCGAGACGATGACGTTGCGCTGGATTTCGTTGGTGCCTTCGCCGACGATCATCAGCGGGGCGTCGCGGAAGTAGCGCTCCACGTCGTACTCGGTGGAATAGCCGTAGCCGCCGTGGATACGGACGGCGTTGAGGGCGATGTCCATTGCCACCTCGGAGGCGTACAGCTTCGCCATGCCCGCTTCCATGTCGCACCGGTCGCCGCTGTCGTACTGCTCCGCCGCGTGCCAGGTGAGCTGCCGGGCCGCGGTCAGCTTGGTCGCCATGTCGGCGAGGTAGTTGCCGATCGACTGGTGCTTCCAGATCGGCTTGCCGAAGCTCTCGCGCTGCTGCGCGTAGGCGAGGGAGTCCTCGAGCGCCGCCGTGGCCACGCCCAGCGCACGGCAGGCCACCTGGATGCGCCCGGTCTCCAGGCCCTTCATCATCTGGCCGAACCCCTTGCCGGGGGTGCCGCCGAGGATCGCGGAGGCGGGGACGCGGTACCCGTCGAACGACAGCTCACACGTCTCGACGCCCTTGTAGCCGAGCTTCGGCAGATCCCGCGACACCGTCAGGCCGGGGCCGTGCTCGACGAGGACGATGGAGATGCCCTTGTGCTTGGGGGTCGCCTGCGGATCGGTCTTGCACAGCAGCGCGATCAGCCCGGACCGGCGCGCGTTGGAGATCCACGTCTTGGAACCGGTGATCACCAGATCGTCGCCGTCCGCCTTGGCGTTGGTGGACATGGCCTGCAGATCCGAGCCACCGCCGGGCTCGGTCAACGCCATCGTCGCGCGGATCTCGCCGGTCGCCATCTTCGGCAGGTACTGCTGCTTCTGCTCTTCCGTGCCGTACAGCGACAGCAGTTTCGCGACGACGGTGTGCCCGCCCATCGCACCGGCGAGGCTCATCCAGCCGCGGGCCAGTTCCTGCGTCACCTGCGCGTAGCAGGGCATCGACACCGGTGATCCGCCGTACTCCTCCGGGACCGCCAGACCGTAGATCCCGATCTGCTTCATCTGCTCGATCCACTTCTCGGGGTACTCGTTGGCGTGTTCCACCGCCTGCACGGTCGGCTTCACGTCGCGATCGATGAACGCGCGCACCGTCTCGACCAGGTACGACTCTTCCTCGTTCAGCTTGGCCATGAATCCACCTCACACTTTCCGCAACATTTGTACGGCCATAATCCGACATTGTCTGCCTAAAGTCAACGATCGGTCTTGACATGACCGCTGCGTCGCTGCCAGCATCAGCAGCGCAGCCGCATCAGGCTGGCCGTACATATCCAGCCCGACCCGGGCTCCCGGACCCTAGGAATGAAGCATCGTGCAGACCCTCACCCGCAGGCGCGCCGTTCTGGTGGCCCCCGGATCCGACGAGCGCAAAGCCGTCAAGGCGCTCCGGTCGACTGCCGACGAGGTGGTCCTCGACCTCGAAGACGCCGTCGCCTCCGCCAGGAAGGCCGAGGCCCGCGACCTCGTGCGTCGCCTCGTGCTCGAATCGGACGGCTCCCGGGCCGTCGCGGTCCGCATCAACGCGCTGACCACGCCGTGGGCCGAGGACGACCTCGCCCTGTGCGCCTCCCTCGGCGCCGCGCTCACGAGCATCGTGGTTCCCAAGGTGGAGACGGCGCAGGATCTGGTCCGCGCCGATCAGGTGCTCGCCGGTACCGGCATCGGGTTGCAAGCTCTCGTCGAAACCCCGGTCGGCGTGCAGAACATCGCCGACATCACCCGCGCCGTCGACCGGCTCGAGTCCGTCATCATCGGCTACGCGGATCTCGGGGCTGCCCTGGGCCGGTCCCGCTCCGCCCTCCCCGAGCACTGGCTCGCGATCCAGGACGGCATCCTCGTCGCCGCCCGCGCCGCCGGAATCCAGGCGATCGACGGCCCGTTCCTCGGCATCGCCGACGACGACGCCTTCCGCCACTCGGCCGCATGGACCAGCGCGCTCGGCTTCGACGGAAAATGGGTCATCCATCCCGCCCAGGTCGAGTCGGCTGCCACGGCCTTCACCCCCACCGACACCGCGGTCGAGGACGCACGACGCGTCATCGACGCACTCGCCGCCGCCGAGGCCGCAGGCGCCGGGGCGGCGCAACTCGACGGGCAGATGCTCGACGAGGCCGTCGCAGTCGCGGCACGCCGCGTTCTCGCCCAGGTAGGTGCACAGTGACGATCACGCAGACTTATGTCGGTGGACCGTACTTCGACGAACTCGAGGTCGGGCAGGCATTCGACACCGCCCCCGCCGTCACCCTCACCAGCGGTCTCGCCGCCGCCCATCAGGCCATCCTCGGTGACCGCCTGCGGCTGCCCCTCGACGCGCACCTATCCCGGGCCGTCACCGGGTCCGCGGAGGCAGTCGCGAACCCCGGCCTCGTCACCGACGTCGCCATCGGACAATCCACGCTGGCTACCCACCACGTGAAGGCCAACCTGTTCTACCGCGGCCTCCGTTTCCACCACTTCCCCCATCTCGGCGACACGCTCTACACGCGCACCGAAGTGGTGGGACTGCGGGAGAACTCGGCAAAACCGGGGCGCAAACCCACCGGGCTGGCGGCGCTGCGGATGACGTCCACCGACCAGGACGGCCGCACCGTCCTGGACTTCTACCGCTGCGCGATGCTCCCGTTGAGCGCGAACCCCGACGAAGACCGCGTCCGTAAGTCCGACGACCTGTCCGCGATCGGGCCGCAGTCCGAGCAGTCGTTCGCCGCCCCCGATGGCTGGGACCTCGCCCGCTACCGCGACAAGGTTCCCGGACAGCACTTCTCGGCCGACCTCGCCGGATCCGTGCTGCGGAGCAGCGGCGACGTGGTCTCGAGCGCCCCCGAACTGGCTCGCCTCACCCTCAACATTGCGGCCACCCACCACGACGAGCGGGTCGGCGCCGACGGGCGACTCGTCTACGGCGGCCACACCATCGGCATCGCGCTCGGGCAGGCCACGCGCGCCCTGCCGAATCTCGTCACCGTCCTGGGCTGGAAGTCCTGCGACCACACCGGTCCCGTCCACGAAGGCGACACCCTCACCAGCGAACTCGAAATCGAGAGCGCCGAGGAGTTGCCCGGCGGCGGCGGAATACTGCATCTGCGTTCACTGGTGTTCGCGCACAACGCCACAGCGTCCGACGTCCCCGTCCTCGACTGGCGCTTCACCGCCCTCATGGCCTGACCTCCACCATCAAGGAGCATCTCTCGTGACCGCCCACACTCCCCTTGCCGGACTTCGGATCGTCGAGGTCTCCAGCTTCATCGCGTCCCCCCTGTGCGGACTGACCCTGTCCCAGCTGGGGGCCGAGGTCATCCGGATCGACCCCATCGGCGGCGCCGCCGACTACAACCGCTGGCCGATCACGGGCGACGGCGAGAGCATCTACTGGACCGGACTCAACCGCGGCAAGCGGTCCGTGGCCGTCGACATGCGCAACCCCGAGGGGCAGCGGCTCGTCCAGCAACTGGTCGCGGCCCCCGGAACGGGCGGCGGAATTCTCGTCACGAACGCGGGAGGTCGTGACTGGCTCTCCCACGACACGCTGAGCGCGCTCCGCTCCGATGTCATCACCCTCGAAATCCTCGGTGGCCGTGACGGTTCCCCCGGCGTCGACTACACGGTCAACGCCGGGCTCGGATTCCCGTCCATCACCGGTCCCGCCGACCACGCCGGCGTCGTCAACCACGTCCTCCCCGCCTGGGACGTGGCGTGCGGGCTGTACGCCGCGCTGGCCGTCGCGTCCGCGGCCCGTCACCGCGACGCCACCGGCGAGGGCACCCGCATCTCCCTGCCGCTCGAGGACGTCGCGCTCGCCACCGCCGGCACCCTCGGATACCTCACCGAGGTGCAGATCAACGGCACCGGCAGGCAAGGCACCGGCAACTCCGTCTACGGCACGTACGGAACGGATTTCACCACCAGCGACGGCGCCCGTTTCATGATCGTGGCCCTCACCCCACGGCACTTCCGCGACCTCGTTGCCGTCACCGGAACCACCGCCCCGGTGGAGGCACTCGCCACCGCACTCGACGCCGACTTCGCGCGCGAAGCCGACCGCTTCACCCACCGCGACGTCCTCACCGCACTGTTCACCCGCTGGTTCCGCGAACACACCGCAGCCGAAGTGGCCGAGGCACTCTCGAAGACATCCGTCCTCGCCGAGCGCTACCGCACGTTCGAGGAACTGGTCAAATCCGGCGAACTCGAGAACAACCCGATGTTCACCCCCCTCGACCAGCCGCGGATCGGCACCTACCTCGCCTCCGGACACCCCGCATCATTCGACGGACACCACGCCACCGTGGCACCCGCCTCCGCCGTCGGCGACGACACCGGCAGCGTCCTCCGCGACATCCTCGGCAGCTCCGACTCCGACGTCGCCAAACTCCTCGACAGCGGCATCGTCGGGGGGAAGTGACCGTCGGGGGACCTTTCAGTCGTCGCAGCAGTCGCAGGCAGGACCGGCGCCGGCACCGGAGGTGGTGACCGGCGCCGGGCAGCAGGTGTCGCCCTGCCAGGCGCTGATGCCCTCCTTGACCGCGATCGCGGCGATGACCAGGGCGGCGATCGGGTCGGCCCAGGACCACCCCAGCAGGGAGTTGAGCAGCAGCCCGACCAGCAGGACGGCAGACAGGTAGGTGCACAGCAGGGTCTGTTTGGAATCGGCGACCGCCGAGAGGGACCCGAGTTCGCGTCCCGCGCGCCGCTGCGCCCACGACAGCACGGGCATGATCGCGAGACTGACTGCCGCCAGGGCGATCCCGACGATCGAGTGTTCCGCTTCGCCGATGCCGAAGAGGGAACGGATCGCGTCGACCGTGACGTACACGGCCAATGCGAAGAACGAGAACGCGATGATCCGCAGCGTCACCCGCTCCCGCGATTCCGGGTCCTTCCCGGCGAACTGCCAGGCCACGGCCGCCGCGGAGGACACCTCGATGACCGAGTCGAGACCGAACCCGATCAGCGCGGTCGACGACACCCGCGCGCCCTCGCTCAGCGCGATGATCGCCTCGAGCAGGTTGTAGCTGATCGTCGCGGCCACGAACCACCGGATCCGCCGCCCCAGGACCTGCCGCCGCTGCGCGGTGAGAGCCGTTCGCGTGGCGGGCATTCCGAGTTCCGACGCCATCAGCAGCAGCCGTCGGTCTCGGCGTCCGGGCAGCAGGACGGATCGACGGCCAGCACCAGACCGATCAGGTCGTCCAGCGCGCGCCCGATCCGCGGATCCGCCAGTTCGTACCGCGTCCGCCGCCCCTCCGGCGCCGCGACGACGAGGCCGCAACCACGCAGGCAGGCCAGGTGATTCGACAGGATCTGACGCGACACCCCGATCTGTTCGGCCAGCTCGGACGGATACCCGGGACCCGACCGCAGGCTCAGCAGGATCTGCGTGCGCGTCGTGTCCGACAGCGCGTAGCCGAACCGGGCCAGCGCGTCGCGATGAATCAACATCTCCATTCTCCGACGATACAGCGATTCCTGTATTCAGGAAACCCTGAACTCTTGATCCTGTCGTTGCGGCGGCTGGGCGGGCCGGTGTCGGCGCCCCATCGTCATCCGGCCGAGAATCCGGTCACGCAGGACGAACGTGTGGAACAGGATGGCGCACAGGTGCGCGGTGAACGCTGCGAACAGCAGGTACCCGAGCACCGTGTGGAACTGCCGCAACACCGAGTACAGATCCGGATCGCGGGGAGCGATCGCGGGCAGACTCAGCTGCGCGGTGAGGGCGATCGGGAACCCGCCCGCCGACAGCATCGCCCACCCGGTGACCGGTTGCAGCACAAGGAGTCCGTAGAGCAGGTATTCCGACCCGGTCGCGACCATCCGCTCGGCGGGCCGCATCCCGGCGGACGGCGGCGGACGGTGGAGGACCCGGTTGCCGATGCGCACGACCGTGAGGACGAGGATCGCGAACCCCAGCGGTTGATGCACCGTCCGCAACAGGTGGTAGGCGTCCAACGACGCCACCATTGCGACGCCGAGGAAGAGCTGGGCGATCACCAGGATTGCCATCGTCCAGTGCAGCACCCGCGACGTGAACGCATACCGTGTCGGGCTATCGCTCATCGGGCACCTCCGAAACGTTGACTCGACTCGGCGATTTCGGCTCACCGGACCGTCGGTTGAACGATTCCGCGTAGACCGCGGATCGTGCACTGAGCAGTGGGTCATCCGACGGCGCAATGCCGTTCGGCAGTACGAGCGGATCGAAGTTGACGTCCCGCGCGTTGTCCGGTGCTTCGGTGTCGATCGCATCGACGGTCAGCGTGCCGACGTCGAGGGTCTTCCTGTCGGCCGGCCACGGTCGGGTGGCATCGTCCGTCGAGTCCCCCGCCTCCCCGATCGTGAGGATCATCCGCCAGCGCAGTGGTCCTCGCGTGACGTCCCGGACGAGGGCGTCGAACAGGTAGTCGCGGCCGGACCCCTCCTCGGCGCCGGGATGCCGGACGGGTTGCTCCGGCACCAGCTTCCAGCGCACCGGAACCGTGGCCCCGGATCGGTCGGTGCACCGGAACGCATTGAGTCCGTGAAATGTGCTGTCCCCGAACCCGGAAGTGCGAGGCTGTCGCCGGATGATGTCCATCGCCGCTGCCGTCTCGGGATGGCGTGCCAGGAACGAGGCCATCGCGACCGGATCGGGTTTGCCGGTGTCCGGGATCTTCTTCGAGGCAAGCAACCGATCACGAAAACCGTCCGGCGTGCGGTCGGGAAACACCGGACTGTCGATCATCGCGGTCCGCCACTGCTCTCCCCCGGGCAACCGGAAGACCAATCCCAGACCGCGCACGGTGTCGGCGGCGTCGACGGCGTCGGGCAGCCCGCCCGACAACGAGAACCGCCCGGTGACGGGGTGGCGGCCGCCGGCCCGGAAGACGCTCGCCGTGGACACCGCGGACCCCGCACCGGTCGCCGTGAACCACCCCGTGGCACTCACCCCCTTCGCGTGGTTGCGCCGGAACCCCTCGTGCCGGCCGAAAACCTGCTCGAACCGATCGACGAACTGCGACGGGGTGACGCTGTGCGGAGTCAGCCGGCCGCCGGCGAACAGGAACCCACCGACGTCCACCGCGGCGATCGCACCGACCGCCGCCATGCCGATCAGGGCGCTACGCCGGGTGACGCTTGCCCCTGACCGACCACCGACCGAGGGTTCGTGACCGTCACCCCTGCGCGGCATCGACCGTCACCACGTGCCACGTCCCCTTGACCCCGTCTCCGCTCGTCACTCCGGGGGCCGTGTCCTTGGCGAACCGGTAGAGAGGATGACCGTCGTAGGTCGCCTGCTCGACGCCATCGGGACGCGTCGTCGTGCCCACCGTGCCCGGCAAGACGGAGTCCGGGTTGGGTACCGGCGTGCCTTGTGTCGGCGGCCAGATCTCGGCACACGGGCCCACGCACTTCACCAGGTCGGCGGTGTCCTCGTCGAAACGGTAGAGCGTGAAGCCGTCGCCGTCGGTCAGCACGGTGCCCAGCGCGGTCTCCCGCGTGCCGAGCGTCGGCGCTGCATCCGCTACGCCGGTCGTCGGCGCTGCGCCTTGCACGCTGGTCGTCGACGCATCCGCCGCAGCGGCCGGGGCCTCGGTCGCCTGGCTGCAGCCCGACGTCAGGGCAACCGCAGCGCCCGCGCAGGCCACCGCGAGAATCGCTCGCTTCGCGATCATCAGATCTCCGTTCTCTCTTCGATGCCGCCCGCCGATCGCGGACGACGCCGGGGAGTACGGACAGCCCGCCGGCCGCGTTCACGGCGGCCGCGAACTTTCACGAAGACGCTGGTGGAGAATCGACGGTGAACGCCGCGGCACTCACGTCCGTACACCCTGGCGGACGTCGGGCGGGCCGACGACATTTCCGGTGTTGCAGGAGGTGAGGTCGTGCGGCTACGCATGTCGCGCAAGCGGGCGGAGGAGTCGGTCGGGAATTTGGCCGACAACGCGGTGTTGAGGACCGTCTACGACGATCACGCCGGCGAACTGTTCGCCCTCGCCTACCGCTCGCTCGGAGACCGAGGA
Organism: Rhodococcus sp. T7; assembly: GCF_009872365.1. Classification (NCBI taxonomy): domain Bacteria; kingdom Bacillati; phylum Actinomycetota; class Actinomycetes; order Mycobacteriales; family Nocardiaceae; genus Rhodococcus; species Rhodococcus sp. T7. Next base: position 61,660 of record NZ_WXYH01000055.1, read on the forward strand.
CGCGCGGAGGAAGTGGTGCAGGAGACGTTCCTCCGCGCCTGGCGCGGCGCGGACCGGTACGACCCGCAGCGTTCCACCGTCCGGACCTGGCTGTATGCCATCTGCCGCAACGTGGTGATAGACGCGAGCCGGGCGCGGGCCTCCCGGCCCCAGCTCGCCGACACCGAGCCGCCCGACGTTCCGGTGCCCGAGCGCCCGCTGGAACAGTTGCTGGTGGGACTGCAGGTCGAGGAGGCGCTGCGGCGACTGTCCGAACAGCATCGCGTCGTACTCGTCGAGATTCATCTGCGCGACCGGTCCACCAGCGAGGTCGCGGCGGAACTCGGCATCCCCGTGGGCACCGTGCGCAGTCGGGTGTACTACGGGCTGAAGGCGCTCAAACTCGTACTGGAAGAAATGGGGTGGCACGGTGACCAGTGATCGCTGCCGACAGATGCACACCTTGCTGGGCATGTACGCGCTCGGACGCCTCGACGACCACGAAGCCGTGGCGGTACGCGCCCACCTGGACGGATGCGCGGACTGCCGGGCCGAGTTGATCGAGCTGACCCCGGTGGCCTCGGTCCTGGGGCAAGCAGACCCCGACCGACTGCTCGAGCCGCCGCCGGCGCCGTCCCCCGCACTACCCGGCACGATCCTCGCGACGCTCGACCGCGAACGCAGCCGGCAACGGCACCGCCGGGTCGCGATCGTCGCCGCGGCCGCCGTCACCGCTCTCGGACTGCTCACCGGCGGATTCTTCCTCCGCACCCTCGTCCCGAGCACCCCGCCCGGACAGCCGGTGGCCTTCACCGCGCCCGCCGCGGGTGTGGAGGCGTCCGCGCGGGTGGAGAACCGCGCCTGGGGAACCGGGATCAGCCTCGACGTCACCGGACTCCCCCAGGGCAGCACGTACAACGTCTGGCTGCAACGACCCGACGGAAGTCGCATGAACGCAGGCAGTTTCATCGCCGGCGGCGACCGGAAGATGTCGATGAACCTCGCCGTGGCGCTACCGATGTCCGACGCCACCACGCTCGGCGTCAGCGCACCCGGCGACGACACCGCCATCTTGCAGGCACCGCTGCACCCGTAACGGTGCCATCGAATCGCTTCGCAGGAAACTCACAGCTACCTCGATCCGGGTACCCAGTTCCGTCGCCGATCCTGGGTATCCGGGCGACGTGCCCGCACTCCACCACCGCGCGCCCGAGGGACAGCCCATGCGAACCGAACCGATCCCCATCGAATCGCCAGTAGCGCCGTATACGCGGCACAGCGATCGGAGTCGCCCGGATCGTCACACCGCGGACCGGTTCACGGCTCGGCAGTTCGATGCCGGCGTCCGCTATGGTGCCGGCGTCTCGCTCTGGCTCAGTCTTCTGGTGATCTGTTACTGGTGGACGGCCGACGGCGGTATCGAGGATCTCGTGGTGCCCGAGACCGCGCTGATGTCCGTTGGGCGCCTCGCCGGACTGGTTTCCGCCGACCTTCTCCTCGCGCAGGTCTTCCTCGTCGCGCGTATTCCGATCCTCGAGCGCGCCTTCGGTCAGGACCGGCTGATCGGGTTACACCGCATCGTCGGATCGACGTCCGTCGCGGTCATGGTCGGGCATATCTGCATCATCACCTGGGGATACGCCGGTGGCGACCTCACCCGGAGTCCGGCGATGCTGTGGGACTTGACCGTCGACTATCCCGGGATGTTGTTGGCCGTTGCCGGTACCGCGCTGTTGTTGATGGTCGTGGTCACCAGCATCCGGTGGGTGCGGGACCGGCTGCGCTACGAGAGCTGGCACCTGCTTCATCTCTACGCGTATCTGGGCGTGGGACTCGCTGTTCCGCACCAACTCTGGATCGGTCAGGAGTTCCTCACCTCATCCGCGGCGACGGTCTACTGGTGGACCCTGTGGGCCCTCGCCGTTGCGGCCGTACTCGTATGGCGCGTCGGTCTTCCGTTGTGGCGCAATGCACGACACCGGCTGCGCGTCACCGCCGTCGTTCCCGAAGGCGACGGTGTCGTCTCGGTTCACCTTTCCGGACGCCGACTCGACCGTTTGCCCGCGTCCGCGGGCCAGTTCTTCCACTGGCGATTCCTGAGCGGCCCCGGGTGGACCCGGGCCAACCCCTACTCGCTGTCGGCAGCCCCGGACGGACGCAGCCTGCGGATCTCCGTCAAGGCACTCGGCGAGGGCAGCTCCCGCGCCCACACCCTGGCGCCGGGTACACCGGTGCTGTTCGAAGGCCCCTACGGGCGGCCCTCACGCCGCACCCACGGTACGCGGCGGGTTGCACTGATCGGGGCCGGCGTCGGCGCGGCCCCATTACGTGCTCTGGCGGAAGAACTCGACTATCGGCCCGGGGAGGCGATCATCCTGCTGCGCTACACCTCCGAACCGTTGTTCGTCCGGGAGCTCCAGCAGCTGGCCGAACGACGAGGTCTGCAGATCGTGTGGCTCCCCGGCCCGCGGCGGTCCTCCGCGTCGTGGCTCGGCAGCGGCATGGGCGAGATCGACGATCTCACCGCACTGACCCACTGGATACCCGACGTCGCCGCCCGCGAGGTCTACATCTGCGGTCCGCAGCCGTGGACCGCAGCGGTTCGCCGCACAACCCGCGCGGCCGGCGTCCCCGACAGCCGCGTCCACTCCGAAACCTTCAGGTGGTGACCTCTCGATGAAACGCATCGTCACATGGCTGCTGAGCACGATCACCGCGGGTGTGCTGCTGTTCGGGTACCACACCTCCACCGAGGGCCCGATCGACGCCACCCCCGACACTGTCGTCGCCTCCACCTCCCTACCGGGAAATCTCGGACCCACAGGGTCCTCCGAGCCCCCGGAACCATCCGAACCGACTGCCGCGGACGGCGACCCTGCACCGGAGTCCTCGTCCACGATCACCGGTTCCACAGCCCAGACCCGTTGGGGTCCCGTGCAAGTACAGATCGTGGTGTCGGGCGGCACGATCACCGACGTGACCGTTCCGCAGTATCCGGACGGCAACGGCAAGGACCAGCAGATCAATGCCCGCGCCCTGCCCGTGCTGGTGGACGAGACCCTCGCCGAACAAAGTGCGGACATCGACATGGTGAGCGGTGCCACCGTCACGAGCGCCGGCTATGTGCAGTCGCTGCAGTCCGCTCTCGACGAGGCGGGGCTGTGAGCGTCGACACCGTGCCCGGGTCCACATCCGATTCGATGCGCTGCGAGGCCACGCAGCGCTACGTCCAGCACGTGATGGGGATGCCGGTCAGTCTGGCGATGCGGGGACGGCACGCCGCCGATCGCCGCGGCCGCCAGGCCTGGACCGACGCACTCGCCTCCTTGCGTGCGACGGATCAGCTCTTCAGCACGTATCGACCGGACTCCTTCCTTTCCGCAATGATCCGTGGAGAGAAGGGAACCGATCAACTGCCGGCCGTGGTGGCCGAGGTCTTCGCGCTCGGCCACCGCGCCGAACGCGAATCCGGTGGCGCCTTCGCGATCCGCCGACCCGGACCCACCGGCGAGATCGTCCTCGACCCCGACGGAGTCGTGAAAGGCTGGGCGGTCGAGCGGGCCGCCGAGCACCTTCGGGCACTGGACGCCACCGACTTCTGCCTCTCCGCGGGCGGCGACATGACCTGCCGCACCCTCGACCTTGACGCGGCACCGTGGCGCATCGGAATCGAGAACCCCTTCGACACGCGAACTCTCATTGCCACCGTGCCCGTGCACACCGGTGCGGTCGCCACCTCCGGCACCGTGCACCGCGGCAACCACCTCGTCGATGCCCGCACCGGCGAGCCTCCCACCGGCGTCGCCTCGGTCACCGTCATCGCCGACACATTGACGTGGGCAGACATCGACGCCACCGCCGCCTACGCACTGGGCGAACACGCCGCCGACTGGCTCGACACCCGGCCCGGACGCTCCTACCTGGTCGTCTGGGCGAACGGAACCACCAGCCGCGCAGCAACTCCCGCTGACCGGTAGCAGAAGGGGATGCAGATGAGGCGTCGAAGAGACCCGATCCCACCCGGCCACCACGGGTCCACGCGACCGCCCCGAACACAACGAGCTCCTCCGGACTTCGGCGTCGGCGAAGATGCCGACACGAGCACGAAATCGGGGGCCAAGCCCTGGCGCGACATCCGGAGCGCCGGACAGGGCATCGGCGCCGTCGACGCAGTCGTCCCGGCAGCACAGATCGTCGAACGCCTCGATCACGAATACACGGATGCGCATCAACGCTTTCGTCGACGGTGCATCCGTGCACCGTGCGCCGTGCCGAGCTGATCGATCGGCGAAGTTACTGCGGGTACGGCGATGACGGTGGATATGGGGGCGGGGTGGGGACGATTCGCGCCGAGTTCGCCGCACCACCGACCAGGGAGATGATCACCATGCCGATCACCAGGTAGATCAACGCGCTGCCCAGGCGGGTAGCCGTCGTCGCTTCGACGGTGAACGGCCACAACGCGACGGCGATCGTGACCAGAGCGGTGATCCAGCTGAAGAAAACTAACGGTCGTGGTGTCGTCATCGACAGCAGATGCACGAGTGCGGTCGCCAGCAGCGCCGCCAAGGCCGCGTGCAGTGCCAGCGAGGACACCTGACTCTCCCCGATCCGCCACCACGGTGGTGAGAGCACCGGGGTGGCGAACAAACCGTTCACCACCATGTACCCGACCACCGCGGCGAGCGCGGCCACCAGAGCGGTCGCCGCTCCGCCGACCAGAGCTTCCCCGCCCTCACGCCCGCCGCCAACCCGGATCGGTCCGGGGAACGGCCGTGCAGATAGCGTCCATCGTCACCCTCCAGAGTGAGCACCCTCTGATTCCCTTGTGCAGACTATGCGCGATGCCGACCGATGGGTCATCTGGTACGGGTGAAACCAACCGGGAGCACCACACGAAACACCCCGAATCCGGTCGGTATCGCCGCCACGTCCGATACCTGAATGCCGCACTCCACCGAGTGCGATCACGACCAGGCTCGGCACGATCAGTGCCGCCAGGGACGCGAACGGCCTCGACGTCCGTCCCGAGCCGCGTCGGCCGCTGTCCCGAGACGGGGTTGGCCGCAATGCCTATCAGGAAGTCCTCCGGCGCGACGCCGGGTTGTCGACGGCATGGTCATGCGGTGGGAAACTTCGGTCCGATCAGCATGAGACATGTCGTCATCGACCGCTTCATCCGCGCCGGGTGAGGCCAAGGACGGTCGGTGACAGCCAGTATCGAAGGCGGGCGAACACACGTGCCTGCCGTCGCGCGACGGCGGCTCCGGACGGGAGTGGATCCGCGATGTTGGTTCCGGATACGCAACGGCGAACGTCGGCTGAGCTCGATGAGCGTTTCAACATGTTCACCGGTGATCGTGCGGCGAAACGGTCCGCGTTCTGGGTGATGTTGACCCTGTCGGCGGTCATCGCGGTGTCCGGCGTCGTCGCGGACTCCACCGCGACGGTCATCGGTGCCATGATCGTCGCGCCGCTGTCGACGCCGATACTCGGTGTCGGGCTGGGCATCACCACCGGGCGGGCCTCGCTGATCGGGAAAAGTCTCCTCGTGGTGGCGCTCGGCGCGGTACTCGTCGTCGTCCTCGGGGCCGGGATCGTCCAGCTGGTGCCCAACACCACCGACGTGCTCACCAACTCGCAGGTGCTCGGGCGTACGTCACCGACATTGATGGACCTGACGGCCGCGCTCGCGACGGGACTCGTCGGCGCCATCGCTGCGGCGAGGCGGGACGTCGGCGACGTACTGCCCGGCGTTGCCATCGCGATTTCCCTGGTACCTCCGCTGGCGGTGGTCGGGGTCTGCCTGGGCTCCGGCGCACCGGCCCTCGCGGCGGGCGCGGCGGTGCTGTTCGCGTCGAACGTGTTAGCGATGATCATCACCGCCAGCGTCGTGTTCGTCGGCGCGGGGTACGCGGCCGAGGTCGAGACGACAGTCGGCAGCAGTCGGGTCCGGGCGTACACGGTGCTCGCGGCGGCCTTGGTGGCCGTAGCCATCCCGATGGTGGTCAACTCACTGGCGTCGGTGTGGGCCGGGCAGATCACGACAGCGGCTCAGCAATGGCTCGAGGACGTACCCGGGGCCCAGGTGACCGACGTGTCCTGGCAGGGTCATACCGCGACCGTCTCCGTCCTCGGCCCGGCCGAACTGCCCCCGATCAGCGCACTCGAGAACTCCGTCGACGCCCTCGTGCCCTGGCACCCCCGGCTACTCGTCGTCCACACCGTGGGCGCGCGGATCTCCGCCGAATAGCGACCGTGACGTGCGCGAGATCGGCTGATCGGATGCGGGCGCTACCGATCTCGTCGCACGTCACCCCCGTTGCGGCGCCGGACAGCGAAGGAAAGGATGGTTCACTTCGCCGCCCGGCGGGTCCGGGCTTACTTGCCGAATTCGGCGGATCCCACGGTCCAGGCGTGGGCCTGGTCGCTGAGGGTGAAGCCGAGGCCGGGACGGTCGGACAGGTGCATGCGGCCGTCACGGATCTCGAGGTGTTCGTTGAACAGCGGATCGAGCCAGTCGAAGTGCTCGACCCAGGGCTCGTAGGGGTAGACCGCGGCGAGGTGCAGGTGGATCTCCATCGCGAAGTGCGGCGCGAGCTGCAAATGCTTCTGCTCGGCGAGGGTGGCCAGCTTCAGGAACTGGGTGATGCCACCGATACGCGGTGCGTCGGGCTGGATGATGTCGACCGCACCGGCCTCGATCAGGCGCACGTGCTCGCCGACGCTGGCGAGCATCTCACCGGTGGCGATGGACGTGTCGAGGCTGCGTGCGAGGTGCGCATGGCCTTCGGCGTCGTAGGCATCGAGGGGTTCCTCGATCCAGATCAGGTTGAACTTGTCGAAGATTCGACCCATCCGCATCGCGGTGGGGCGGTCCCACTGCTGGTTCGCGTCCACCATCAGCGGGACCTCGTCGCCGAGGTGTTCGCGGACCTTCTCCAGGCGGGCGATGTCCTGCTTCCAGTCGGGCTGTCCGACCTTGATCTTGATGCCGCCGATGCCACTGGCCAGCGACGCCGAGGCGTTCTCGAGGACCTGCTCGATCGGGGTGTGGAGGAAACCACCGGACGTGTTGTAGGTCTGCACCGAATCACGATGGGAGCCGAGCAGTTTGGCGATCGGCAGACCGGCACGCTTGGCCTTGAGATCCCACAGTGCGATGTCGACGGCGGCGATGGCCTGGGTGGCGACGCCGCTGCGCCCGACGGAGGCTCCGGCCCAGACCAGTTTGGTCCAGATCTTGGCGATGTCGTTGGGGTCCTCACCGATCAGGACCGGCGCGATCTCCTGCGCGTGGGCGAATTGGGCGGGCCCACCGGCTCGTTTGGAGTAGCTGAATCCGATGCCCTCGTGGCCCTGCTCGGTGCGGATCTCGGCGAACAGGAACGCGACCTCGGTCATCGGCTTCTGCCGGCCGGTAAGCACTTTGGCATCACTGATGGGGTTCTTCAACGGCAGGGTGATCGAGGACAGCTTCACCGACTCGATGCGGTCGAGCGTGGCCGCACCGACCGCCAGTGCCGTGATCGCGGCGTCGGGTGCTGCCAGCGCGCTGGTCGGGCGGCTCGCGAGGGAATTGGTGGACATCGGTGATTCTCCTTCAGGGTGGCGTCGTTGCCGGGGTTGGGGAGCGTTCGGTCAGCTCTGCGTCACGGCGCCGTCGATGCGCCGCCAGATGCCGAGTGGATTGTCGGTGCGCAGTTCGTCGGCGAGGAGTTCCTCGGGGACGTTCTGGTAGGCGACCGGGCGCAGGAAACGTTCGATGGCACGGCTGCCGACGGAGGTCGTCGACGGCGCGGTGGTGGCGGGGAACGGCCCGCCGTGCACGATGGCGTGGCCGACCTCGACACCGGTGGGCCACCCGTTGAACAGCACCCGGCCTGCGATGAGTTCGAGCCGGTCGACGAGGACGCCCGCATGCGCGTGATCGGTCGGGGCGGCCTGGATCGTGGCGGTCAGCTGCCCCTCCAGGCGGTCGATGATCGCCGTCAGTTGGGCCACGTCGGCGACCCGGACGATCACCGAAGCCGGGCCGAAGACCTCGTCCTGGAGCTGGTGATCGTCGAGGAATTGCTCGCCGGTGGTGACGAACAGTTGCGGCACCCCGGAGCATCCGGCCGGAGCGGGAGCGGCGTCGGCGACGGCCACGGTGTCGATGTTCTCGTTCGCCGTCAGTCGGCGGGCGCCGTCGGCGAACGACGTCGCGATGCCGGGGTAGAGCATCGGCGCCGGCGTCGCAGCCCGCACAGCCTCGGACGCCGCCCGGACGAACCGGTCAGCGCCGGGAGCATCGACGAGGAAGACGAGGCCGGGGCTGGTGCAGAGCTGACCGACACCGGTCGTCATCGATGCGATGAATCCCGAGCCGAGTTCTTCGGCCCGGTCGGCGAGGGCGCCGGGCAGGACGAAGACCGGGTTGATGCTCGACATCTCGGCGTACACCGGGATGGGCACCGGGCGCGCCGCCGCGGCGGCGGTGAGGGCGATCCCGGCCTGCTGGGACCCGGTGAATCCCACTGCACGGATGCGCGGGTCGGTGACGAGCGCGATGCCGACGGTTTGACCCGAGCCGAACACGAGGGAGAAGGTGCCCTCGGGCAGGTTGTGCGCGCGGACCGCGTTGCGGATCGCCCGCCCGACCAGTTCCGAGGTGCCGGGGTGCGCCGAGTGCGCCTTCACGATTACCGGTGCCCCGGCGGCAAGCGCGGAGGCGGTGTCGCCGCCGGCGACCGAGAATGCGAGCGGGAAGTTGCTGGCGGCGAACACGGCGACCGGGCCGAGCGGCACCTTGCGCTGACGCAGGTCCGGCTTCGGCAACGGCGTGCGGTCTGGGTTCGGGGTGTCGAGGCGGGCGCCGGTCCAGCTGCCCTCTCGGACCACAGCCGCGAACAGTCGAAGCTGGCCGGTCGTGCGGGCGAGTTCACCCTGCACCCGCGGGGTCGGAATACCGGTTTCGGCGTGAACCCGGTCGATCAGCACCGAACCCAGGTCGTCGAGTTCGGCCGCGATCGTGTCGAGGAACGCGGCCCGCTGCTCGAAGCTGGTGTGCCGGTAGCTGCCGAAGGCCGCCCAGGCGAGTTCGGCTGCCCTCTCGACTGCCGCCTCGTCGGCCTCGTGGTAGATCGGCGCGAGTGCGGCGCCGGTGGCCGGGTCGGTGGCCTGGAACGGCGACCGGGTGCCGGGAATGTCGTCCGCGCCGATGAGAGAGGCGCCGGTGAGTTCTATTGTGTGCGAGGCGGTCACGATCAGCTCACCTTCTTGATCAGGTCGGCGAGTTCGGCGAGTTCGACGTCGTCGAGGTCGGTGAGCGGGCTGCGCACTGGGCCGGCGGGCCTGCCGATGACCTTCATGCCGGCCTTGATGATGCTGACCGCGTATCCCTGCTTCTTGTTGCGCAGGTTGCAGTACGGGATCACGAACTCGTTGAGGGCGTTGATGACGAACGCGTTGTCGCCGCTGCGGAGGGCGTTGTAGAAGGCGAGTGCGAATTGCGGGACGAAGTTGTAGATCGCCGACGAATACGTCGTCACACCGAGTGCCAGATACGGCAGAGCGAACATCTCCGCGGTCGGCAACCCGCCGACGTAGGTGAGGCGGTCGCCGATGCCGGCGTAGATGCGCGTCATCTGCTCGATGTTGCCGACCCCGTCCTTGAACCCCACCAGGTTCGGGCAGCTGTCGACGAGTTCGGCGACTGCCGCCTCGGTGTAGACGGCGTTGGCGCGGGAGTAGATGGTGACACCGAGATCGGTGGCGGCGCAGACCTGTTTGACGTGCGCGACCAAACCGTCCTGACTGGCCTCGGTCAGGTAGGGCGGAAGCAACAGGATTCCGTGCGCGCCTGCACGTTCGGCGGACCGGGCCATCTCGACCGCGGTCGCGGTGCCGTAGCCGGCGGGGGCGATCACCGGCAGGCCTCCGGGGGCCTCCCGGACAGCGGCCGTAACGACCTGCTCGACTTCGACCGGGGTGAGGGAGAAGAACTCGCCGGTGCCGCCGGCCGCGAACAGTCCCGACGCGTCGAACTGACTGAGCCAGCCGATGTTCTCGCGGTAGGCCGCCTCGTCGAACGACCCGTCCTCGTGTAGGTGCGTGACCGGGAACGACAACAGACCGGAGCCGAGCTTGCGGGCGATCTCCTGGGGCGAGGCGGTGGTCATGGCGTGTGGGTCTCCTCATCGACAATCGTGCGCTTCGTGTGCACTGATCCACAAGGCTAGGAACTAGGTACTATTCAAGTCCAACACTTCTTAAGAATCATTTGATACAAGAAAGGTATCGGATGTTTTCTCTCAATCAGCTGACGCAATTCGTGGCCGTCGCCGAGGAAATGCACTTCGGGCGGGCCGCGAATCGGCTGCGCATGACTCAGCCACCGCTGAGCCGGCAGATCCAGCTCCTCGAGAAGGACCTCGATGTCCTGCTCTTCGACCGCTCGAGCCGGGCGGTCAAACTCACTCCTGCGGGCAAGGCGTTCCTGGCCGATGCTCGCAGACTGCTGCAACAGTCCGAGCGTGTCGCGCTGTCCGTGCGCAAGACGTCCCAGGGCCGGACGGGCATTCTCCGGGTCGGATTCACGGGCGGCAGCGTCTACTCGGGCCTCGAGACCGTGCTGACATCCGCCCAGGCGACCATCGAGGACGTCGAGGTCGAACTACGGGAGTTGGTGACCATGGATCAGCTCGAGGCGCTGTCGGAGGGCTCGCTGGACCTGGGCCTGGTCCGTCCACCGTTAACGCGGCCCGACCTGGCCTCACACCCGCTGCTGCGCGAACCGCTCGTCGTCGCCATTCCCATCGAGCACGAGTTGGCCGGCCTGACCAGGCCCGTCGACGTCACCGACCTGCACGGGGTCGACGTAGTGATGTACACGCCCATCGAGTCGCGGTACTTCTTCGAACTGCTGTCTTCGGTGTTCCACGAGGCCTCGGTTGCCCCCGTCGTCGTCCAGTACATGCACCAGTTCCACAGCATGCTCGCCCTGGTCAATCTCGGCTGGGGTCTCGCCCTCGTGCCGGAATCGGCGAGCAAGATGCACTTCGACGGTGTCACGTACCGACCGTTGACCACCCCGCGTCCCGCCCAGGTCGAGTTGGACCTGGTGTGGCGGATCGACAACGAGAATCCGGCCCTGGCGCGCCTGCTCGCGAAGTTGGTTGCCGAGACGCCCGTGGACCCGGCTCCGCAAGCCACCGCGTCCGATACCTAACTTGGATGACTTGATGCGATTTCGGGCTTGGACGCGCATACGTCGGCGTCTGTACATTCGGTTCATTCGCGGATGTGACTCACGACACGGTCGATTCGCCGGCACCATTCTTCACGCCCCTCCGAAGGAGCCCTCAGTCATGACACTCAGTCGATCGGTTGAAGAGTCGACCATCGCCTCGACCTTGAAGATCGGCAAGGTCCGATACACGATCCTGGCGATGATCTTCGCGGTGACCGTGATCAACTACGCGGACCGCGCGACCATCTCGATCGCCGGCGACTCGATCCAGGACGAATTCGGTATCAGCTCGGTCACCCTCGGGTACATCTTCTCCGCCTTCGGGTGGGCGTACCTGATCGGGCAGATTCCGGGCGGCTGGCTTCTCGACCGGTACGGCGCGAAGAAGGTGTACGGCTGGGCGATCGTGACCTGGTCGACCTTCACCGTCCTGCAAGGATTCCTCGGGAGCTTCAGCATGGGCACCGCGGTGGGTCTGCTGGTCGCCCTCCGCTTCCTTGTCGGGCTCACCGAATCCCCTGCCTTCCCCGGCAATTCCAAGATCGTCTCCGCCTGGTTCCCGGCCAAGGAGCGCGGGACCGCCGCCTCGATCTTCAACTCCGCGCAGTACTTCTCGACCGTCGTCTTCGCCCCGATCATGGGGTGGCTCGTCACCGCCATGGGCTGGGAGCACGTCTTCACCGTCATCGGTGGCATCGGCATCGCCCTCGGATTGATCTGGACGAAGGTCATTTACAGCCCCCGCAGGCACCCGCGCCTGAAGAAGCCCGAATTCGAGTACATCGAAGCCGGTGGCGCGCTGGTCGACATGGACCAGCCCGGCCAGAAACAGCAGGCCGGATCCGATCAGCTTCGCTACATGAAACTCCTGCTGACCAACCGGATGACACTCGGCGTGTTCGTCGGCCAGTTCTTCATCACCACCATCACCTGGTTCTTCCTCACCTGGTTCCCGGTCTACCTCGTCCAGGAACGAGGCATGAGCATCCTCGAGGCGGGCTTCATCGCCGTCCTCCCCGCGATCTGCGGTTTCGCCGGCGGCATCAGCGGTGGCCTGATCTCGGATGCGCTGCTGCGCCTGGGCTGGTCCCTGACCAGGGCTCGCAAGACCCCGATCATCACCGGTTTGCTGCTCGCCACCGCGATCATCGGCTGCAACTTCGTCGACGCCTCCTGGCTCGTCGTCGTCCTGATGTGCGTGTCCTTCTTCGGCAAGGGCCTCGGCGCGCTCGGCTGGGCCGTCATGGCCGACATCTCGCCGAAGGAAATCTCCGGCCTCGGCGGCGGCGTCTTCAACACCTTCGGATCGGTCGCCAGCATCACCACACCGATCGTCATCGGCTACATCGTCGACAGCTACGGCTCCTTCGAACTCGCCCTCGTCTACGTGGGTGTGTGCGCACTGCTGACCGTCGTCTCGTACATCTTCGTCGTCGGCCCGATCAAGCGCCTCGACCTCGCCGAGATGCAGGCCCGCGCCGACCGCAAGCGCGCCCTGCGTCAGCACTGAACCCGTTGCACCCCGTCGCGCGACGCGACGATGATGGGACGGTGATCATCGAACGCAGCTCGGTCGTCGGCGCGCCGATCGGGCAGGTGTGGGCGAGGGTCGTCGCCCCGGAGGGGATCAACGACGAGATGCGTCCGTGGATGACGATGAGCATCCCGCGCCGTCAGGAGTCGATCACCATCGACTCGGTCGCGGTCGGTGAACCGCTCGGGCGGGCGTGGCTGCGACTGTTCGGGCTGGTCCCGTTCGACTACGACGATCTGACCATTGCGGAGCTGGAACCGGGCCTGCGGTTCCACGAGAAGTCGACGATGCTCAGCATGCGACGGTGGGAGCACGAACGCACGCTCCGGCCGTTCGACGACGGCAGCACCGGCGTCCACGACCGGATCACATTCGAGCCGAGGCTTCCGCTGGTGCCGCTGACGCCGGTGCTCGCCCGCGTCCTGGGCGCGTTCTTCGGGCACCGGCACCGGCGTCTGGCGCGGCATTTCGGCTGACGGCGTCAGTGCGCTGTGTAACCACCGTCGACGACGAGTTCGGTGCCGGTGGTGAAGCCGGACTCGTCCGAGGCGAGGTAGAGCACCCCGTACGCGATCTCGTCGGGTTCACCCTGCCGCGGAAGGGGGTTGCCCGACACGAGTTGGCGGTAGTACTCCTCCGGCCCGAGCGCACTGCCCTCCGCCGACCTCCGGCTCATCGCCGTTCGCATCGACCCGGGGTGGATCGAGTTGACGCGAATCCCGTCCGGCCCGTACGTGACGGCGTCGGATTTGCTCAGCAGCCGCACCGCGCCCTTCGACGCGTGATACAGCGGGACATTGGAACCTCCGGTCAGCCCGTGGATCGACGAGAAGTTCACGATGCTGCCCTTCTTCCTCCCGATCATGTGGGGCACCACGTGTTTGGTCATCAACCAGACACCCTTGACGTTGACGTCGAAGATCTGGTCGAACTCGGCGACCGACGCCTCGTGTGACGGTGCGGGCCTGCCGATGATGCCGGCGCAGTTGACGAGAACGTCGGGGACGCCGACGGTCTCGACGATCGCGGCGACGGTGTGGGCGACGCTGGTCTCTTCGGTGACGTCGACGGCGAACGGCGTGATCGCCTTCGAATCCCACGGCTTGTCCGGAAGTTTCAGGTCGAGCGCGGCGACCCGCGCGCCCTCCCTGGCGAGCATCCGGGCGGTCGCACCGCCCAGATCGCCATTCGCCCCCGTGACGACGGCGACCTTCCCTGCCACCCGACCTGTCATGACCTGCCTCCTGCTGCTGCGACGGCCCACGGACCGATCATCGGAATCCATTCGGTGATGTCGTACGACGCGACGTGCCCGTGTTTCGTGAACGGGTCGCCCTCGACGATGTCGACGACGTCCTGCCGGTCCGCGGCCGCGTAGACCATGGCGGCGCCGGGATCTTCTCCTGCCGCGAACGGCCCGGATCCGAGGATCAGTCCGCGGTCCGCGGCGGCCTGCAGGTGATTCTTGTGTGCGGGTCGGTGCGTGTCCCGGCCGGCGGTGTCGCCGGTGTAGGCGTAGCGGACGAGGTAGAACGGCACGTCAGACCTCTTCCAGGACGGTCGGTGTGGCGGATTCGCTGCGCAGCGACGCGAGGACCTCGGCGTCCCGGCCGATGGTGTATCCGAAGACGAGGGCGGGCCCGATGTTGGCGCCGTAGCCCGGGTATCCGCCGCCGAAGATGCTGACCGCCGCGGAACCGGCCGCGAAGAGACCCGGGATCGGCTGGTTGTCGTCGTCGAGGACCTGACTGTGCCGGTCGACGGCGAGGCCGGAGTAGGCGCCGAGGTCGCCCATCTCGATCTTCGCCGCGTAGTACGGTCCCTTGTCGAGCGGCTCGAGGTTCGGGTTTGGCTGGTGCTCCATGTCGCCCTTGAAGTGGTGGAACCAGTTGGATCCGCGATTGAATTTCGGGTCCTCCCCCTCGGCGGCGCCCGCGTTGAACTCGGACAGGGTCTTCTTCAGCCCGGCGGCGTCGACACCGATCTTGCGGGCGAGTTTCTCGACCGTGTCGGCCTTGTGGAGGAATCCGGTCTTCTTGAAATAGCCTTGCGGGATGGGCCACGGCTTCGCGTAGCCGATTCCGTACTTGTTCATGGCTTTCGAGTCGGCGATGATGTAGCCGAAAGTCTCGTCCTGGCCGGCGTTCTCCTGAATCATCGCCATGCCGAAGTCGTGGTACGAGCTCGACTCGTTGGCGAAGCGTTCGCCCTTGCGGTTCACGGCGATCAGTCCCGGGAGCCCGAACGCCCGCAGGTGCGGGAAGATCCGCTGCTGTCCGCGCAGCCCGGTGAACACCGTGACCGGGGCCCAGGCGGCCGGCTCGTGGACGTCGGTGTCGACGTGCCCGCCGAGCGGCGCGGCCAGCCGTACATTGTCGCCGTCGTGCCCGACCGTCGGCGTGAAGTGGTTGTCGCCGTGCGGATCATGACCCCAGTACTCGGCGCGAAGGGCCGCGTCCGAGGAGTAGCCGCCCGCCGCGATGACGACGCCGAGCCGCGCCTCCACCGTTCCCGCGTGCACGCCCCCGAGCACGGCACCGCTGACGACCCCGTTCTCCGATTGCAGGATCTTCGTGACGGGTGTCTCGGTCCACATCCGAATGCCGAGCTTCGCGGCGGACGACACCATCCGCACCATCAGTGAATTGCCGTTGGTCCGGTCGAACGACCGGCGGCAGAGCACCGTCTCGACCCACGTCTTGAGGAGCTTCTTCGACACGTAGGCAAACGATTTCAACGACTGGTTGGCGTGCAGGAACTGCGCGATGTCGGGTCCGACCTCGGGCATGTAACCGAAGACGGTGTACGTGTCGAGGTAGGGGCGCAACCGGAGCCGATTTTCGCCGAGGGTGCGCGCGTCTACGACCTTGCCGGAGATCGCGCGCCCCGACGGCTTCGCGCCCGGGGCGTCCATCTGGTAGTCCGGGGCCATTTCCGGATAGACGAATTCGACGTCGGTGTCGCGTTCGAGCCAGTCGATCGCCTCGGGGACCTCGTCGAGGAAGGTGTCGACCATCTCGGCCTTGTAGCAGTCCTTGGCGAGTGCCCGGATGTAGGTTTCGATCTCGTGACGGGTATCGCCCTGCGCGACGCCCTGCTTGTTGCCCGGCACCCACGCCCAGCCGCCCGAGATGGCGGTGGTGCCGCCGAGCCACTGCGACTTCTCGGCGACGATGACGCTGTGGCCTTCGCTCGCGGCCTTGAGCGCGGCGGCCATGCCCGCGGCCCCGGACCCGATGACCAACAGGTCGCATTTGACGGATTTCGAGCTCATGTGTGGACCTTCCCTGGAGAGTCGGCACTCGATCGTGGTGCGCGAAGACGATGCTGTGCAGCATGTTTCGAGGCGCAGTGCGCGATCGGTGACGGTGTGTTCGTGTCACCCACTCTGGTCGAGCCGAGACTCGGGTCACAGCCCGACTCCAATGGATGGAAAGGTTTCTGTCAGTGCCGCGATCCGCGCGTCATCGCCCGGGTGATGCCGCGCGACGCCGTCGTCAGCGCCGCCACCACCGACTGCGGGTTCGCCTGATCGTGCGGGATGACGACGGACAGGGCGGCGATCACCCGGCCACCGTCGCTGTCCCGCACGGGCACAGCGACTCCCGTCGCGCCCGGGGTGATGAGACCGGCAGCGACCGCGAAGTGCTGGTGCCGCACCTCGGCGAGGAGACGCCGCATCTGGTCGGGATCGGTGACGGTGGCGTCGGTGTACCGTTCGAGCGGCTGCGACAGCAGTTCGTCCTGCACGTCGCGGGAGGCGTTCGCCATCAGGACCAGACCGGACGAGCAGGCGTGCACCGGCAGCCGTCCGGCGATCTTGGTGACGTTGACGACGGACCCGCGGGTGGAGAGCCGTTCGACGAACAGCACCTCGTTGCCGTCGAGGACGCCCAGCTGGGTGTGTTGTTTGATCGCGGCGTTCACGTCTTCCATGAACGGCATCGCGGCCTCGCGCAGGCTGAGCGTGTGCGAACCGCGGGACCCTAGCTCCCACATCCGGACCCCGATGCTGATCCGGGTGTCGTTGCGCTCGAGGAGGCGGAACTTCACGAGTTCGCCGACGATGCGGTGCGCCGTCGCGACGGGGAGGTCGGACCGGCGCGCGATGTCGGACACCGACAGGGACGGTGTGTCCGCGTCGAAGGAAGACAAGACCCTCACCACGCGGGCAGTGACCGATTCTCCTGTCGGTGTCCGTGACATCGCCATATTGTCCTCCGGCTACTCCCGCGAGGTCGACGGTAGCCCGAGTTCGGCCAGCGGCACCCGGTACGTCTCGCGGGCGGTGAAGGCTGCGACCGACGAGATCAGCATGCACAGCGCCGTGAACACCGCGACCGGGACCCACGCGTTCACCCCGGTGCCCAGCAGCGCCCAGCCGATCGCCGGGGCGAAACCGGCGATGAGGAAACCGATCTGCGTGCCGACGGCGAAACCGGAATAGCGCACGGGCGCAGCGAACATCTCGGTAAAGAAGCTCGGCCACAGGCCGTTCACCATCGAGTAGAACAGCGTCATCGTGAGCAGCGCGGCGAGGAAGATCAGCGGAACGGAGCCGACCGAGATGGCCCAGAAGTATCCGAAGATCGTCACGGCGCATCCGAGGGTGCCGGTGATCCACACGGGGCGGCGTCCGACGCGGTCCGACAGCTTGGCGAGCAGCGGTATCGCGACGATGGAACCCGCGATCGACGCCGACGACGCCCACAGCATCGTGCTGCGGTCGATGCCGACGTCGGGTCCGGTGGCGTAGGCGAGCCCGAAGACGGTGAACACCGTCTGCCCGACCGCGAACAGCGAGCACAGGGCAATCCGCAGGACGTCCCGCCACTGGGTGGTCACGACGGTGACGACGGGCAGTTTCTGCACTTCCGCGTGCTCGCGCGACTCTTCGAACACCGGGGTCTCGTCGAGCTTGGTGCGCACGAAGTAGGCGACGACGAGCATCACGGCGCTGCACCAGAACGGGATTCGCCAGCCCCAGCTGTCGAGTTGATCCTTCGGCAGCGCGGCCACCGGGATGAACACGAGGGTCGCGAGCACCATCCCGGCCGCGTAGCCGGTCATCGTGAAACTGGTGAAGAACGCCCGCCGCCCCTCGGGTGAGTGCTCGAGCGTGAGCGTGCTGGCGCCTGCCGCCTCACCGCCCGCGGAGAACCCCTGCGCGAGGCGGCACAGGACGAGCAGGATCGGGGCGGCGATGCCGATCTGCTCGTAGGTGGGCAGGAATCCGATCGCGAGACTCGACAGGCCCATGATGAGCAGCGTCAGCAGCAGAATCTTCTTGCGCCCCAGCTTGTCACCGAAGTGGCCCAGCACGATTCCGCCGACCGGGCGGGCCACGTAGCCGACGCCGAACGTCGCGAGCGCGGCGACCGTGCCGATCGCGTCGTTGCCGGCCGGGAAGAACGTGTGCCCGAAGACGAGGGCGGCGGCGGACCCGTAGATGAAGAAGTCGTAGTACTCGAGCGCACTCCCGAGGAACGACGCGAGCGCCGCCTTCTTCGGCGTCTTCGTGACGGCGGGTGTCTCGCACGTCGGGCTGTCGTGCGTCACGGCGGATACGTTCATCGACTCTCCTGCGATCGGGCCTGGCGTGGTGTGACTCAACGTGCCAACCACGACCCCGCGTCCGCAACGTCACATCCATCCATTGGAAAGCCGGCGCTACGCCGGGGACAACTCCCAGCCGGTACTCATGTCGCGGGCGAGGTCCGGCACTCGCCGCAGCACCCGCTGGCTTTCGACGAAGTCGCGGAACGGGATTGCGAGCAGAGCCCGCAATTCGCCCGGACGCCCCTCGGCGAGCCGCTGGTAGGACGACGCGATGTCGCTGACGATGTACTGCCAGCGCGGTTCACGGTCGGCCCAGTTGAAACCGGGCAAGGGTGTCCGCAGACGGTAGTCCGAGCCGTTGACGTCGCCCGTCACCGACATCGGCGCGACCTGCCCCGGTGCCCGCGCGCCCGGGACCGAGGGCTGCGCCGCGAGCGTGGTGGCGTAGGTGAGCGCCCGGCCGACACCGTCGCGCGCCGCCGCCGTGACGTCCCACTGGTCGGCGATGATCTGGTTCTGCTCACGCGACGCCATCCGGAACAGGGCGTCCGCGTATCCCGCCGGGGTGCCGGAGAAGATGCCGTTCCAGGCGATCTCGGCGTTCACGTCGAGCAGTCCCGCGGCGGCCATCTCCTCGACGGCGCCCCTGCCGTCGTTCAGGTACGCCTCGTGCATGGGCACCATGTCGAAGTAGATGTGTTTCTGCATCATCAGCAGGCGTTTCTGGTACCAGTCCAGGTCGCCCGCCGTCATCGCCGGACCGACGGTGGCGAGAGTTCTCGGGTCCGGGGGCAGGAGCGTCGTAGCCTCGCCGGGCAGTCCGCGGACCGTGGACGCGACAGCGTTGCCGAGCGTGTGGACGGCGTCGACTCCGAGCACGGTCCGGCCGAGGTCGAGGTCCCAGAAGCCGGCGGCGAACGAGCCGCCCGCCAGCCCGGCCATTCCGGACCAGTAGAGCTCGGCGCTTTGGAGTTGATACCGGCCGTAGTTCTCGTAGACCCGGTCGACCACCTCCGCGTTGGCGATCAACCCGGCGTTCGGATCCCATCCGGCCAGGTCGATGCCGGACGCCTCGGATCCTCGCGCCAGCCAATATTGCTGCAGCAGAGCGGAATACCTTGTCGGCGCGACGCCGTCGGAGCGGGCGGCGGACAGCGCGGCACCGAGTGCGGCGGAGTCGGTGGGTAGCCGGGGGTCGAGCCCGCCGATCGACTCCGCCGCCGCGTTCGCGGGCGTGATGTCGAGGAGGCCCGCGTAGCCGGCGGCGTGCGCGACATTCGGCGCCGGACCGGTCAACGCGAGGACCCCGAGCAACGCGACGAGCACCCCGCGGATCGTCGTGTTGCGGACCCGAGGTGATTGGCAGTGCACAGCACCGGGCATGTCAGGTATTTAACAACATATATGTGATGGCGTCCGGGTTTTCCCTGGATTCCCCCACGTGAGTGCTAAAGAGTGCCCCGGCACACGACGCCACTCACGTGGGGCCGAGTTCACCCAGGACGGCCGAGAGAATGGTGTGCGCGCTGGCGATGACCGTCTCGATCGGCTGACGGTTCTCCGACAGCACCCACTGCTGGGCGATCATCAGGACCGCTCCGACCAGGCCGGTCGCGAGGGTGCGGAGGTGAGGGTCGGGGAACGCGGTGCGGTCGACGGCCGGACCGATGACGACGAGCACGGCGTCCACGAACGACCGAGTGACGCGGCGATAGGCGTTGTCAACCTCCGGACCGACGCCGAGGACCTCCTGGAATGCGATCCGCGGGATCCGCGGGTCGTCCGCGACGGACCGGAAGAACGCGGTCAGGGCCCCGCGCACCCTGGCGTCCAGATCGGCGCCCCCGTCCGCCGCGCCGCGCAGGACGCTGTCCCGGAGACGGTCGGTCACGCTCGCGTACGCCGCCAGCAGCAGGGCCTCGCTGTCGTCGAACGACTCGTAGAAGTAGCGCTTGGTGAGCCCGGCGGTCGCGCAGATCTTCTCGACCGTGGCGGACCGGTATCCGCTGGTCCCGAACACTTCGACGGCGGCGTCGACGAGGCGTGCGCGGCGCTCCTCCTGACGCTGGCGCGGGCCCGCACCGCGGTAGGTGCGGCCCGTCCCGTCGAGCCTGGGCGAACTCACTCCCCAATATTGACACCGCACAGTTCCAGATACAAACTGACACTGAACGGTGCCAGATCACACGCCAGGAGATCGCATGCCCACGCTCAGGAATAAAGTCGCACTCGTCACCGGCGCCGCGCGTGGCATCGGAGCCGAAACGTCCCGCGCCCTGGCCCGCAAGGGCGTCAAACTGATCCTGATCGACCTGGACGCCGAACCGCTGAAAGCCCTCGCCGCTGAACTCGGTGACGACGTCGCGCTCGGCGTCGCCGCCGACGTCTGCGAACTACCCGCCATGCAGAAGGCCGTCGACGCCGGAGTCGCGAAGTTCGGCGGCATCGACCTCGTCCTCGCGAACGCCGGCATCGCCAGCTACGGCTCGGTCATGCACGTCGATCCAGCCACATTCAAGCGGGTCATCGACATCAACGTCCTCGGCGTCTTCCACACCGTCCGGGCCGCACTGCCCTCCGTGATCGAGCGAAAGGGCTACATCCTGGTCGTCTCGTCGCTCGCCGCATTCGCGCCCGCACCCGGTCTGGCCGCCTACAACGCGAGCAAAGCCGGCATCGAGCATTTCGCCAACACCCTGCGCCTCGAGGTCGCGCACCGCGGCGTCACCGTGGGCTCCGCTCACATGTCGTGGATCGACACCCCGCTCGTTCAGGACGCGAAAGCCGACCTCACCGCGTTCAACCAACTTCTCGCCGTCCTGCCGGGACCGCTCGGCAAGACGACGTCGGTGGACTCGTGCGTCGACGCGTTCGTGGACGGCCTTACCGGGCGCAAGCGCCGGGTCTACGTGCCGCGGTGGGTGGGACTCGTCGGTTGGCTGAAGGCAGTGGTGACGTCGTCTATCGGGGATCGCAGCCTGCTGCCCCACGTCCCCCGCATTCTTCCGCTGATGGACGAAGAGGTCGCGAAACTCGGCCGCTCCACCAGCGCACGTAATGTCGCTCTCGACGACGTCGCCGTAGACCCGAAGTAGCCCCCGTCCCACCCAGCGAGAGAGTGTTCATGTCACACACCGATACCGCCGCCGACACCACCGACGCGAAGGCTCCCGTCGAACATCTCGACGTGCTGATCATCGGGGCCGGACTGTCCGGGATCGGTGCCGCGTACCACCTGCAGGACCGCTTCCCCGGCCGGACCTACGCAATCCTGGAGAGCCGCGAGTCGATCGGCGGAACGTGGGACCTGTTCCGCTACCCCGGCATTCGGTCCGACTCCGACATGTACACGCTGGGCTACCGCTTCCGGCCGTGGGAGAACGACAAGTCGATCGCCGACGGTCCCTCGATCCTCGAGTACGTCAAGGACACGGCGGCCGAGCACGGGATCGACCGAAACATCAGGTTTCGGCACAGGGTCGTTCGCGCCGAGTGGTCGACCGCGGACGCCTGTTGGACGATCGACGCCGAGCGCACCGACACCGGTGAGACGGTCCGGTTCACCGCCGATTTCCTGATGTCCTGCAGCGGGTACTACCGCTACGACGAGGGCTACACCCCCGAGTTCCCGGGCATCGACCGGTTCGCCGGGCAGGTCGTGCACCCGCAGACGTGGCCCGAGGCCCTCGACTACGCCGGTAAGCGGGTGGTCATCATCGGAAGCGGGGCCACCGCGGTGACGCTGGCACCGTCGATGGCCGCCGAGGCCGCGCACGTGACCATGCTGCAGCGCTCGCCCACGTACATCATCTCGATGCCGGCCAAGGATAAGCTGGCCAACAAGTTGCGGCGCCACCTGCCCACGCGGCTCGCCTACGCGCTGACACGACTCAAGAACGCGTCGGTGGCGACGGCGATCTACCAACTGTGCCAGCGGTACCCGGAATTCATGAAGGGCCGCATCCGGCAACTGCAGGAGAAGTGGCTGCCGAAGGGCTACGACATCGACAAGCACTTCACGCCCCGCTACAACCCGTGGGATCAGCGACTGTGCCTCGTGCCCAACGGGGATCTGTTCCGCTCCATCCGCAACGACGAGGTATCGATCGTGACCGATCACATCGACACCTTCACCGAAACCGGAATCACGCTGAAGTCCGGCGACGAGCTGCGCGCCGACGTCGTCGTCACCGCAACAGGTTTGAACCTGCTCGCGTTCGGCGGGATGACACTCGCCGTCGACGGCCGCGACATCGACCTCACCGAGACCATGGCATATAAGGGGATGATGCTCAGCGGGGTACCCAACTTCGCGTTCGTCATCGGCTACACCAACGCGTCCTGGACACTGAAGGCCGACCTGGTGTGCGAATACGTCTGCCGGTTGCTCGCGCACATGGACGCGAACGGATTCACCCAGTGCTCCCCGGAGCGGGACAGCGCGGTCGACGAGGAGCCGTTCCTCGACTTCGCCGCCGGCTACGTGCTGCGGTCGGTGGAGTCGTTCCCGAAGCAAGGCTCGAAGGCGCCGTGGCGGCTGCGGATGAACTACTTCCGCGACCTGGTCACACTGCGGCACGGCAAGATCGTCGACGACGCTATGCGCTTCGCGCCCGTGAGTACTTGTTAACCGCCGGCGGTTAACAAGTACTCACGGGCCCGGAGGGCAGTCACCGCTGCACCTCGTCGAGGTCGGACGTGCCGCCGTCACTTTCGCGTAAAGCCCTGCCCTGCTGCACGTACTGCTCATACTTCTCGGCGTTCTTGTCGGAGACCCGGGTGTCGCGAGGCGGGAGTTGCAGTTCGTCCTCGGCCGGCATGCCGGCCTGCAATTCGCGTCCGCGTTCGAGTTCGGCATCCAGTTCGGCACCGAACAGCAACGCCAGGTTGGTGATCCAGAGCCAGAGCAGGAACACGATCACACCGGCCAGGGACCCGTACGTCTTGTTGTAGCTGCCGAAGTTGGCGACGTACAGACCGAACACGACCGACGCCAGGATCCACGTCACGATGGCGAGAAACGCGCCGGCACTGATCCAGCGGAACTTCGGTTGCTTCACGTTGGGCGTGACGTAGTAGAGGATGGCCACCGCCACCACGACGACGCCGAGGACGAACGGCCAGCGGGCGATGTTCCAGACCGTCAGCGCGGTGTCGCCGAATCCGAACGCGTCACCCACCGAGCGTGCGACGGGACCACTCAGGGCGAGCATCGCCGCGGCGGTCGCCACCAGGACCAGACCGGCCACGGTGACGGCCAGCATCAACGGCCGCAGCTTCCAGACGGGACGCCCCTCCTCGACTTCGTACATGCGGTTCATGGCACGTCCGAACGCCCCGATGTAGCCGGACGCCGACCACACCGCTCCCAGCAGACCGAGAACCAGTGCCATTCCCGCGGTCGGAGTCTCGACCAGTTGCGCGATGGGGTCGCGCAACGTGTCCACCGCCGAGGACGGCCCGAGATCGTCGACCATCTGCAGCACGGCATCAGTGGTGCGCTGCCCCTGCCCGAACACCCCCAGCAGTGACACCAGCGCCAGCAGCGCGGGGAACAGCGAGAGGACCGCGTAGTACGTCAGGGCAGCCGCCAGGTCAGTGCACTGATCGCGCGTGAACTCGTGCGCCGTCTTCCTGACGACGTACCACCAGGACGGTTTCGTCAGGTCCGCAGGCGAATCCGGCTTGCGCGGATCGTCTGGTTCCGGTTCGGCGTGCTGATCGTCATTCATCGGTCACGCCTACCCGAAAGCCCACTCGGGGAAACTGCGCACGTCCGGCCTCGTCTTCCGACATTCGGAATCGGAGTTGGAAACGGGTGACCTGTCCGCCACGGTAAATGGGTCGTGAGCCACATCACAGGCCATCTCCGAGGAAGAGCAGGTCCCGCGCATGCAATTCGACCTACGCGAACGCATCGACAGCAGTCCGATGACGCGCTACCAATGGGGCGCCATCGCCATCTGCGGTCTACTCAACGTGCTCGACGGCTTCGACGTCCTCGTCATGGCGTTCACTGCACAGTCGGTGTCGCAGGAGTGGGATCTGTCCGGCTCCGTCGTCGGCCTCCTGCTCAGCGCCGGACTGTTCGGCATGGCCGCGGGGTCGCTGTTTCTGGCGCCGTGGGCAGACACCATCGGTCGCCGGGCCATGATTCTGCTGTGCCTGGCGCTGGCGTCGTCGGGCATGCTGCTGTCGGCGGTCAGCCAGAACGCGATGCAACTCGGCCTGCTCCGCGCGCTCACCGGGGTCGGTATCGGCGGAATCCTCGCCAGCAGCAACGTCATTGCCAGTGAGTACGCGTCGAACCGTTGGCGCGGGCTGGCCGTGAGCCTCAATTCCACCGGCTACGCCGTCGGCGCCACTCTCGGCGGCATCATCGCCGTCGTGCTGCAGAGCTCGCTCGGCTGGCGCTCGGTGTTCCTGTTCGGCGGTCTGTGCACGGCCGTGATCATCCCCGTCGTCTACGCGCGGCTCCCCGAATCGATCGACTTCCTGCTCGTCCGTCGCCCGGCCAACGCCCTCGACCGGATCAAGGCGTTCGCGCAACGGGCCGGTCAGCCGCCCCTCGACGAACTGCCCGCACCGCGCGCCGCCGCCGCTGCGGATGCCGGATTCGCGGTGCGCGTACTCCTCTCCCCGGAGCGGCGCCGCAGCACCCTGCTGGTGTGGTTCGCGTTCTTCATGGCGATGTTCGGCTTCTACTTCGTCACCAGCTGGACCCCGAAACTGCTGGTCGAGGCAGGCATGTCCGCCAACCAGGGCGTCACCGGCGGTGTGCTCCTCAACCTCGGCGGCATCTTCGGCGCCACCCTGCTCGGCGCGCTGTCGGCGCGGTTCGCCCTGAAGCGGGTGCTCATCGCGTACCTGGCGATCGCCGGGGTGCTCCTCGTCGTCTTCGTCCCCGCCACCGCATCCATCGTCATCGCATTCGGGCTCGGCGCCCTCATCGGCGTCTTCGCCAACGGCTGCATCGCCGGGCTGTACGCGATCACCCCGTCCGTCTACTCCCCGGCCGTCCGCGCCACCGGAGTCGGCTGGGGCATCGGCATCGGACGCGTCGGCGCCATCGCGTCCCCGATTGTCGCGGGCGCCCTCCTCGACCGCGACTGGTCGCCCACGCAGCTGTACATCCTGGTCGCCGCATCCTTCGCCCTCGCCGGGATCGCCGTGTCGCGGCTGCGGTTCGAGAAGACCACCGCAGGCACCGCCGCGGACGCACCGCTGACGACCCACTGAGGCGGCTCCGCCACTCGTGCGCCTTTCTGGTTGTCCCCGCAACCAGAAAGGCGCACGGGCCCGGAGGGCCTAGGCGTGCACGTGCAGCGGTTTGCCAGCCACCGCCAGCAGTGCCTCGCCGAGGGCCTCGCCCTGGGTGGGGTGGGCGTGCACGAATTTCGCGGCCTGGGCGGCGTCGACCTCGAAGTTGTACAGCAGCTGCGCCTCGCCGATCAGTTCGCCGACGCGGTCGCCGACCATGTGCACACCGACCACGACGCCGTCCGGCGCCACGACGAGTTTGACCGCCCCCGACGTCTTGAGGATCTGGCTCTTGCCGTTGCCGGCGAGGTCGTAGACGACCGTCCGGATCTCGTCGCCGAACTTCTCCCGCGCCGCGGACTCGGTCAGTCCGACCGATGCGACCTCGGGGTGGGAGTACGTGACCCGGGGGATGCCGGTCTCGTCGATGACGTCGGGACGGAGCCCGGCGATCTCCTCCGCCACGAAGATGCCCTGCTGGAAGCCGCGATGCGCGAGCTGGAGTCCGGGCACGATGTCGCCGACCGCGTAGACGTTGGGCACGGTGGTGCGCAGCCGGTCGCTGGTGACCACGAATCCCCGGTCGAGGACCACCCCGGTCTCCTCGTACCCCATCGAGGCGGTGTTCGGACCGCGGCCCACCGCGACCAGCACGACGTCGGCGTCGAGCACGTCGCCGGAGTCGAGTGTGACGGTTACCCCGTCGTCGTCCTGCGCCACCTCGGTGACGCGCACCCCGGTCTTCGCGGCGATCTTGCGACGACGGAACGCCCGCTCGAGGTATTTGGAGACCGTCTCGTCCTCGTTCGGAACCAGCCTCGACATCGCGTCGACGATCGTGACCGACGCACCGAACGACGCCCACACACTGGCGAATTCGACGCCGATGACACCGCCGCCGAGGATGATCGCCTTCCTCGGAACCGTCGGCAGCACCAGCGCCTGGTCACTGGAGACGACCCTGCCGCCGATGCTGATGCCCGGCAACGTCTTCGGAGACGAGCCCGTCGCCAGGACGACGGCAGCGCCGGTGATCAGCTCGCCATCGACCTCGACACCGTTGGGCCCCACCAGCCGTCCGCGTCCGTTGACGACGGTGATGCCGTAGGAGTCGACGAGACCCTGCAAGCCCTTGTGCAGGCGGGTGACGATGGTGTTCTGATAGCTCAGCACCTTCTCGAGGTCGACCCCGCCGAACGTGACGTCGACCCCGAACTGCGCGGCCGTGCGGGCACTGTCCGCGATCTCCGCGGAATGCAGCAGCGCCTTGGTCGGAATGCACCCCTTGTGCAGGCAGGTGCCGCCGAGTTCGTTCTCTTCGATCAGAATGACCGAACGGCCCAGTTCGGCCGAGCGGATGGCGGCCGCGTAGCCGCCGGAACCGCCACCGAGGATGACGACATCTGCAGATCGGGACATGGGAACTCCTTGCTGGAACGGAAAGGGAATCGACATCAGAGGGAAGCGGTCGCGGCGACGGCGTCGGCGTGCAGGCGGCCCGCCCGGTAGGACGACCGCACGAGCGGTCCGGACAGGACGCCGAGGAATCCGATCTCGCGGGCGACCCCGTCGAGCATCACGAACTCCTCCGGTTTCGCCCACCGCTCCACCGGATGATGCCGGGCCGAGGGCCGGAGGTACTGCGTGATCGTGATCAACTGGCAACCGGCGTCGTGCAGGTCACGGAGCGCCTGGATCACCTCGTCCGTGGTCTCCCCCATCCCGAGGATGAGGTTCGACTTGGTGATCAGACCGTCCTCCCGCGCGCGGGTGATCACGTCGAGGGAACGCTCGTAGGTGAACGCCGGCCGGATCCGACGGAAGATCCGGGGAACGGTCTCCACATTGTGTGCCAGTACCTCCGGGCGGGTGTCGAACACTTCGCGCAACTGCGCGGCGACGGCATTGAAATCCGGGATCAGCAGTTCGACGCCGGTGCCCGGGCACAGTTCGTGAATCTGCCGGACCGTCTCGGCGTACAGCCAGGCGCCGCCGTCGGGTAGATCGTCACGCGCCACACCGGTGACGGTGGCGTACCGGAGGCCCATGGTCTGCACCGATTCCGCGACCCGCCGGGGTTCTCCCCGATCGAGGGCCGCGGGACGGCCGGTGTCGATCTGGCAGAAGTCACACCGCCGGGTGCACTGGCTGCCGCCGATGAGGAACGTGGCCTCGCGGTCCTCCCAGCATTCGAAGATGTTGGGACATCCGGCTTCCTGACACACGGTGTTCAGGTTCTCGCGCTCGACGAGGGCGGCGAGAACCCGGTATTCGGGGCCGGTCCGCATCTGCACCTTCATCCACGACGGTTTGCGTTCGACCGGGGTCTGGGCGTTGCGGACTTCGAGGCGGAGCAGGCGCGTGCCTGCCGGGGATACAGGGGCTGTAGTCATGGAGGAACTCCTACGACCGGACGAAACCGGTCGGTATGCGACGACCCCCGGCAGCACGGCACGGGGGAAAATGAGGGAGAAGGCGAGCACACGACGACAACCGTTGCACTCGAGGCTGTCTGGGCTCTCATCGATCGGCGTGTGCGGTCACGTCCGAGCGAGGATCAATCGAGGATGCCAAATGACGAGGCGTTTTGGCAATACGGCTCCGCCACCCGTGCGCCTTTCTGGTAGCGGGAACAACCAGAAAGGCGCACGAGCCCGAAGGGCCCAGGAGACAAACCGGCACCGCCTGTGTACTGTTTGGCCAACCACAACTGAAGACGCCGTTGACGCGCAGCGGGAGAACCTCCTTTTCGGAGGCGCCGTAGGAGCAACTTCCTCCCCGGGAATCTCTCAGGCCCCAGTACCGCAGCGTAGAGGCAACTCTGGAGAACAGAATCGGCCGCAAGGCCGGTACTTACCGAAGGTGAAGAGCACGCCGCGCAAGCGGTACGCCCAAACTCTCAGGTTTCAGGACAGAGCGGGGAGGTGCCCCCTGTCGATGTCCGGTGCGGTCCGGACTCAACGAAACCGGAGTCACCTCGTGTCAGTCGAATCCCGTCACGCGCATCGCAGCGCGCCTCTCACCAGCGATTTTCCGTCACGCCACATCGGCCCCGACGCTTCCGCCAGCCAGCGCATGCTCGGCGCTCTCGGTTACGACACGCTCGATCAGCTCATCGATGCCGCGGTGCCCGATCAGATCCGCAGCTCGGAGGCCCTGGACCTGCCGGTGGCGCGGTCCGAGCAGCAGGTGCTCTCCGACCTGCGGACGCTGTCCGAGCGCAACGAGACCCGCGTCCAGATGATCGGCCTCGGCTACTACGACACCATCACGCCTGCAGTTCTGCGCCGCAACATGCTCGAGTCGCCGGCCTGGTACACCGCGTACACGCCGTATCAGCCGGAGATTTCCCAGGGCAGGCTCGAGGCGCTGCTGACGTTCCAGACGGTCATCGAAGACCTCACGGCCCTCCCCCTCGCCGGTGCGTCCCTGCTGGACGAGGCCACCGCGGTAATGGAGGCGGTGCTGCTGATGCGGCGCGCGAACAAGGCGAAGTCGGGGACGCCCCGCGTGGTCGTCGACGCCGACTGTCTGCCGCAGACCCTCGCGGTGGTGTGTGGCCGGGCCAAGTCGGTGGGCATCGACGTCGAGGTCGCCGACCTGACCGACGGTCTTCCGGACGGTGATCTGTTCGGCGTCGTGTTCCAGGCGCCCGGCGCCAGTGGGCACGTGCGTGATCTGGCTCCGCTCATCGCCGCCGCCCAGGAGCGTGGCGCCCTGACCACGGTCGCGGCCGACCTGCTGTCGTTGACGCTGCTGACGCCGCCCGGTGAGCAGGGTGCCGACATCGCGGTGGGATCCGCGCAGCGTTTCGGGGTGCCGCTGTTCTTCGGTGGGCCGCACGCCGGTTACATGGCCGTGCGCGGCGGGCTCGAGCGCATGCTCCCCGGCCGACTCGTCGGTGTGTCCGTCGACGTGGACGGGAAAACCGCCTACCGGCTGGCACTGCAGACCCGCGAACAGCACATCCGGCGCGACAAGGCGACCAGCAACATCTGCACCGCGCAGGCGCTCCTCGCGAACGTCGCCGCCATGTACGCCGCATATCACGGCCCGGAAGGGCTGCGCGCCATCGCGACTCGGGTACACGCACACGCGACGGCCATCGCAGGCGGCCTCCGCACGGCCGGACACTCGGTGGTCCACGACAGCTTCTTCGACACCGTGCTGGTGCACGTTCCGGCCGGGGCCCGCGACGTCGTCGACCGCGCCGACCACGCAGGCATCAACCTGAGGCTGGTCGACGCGGACCACGTCGCGATCGCCTGCGACGAGTGCACCACCGACGAGATCGTCGACCGCGTCCTGTCCGCGTTCGGCGCCCGAGTCGAGACGGCAACGACCTCCGCGCTGCCGCAGTCGCTGCTGCGCACGTCGAACTACCTGCAGCACCCCGTGTTCCACGAGCACCGATCCGAGACGTCGATGCTCCGCTTCCTGCGCGCGCTGTCGGACAAGGACCTCGCACTGGACCGCACCATGATCCCGCTCGGCTCGTGCACGATGAAGCTCAACTCCGCCGTGGAGATGGAGCCGATCAGCTGGCCCGGGTTCGCGTCCATCCACCCGTACGCCCCGGTCGAACAGACCAGCGGCTACCTGCAGCTCATCCGCGGCCTCGAGCGGTGGCTGGGTGAGATCACCGGATACGACCGGGTATCGTTGCAGCCCAACGCCGGATCGCAGGGCGAACTGGCCGGGCTGCTGGCCATCAACGGCTACCACGACAGCCGCGGCGATCACGGACGCGACATCTGCCTCATCCCGCAGTCCGCGCACGGCACCAACGCCGCCTCCGCGGTACTCGCCGGCATGCGGGTGGTGGTGGTCGCGACGGCGCCGAACGGCAACATCGACCTCGACGACCTGCGCGCGAAGATCGCGGCGCACGAAAACAAGATCGCCGCGATCATGCTCACCTACCCGTCCACCCACGGCGTGTACGAGAACGACGTGCGGACGGTGTGCGATCTCGTGCACGAGGCCGGCGGTCAGGTGTACGTCGACGGCGCCAACCTCAACGCGCTCGTCGGTCTGGCCCAGCCGGGGAAGTTCGGCGGCGACGTGTCGCACCTGAACCTGCACAAGACGTTCTGCATCCCGCACGGCGGCGGCGGCCCCGGTGTCGGACCGGTGGCGGTGCGTAAGCATCTGGCCCCGTTCCTGCCCGGCAACCCGCTCGGCGGAGACCAACTCGGCACTCCGGTGTCGGCGGCGAACTACGGCTCCGCCGGCATCCTGCCCATCACGTGGGCGTACATCGCCCTGATGGGCCCGGACGGACTGACGGACGCCACCAAGACGGCGGTTCTCGCCGCCAACTACGTCGCGAAGTCTCTCGACGCGCATTTCCCCGTCCTGTACACCGGGCCCTCGGGTCTGGTGGCGCACGAGTGCATCCTGGACCTGCGTCCGGTCACGAAGGCGACCGGCGTGACCGCCGAGGACGTCGCAAAGCGGTTGATCGACTACGGTTTCCACGCCCCCACCCTGTCGTTCCCCGTCAGCGGCACCCTGATGGTGGAGCCCACCGAATCCGAGGATCTCGCCGAACTCGACCGTTTCATCGAGGCGATGATCTCGATCCGCCGCGAAATCGATCTGGTCGGCGAGGGTGTGTGGCCGCTCGAACGCAGCCCGCTGCGTCAGGCCCCGCACACCGCGGATCAGGTCACCGCCGACAACTGGGATCTGCCCTACCCGCGGCACCTGGCCGCCTTCCCCGTCGCGTCACTGCGTGCCGGAAAGTACTGGCCTCCGGTTCGCCGCATCGACGGCGTGCACGGCGACCGCAACCTCGTGTGCTCGTGCCCCGCGCCCGAGGCCTTCGAGAACACCACCGACATCAATTCCTCGGCCCTCGCCGAGACCCCCGAGGAGGCCTTCGCATGACCGTCACCACGACACCCGCGTCCCCGCTACTGGACGAGCACGGCGCTCTCGGAGCGCATTTCACCGACTTCGCGGGCTGGCAGATGCCGCTGAAATACGACAGCGAACTTGCCGAGCACCACGCCGTCCGCAAGTCCGCCGGACTGTTCGACCTCTCACACATGGGTGAGATCGACGTTACCGGAACCGAATCCGGCGCACTGCTGGACTACGCGCTGGCCGGCGAGCTGTCGAAGATCGGCGTCGGCCGGGCCAAGTACTCGCTGCTGTGCAACGCGAACGGCGGCGTGATCGACGACCTCGTCGTCTACCGGCTCGCCAACGAGCACTTCCTGGTGGTCGCGAACGCCGCGAACGCCCCGACCGTGTACCGCGAACTGGCAGCGCGCGCCGAAGGTTTCTCGGCGAAGGTCGACGACCAGTCCACGGAGACCGCGCTGATCGCGGTGCAGGGACCGGCAGCCCAGGACATCGTGCAGTCCCTCGTTCCCGCGTCGCAGGTGGAGACCGTCGCGGAACTGAAGTACTACGCGGTCACCCGGGCGGTCGTCGCCGGCATCGACGTCCTCCTGGCCCGCACCGGCTATACCGGTGAGGACGGCTTCGAGCTGTACGTGCCGAACGAGCAATCCGTGGCGCTGTGGCGCGCCCTGCTGGCCGCCACCACGGAGCGTGACGGCGTCCCCGCGGGTCTCGCGTGCCGCGACACCCTTCGGCTCGAGGCCGGGATGGCGCTCTACGGGCACGAACTGACCCTCGACACGAACCCGTACGAGGCCGGTCTCGGCAAGGTGGTGCGGCTGAACAAGGAGTTCGTCGGCCGCGACGCCCTGCAGGCGTTGTCGGAGCAGGCCCCGCAGCGGGTGCTCGTCGGTCTCGCAGGCACCGGACGCCGCGCCGCCCGCGCCGACTACACCGTCCACGACGCGAGCGGAGTGGCCGTCGGCACGATCACGTCCGGCGCACTGTCCCCGACGCTGGGACATCCGATCGCGCTGGCGTTCGTGGACATCGCGTTCCGCGAGCCCGGCACCGAGCTGACCGTCGACATCCGCGGCAAGAAAGAACGGTTCGTGGTCACCCCGTCGCCGTTCTACCGCCGTTCCTGAACCCTCCTGTCCCTTCAGCCCCGAAAAGGTACCGCCATGTCTTCAGCAGCCTTCCCCGACGACCGCAGCTACACCGACGACCACGAATGGGTCCTGATCGCGCCGGGCGCCGAATTGCCCGACGAGCCCGTCCGCGTCGGCATCACGTCCGTCGCCGTCAACTCGCTCGGTGAACTCGTCTTCGTCGATCTGCCCGAGGTCGGGACGACCATCGTCGCCGGTCAATCGTGCGGCGAGGTCGAGTCGACCAAGACCGTCTCCGAGCTGTACCCGCCGGTCAGCGGCCGGGTGACCCTGATCAACACTGCCGCCGTCGACGACCCCGGCCTGGTGACGTCCGACCCGTACGGGGAGGGCTGGTTGTTCGCCGTCCAGCCGTCCGACGCCGGAGAACTCCTCACCGCCGCCGAGTACGCCGAGAAGAACGGAGCGAACGCATGAGCGTCCTGAACCGTGACCTCGCGGACTTCGACCCGGACGTCGCGGCACTGATCGGCAAGGAACTCGAGCGTCAGCGCACCGGCCTGGAGATGATCGCGTCGGAGAACCACGCGCCGCTCGCGGTCATGCAGGCGCAGGGATCGGTGCTGACCAACAAGTACGCGGAGGGGTACCCGGGGCGCCGCTACTACGGCGGCTGCGAGCACGTCGACTCCATCGAGCAGCTCGCCATCGACCGCGTCAAGGCCCTCTTCGCCGCGGAATATGCCAACGTGCAACCACATTCGGGCGCCACCGCGAACGCGTCGGTGATGCACGCGCTGATCAAGCCGGGCGACACCATCCTCGGCCTGTCCCTCGCCGACGGCGGTCACCTCACCCACGGCATGCGGCTGAACTTCTCCGGCAAGCTCTACAACGTGGCGGCGTA
The DNA here is from genome assembly GCF_009872365.1 of Rhodococcus sp. T7. Classification (NCBI taxonomy): domain Bacteria; kingdom Bacillati; phylum Actinomycetota; class Actinomycetes; order Mycobacteriales; family Nocardiaceae; genus Rhodococcus; species Rhodococcus sp. T7. The sequence continues at coordinate 95,097 of NZ_WXYH01000055.1, forward strand.
CGGGGTGTCCGAGAAGGACTACCTCATCGATATGGACGCGGTCGCGAAGGCGGCGCGTGAGCACCGGCCGCAACTGATCATCGCCGGCTGGTCGGCCTACCCGCGCCAGTTGGACTTCGCCCGGTTCCGGGAGATCGCGGACGAGGTCGGCGCCTACCTGATGGTCGACATGGCCCACTTCGCCGGCCTCGTGGCCACCGGATACCACCCGTCCCCGGTCCCGCACGCGCACGTCGTGACGTCGACGACGCACAAGACCCTCGGCGGGCCCCGCGGCGGGATCATCCTGACCAACGACGCGGCCATCGCGAAGAAGATCAACTCGGCGGTCTTCCCCGGCCAGCAGGGCGGGCCGCTCGAGCACGTGATCGCCGGTAAGGCAACGGCATTCAAGATGGCCGCCGAACCCGAGTTCGCGGAACGCCAGGAACGCTGCCTCGACGGGGCGAAGGTCCTCGCCGAGCGCCTCAGCCGCCCCGACGTGAAAGAAGCCGGAATCAGCGTCCTCACCGGCGGCACGGACGTGCACCTCGTCCTCGTCGACCTCCGGGACGCCGACATCGACGGGCAGCAGGCCGAGGACCGCCTCGACGCGATCGGAATCACCGTCAACCGCAACGCCGTTCCGTTCGACCCGCGGCCGCCGATGGTGACGTCCGGCCTACGCATCGGCACACCGGCACTCGCGGCGCGCGGTTTCGGCCGGGACGACTTCGTGACGGTCGCCGACCTGATCGCCCAGGCCCTCGTCGCGCCCGAAGGTACCGACACGTCGGCACTCGCGGCCCAGGTCCGCGCGCTCGCCGACAAATACCCCCTCTACCCGGAGCTGTAGGGATGACCATCAGCGTCTTCGACCTCTTCTCCGTCGGCATCGGCCCCTCCAGTTCACACACGGTCGGGCCGATGCGGGCGGCGGGGACGTTCGTCGACGACCTCGGCGCACTCGGCGTTCTCGGGGACGTCGCCGGTGTTCGTGTCGACCTGTACGGTTCGCTCGCGGCCACCGGTGCCGGGCACGGAACCATGTCGGCGATCCTGCTCGGCCTCGAAGGGTATCGGCCGGAGACCATCGCCACCGAGGAGATGGAGACGCGGCTCGCGACGGTGCGAGCGAGTCGGCGGATCCGCGTCGCCGGGACGGTCGAGATCCCGCTCGCCGAGGATGAGATGGTGCTGCATCCGTTGACGGTGCTGGATTTTCACCCCAACGGGATGACCCTCACTGCCACCGCGGCGGACGGTCGGGAACTGCACGCGCAGACGTACTTCTCGATCGGCGGCGGATTCGTCGTCACCGGCGCCGAACCGGCGATGTCCGTCGGCGCAGGCGCGAACTCGTTGTCGTTCGGGTCGGCGCGCGAATTACTCGACCTCTGCGAGCACTACGGACTCGGCATCGGCGAGGTGATGCTCGAGCACGAACGGACCCTGCGGCCCGAGTCGGAGGTCCGGGCGCGACTGCTGCACATCCGGGACGTGATGGTCGAGTGTCAGCAACGCGGCATCAGCCGGGACGGGTACCTGCCCGGCAATCTGCAGGTGCGCCGACGCGCCCGCGGCTGGTACGAGCGGCTGAACGCGGAAGACCCGCACCGTGATCCCGCGTTCGCCGAGGACTGGGTGAATCTGGTGGCCCTCGCCGTCAACGAGGAGAACGCGTCCGGGGGGCGGATCGTCACCGCCCCCACCAACGGCGCGGCCGGCATCATCCCGGCGGTGCTGCACTTCGCGCTGCACTACACCCCGGCGGGGAAGGCAGATCCGGACGGCACGTCGGTGCGATTCCTGTTGGCGGCAGGCGCAATCGGATCCCTGTACAAGGAGCGAGCCTCGATCTCCGGTGCCGAGGTGGGGTGCCAGGGCGAGGTCGGCTCCGCGGCGTCGATGGCCGCCGCCGGTCTCGCCGAGATCCTCGGCGGCACCCCCGCGCAGGTGGAGAACTCGGCGGAGATCGCGATGGAACACAGTCTCGGTCTGACGTGCGATCCCATCGGCGGGCTGGTGCAGATTCCGTGCATCGAGCGCAACGCCATCTCGGCGGGCAAGGCGATCAACGCCGCCCGGATGGCATTGCGCGGCGACGGCACCCACCGCGTCAGCCTCGATCAGGTGATCGAGACGATGCGCGCCACCGGCGCCGACATGAGCTCGAAGTACAAGGAGACGTCCACCGGTGGTCTGGCCGTCAACGTGTCGGTGAACCTCGTCGAATGCTGACGCGGGGCCACCCCACGGACGTGGTGCCGGGGATCCGATCGGGATCCCCGGCACCGCGGTCATGCAGGTGCGGGTTGCAATAGACCGATCCGGTCGAATCGCGCCGCACGTTCGGAGAGTCGCTGGGTGGTGTCCGCCGCATCGAGGAGCGCCAGCTCGCGGTGGAGCACCGCACCGACCCGGGTGCAGAATGCCGTGGATTCCTCGGCAGCGTCGGGGAATTCGGGGATCACCTCGTCCACGATGCCGCTCGCGAGGAGATCGGAAGATCGGATGCCCTGCCGGGCAGCCATGTCCGGCGCATGCGCGATGTCGTGGTGCAGGATCGCGCTCGCACCCTCGGGCGGCAACGGTGACAACCAGCCGTGCTCGGCGGCGAGCACCCGATCGGCCGGAATCAACGCGAGCGCGCCGCCGCCGGTGCCCTGCCCGAGCAGCAAGGAGATCGTGGGAACGTCGAGCGAGACCATGTCGGCGATGCAGCGCGCGATCTCACCGGCCAGCCCGCCCTCCTCGGCCTCCTTCGACAATGCCGCTCCCGCGGTGTCGATGACCGTCACCAGCGGCAGATTCAGTTCCGCCGCCAGCCGCATTCCCCTGCGCGCTTCCCGCAGGGCGGCCGGGCCGAGCGGCGACCGCGTGGTCTGCCCGCGACGGTCCTGCCCGAGCAGGACGCAGGGCATGTCACCGAACCGGACGAGCGCGAGGATCAGACCCGGATCGATCTCCCCCTGACCGGTTCCGTTGAGCGGAAGCACATCCGACGCGGAGTGGAACATCACGTCGCGCACCCCCGGCCGGTCCTCGCGTCGCGACGCGAGCACCGACTCCCACGCGGGGACGTCCGGCAGACTCGCGTGCACGGTGGGGTCGGCGGGAGCCGGGCGGCCACCGCGGCTGGAGGTGATGATGCGCAGTGCGCGGTCGACGATCTCGGCGAGCTGTTCAAGAGGCCGCACCGCGTCGATGAGTCCGTGCGCGTGCAGGTTCTCGGCGGTCTGGACACCGGTGGGGAACGGCGCGTCGTACAGCGCCTCGTACACGCGCGGCCCGAGGAATCCGACGAGCGCTCCCGGTTCCGCGATGGTGACATGGCCCAGCGATCCCCAGGACGCGAACACCCCGCCGGTCGTGGGGCTCCGGAGGTAGACGAGATACGGCAGGTGCGCCTCCTTGTGCTTGATCACCGCTGCCGTGATCTTGACCATCTGCAGGAACGCGGTCGTCCCCTCCTGCATACGCGTCCCACCCGAGGTGGGCAGGGCGAGCAGCGGAAGCCCTTCGTGGGTGGCGCGGCGGATCGCGGCGACCAGACGCTCCCCCGCCGCCACGCCGATGGAGCCGCCGAGAAAGCCGAACTCGCAGACGAGGATCGCGGTTCGGCGGCCGCGAACGGTGGCGACTCCGGTGAGCACCGCCTCGTCGAGGCCGGTCTTCTCCTGCGCGCGGAGAAGCTCGTCGGCGTACTCGGAATCCGCGGCGACCTGGATCGGTGGGGTGTCCCACGACTCCCAGGTGCCGGCGTCGACCACCAGATCGAGCAGTTCGGGAGCGGTCAGGCGCGCCATCAGCTGCATTCCTTCAGCCACGACAGCACGCTGTCGTTGTCGGCGCCCAGGACCGGCGGTGCGGTGTGCCGGGTCTCGGTGACCTCGGTGCCGTCCGGTTCGAAGAACCGCAGCGGCGGGCCGGGCAGCGTGATGTTGCCGAGGGTGCGGTGGTCGACGTCGACGAGCAGCCCCTGCGACTTCGTCTGCTCCCATTCGTAGACCTCGGAGATGGTCCGGACGCGTCCCGCGGGCACCCCGATCCGGTCGAGTTCGATCAGGAGTTCGTCGCTCGTGTACGCGCCGAACGCGTCCTCGACCAGTTCGAGGACCTGCTTGTGGTTCTCGACGCGTTCGGGGTTGGTGGCCATGCCGGGAGCGTCGGGGTCGAGGTGGAAGCCGGCGCAGAACCGCTTCCACAGTCCTTCGCTGCCGACCGAGATCTGCACGGCGCCGTCGGCGGTGCGGAACAGTCCGTACGGGGAGATCGAGGGATGGTGGTTGCCCTGCGCCTCGCCGACCTCGCCGGCGACGGTCCACTTCGTCCCCTGGAAGGCGTGCACGCCGACGACGCTGGCCAGCAACGACGTTCGCACGACGCGGCCCCGTCCGGTGCGCTCGCGTTCCTGCAACGCGGCGACGACGCCGAACGCCCCGTACATGCCGGCGAGCAGGTCCGCGATGGGGACGCCGACACGCTGGACGTCGTCGGGATTCGGTCCGGTCAGCGACATCAGCCCGGCCTCGCCCTGTGCGATCTGGTCGTAGCCTGCGCGGCCGCCTTCGGGTCCGTCGTGACCGAAACCGCTGATGGACAGGACGACCAGGCGCGGGTTCAGCTCCGCGAGACGCTCGGTGGTGAACCCCAGCCGGTCGAGGACCCCGGTGCGGAAGTTCTCCATGAGGACGTCGGCCCGCCGGACGAGGGCTTCGAGGGTGGCGCGTCCGTCCTCGGACTTGAGGTCCAGAGTGATCGACTTCTTGTTCCGGTTCGCGGACAGGAAGTACGTCGATTCGCGCGGCGTGTCGGCGGGTTCGACGAACGGCGGCCCCCACCCGCGGGTGTCGTCGCCGCCGTGCGGGGTTTCGACCTTGATGACGTCCGCGCCGAGGTCGCCGAGCATCATCGCCGCATGGGGGCCCGCCAGTGCGCGCGTCAGATCGACGACGACCACTCCTTGTAGCGGACCCGTGCGCTCCATCGTTTTCGTGGACATGTGAAACCACCATTACTTCCTGGCGAGAGCCGCGAGAGCTGGACTGTTGGTGCAGTGACCTAGTGGACTAGCCAATTAAATGAAGCAGCTGATCCGACCGATGTCAAGAAACCGTGCGTGCGGTTACCTGCCTCCGGGAGATACCGTGGAGTAGTTTCAGTGGAATGGAGAGTGGGTGGCCCAGTGGCTGAGCAACTGCGTCCGGTGGCGCGACCGCGGCTGTACGAGGTGATCGTCGAACAACTCTGCGCCCACATCGCCGAACACGGGATGACGCCGGGCGACCGCCTCCCCGCCGAGCGTGAACTCGCAGCTCAACTGGGGGTGTCCCGCGCGTCCCTGAGCCAGGCACTCGTAGCGCTCGAGGTGCAGGGCGTGGTGTCGGTGCGACATGGCGACGGCGCCGTCCTCGTCCGACAGCCCATCGAGGAACGCGCGATCAAGGCCCTGCGGGAACACGCCGACCGGCTTCCCGAGGTGATCGAGGCCCGCGAGGCACTCGAGGTCAAACTGGCGGGGCTCGCCGCCGAGCGCCGGACCGACGCGGAGATGGCGGCGATCGATTCCGCCCTCGCGACGATGGAGGCCGAGATCGCCGCCGGGGATCGCGGCGTCGGCGGCGACGAGCAGTTCCACGAGGCCATCACCGTCGCCGCGCACTCGTCGCTGCTCGCCAAGCTGATGCACGAGATCTCCGGGCTGATCCGGGAGACCCGGATCGAATCCCTCTCCCAGGCCGAACGCCCGCGGGCCTCCCTCGAAGGGCACCGTCGCATTGCGACGGCGATTCGAGATCAGGACTCCGCGGGCGCCTCCCGTGCGATGGCCGATCACATCCGGATGGTGTCCGACGTCGCGCTGCTGCGCGAGGGCAGCTGACCTGCTCCGGGACTACCTGCCTGCCATCGAATGCGGGCGGTGGGCACCGACGATCGCGTCGGTGTCGGCGCCGAGCACCGGCGGCGCGGACGTCAGGTGCGGGCGTTCGCCGGAGAAGCTGACCGGGAACGCGATCTGCCGCAGACTGCCGATCGTCGGGTGGTCGACCGTCCCGATCATGCCGAGCGCCGCGGTGTGCGGGTCGGCGTAGATCTCGTCGAGGTGCCGGATCGGTGACACCGGCACGGCGTGCGCGGCGAGCGTGTCGCACCAGTGCTCGACGGTGCCCGGCGCGAAGGCCGCCGACAGTTCCCGCTCGAGATCGCCGCGATTCGCCACCCGGTCCCGGTTGCGCTCGAACCGCGGATCGGCCGTCAGGTCGTCCCGCGCGATCGCCGAGCACAGGCTCGCCCATTGCGTGTCGTTGCCCACCGCGACGACGAAGTACCCGTCGCTCGCGGGGAACGCTTGATACGGAGCGAGATTCGGATGACCGGAGCCCAGCGCGCCGGGACGCTCCCCGGTGGCGAAGTAGTTCGTCGCCCAGTTCACGTGCAGCGCGAGCTGGCATTCGAACAGCGACGTCGTCACGTACTGCCCGCGGCCGGTCCGCGACCGCTCCACGAGGGCCGCGAGCACGCCGATCAGCCCGAACAGCGCCGCCCCCAGATCGCCCATCGCGAATCCGGCCTTCATCGGCGGCCCGCCCGGCTCACCGGTCAGCGACATGAGGCCGCCGGCGGCCTGCGCGATCATGTCGTAGCCGGGTTCGTCACGGAGTGGCCCCTCCTCCCCGAACGCGGAGATGTGCAGCACGACCAGGTGCGGGTACCGCTCGGACAGGGTCCGGTAGTCGAAGATCCGCTGCAACCCGCTGCCGGGTTTGAAGTTCTCGACGACGACGTCGGTCTCCTCCAGGATCCGGTGGATCAGATCCTGTCCCTCTTCCGATTTGAGGTCGACGGTCACCGACTTCTTGCCCCGGTTGATCGCGAGGTAGTACGTGGCGTCGGCGCCGACGAACGGCGGCCCCCACGACCGGGTCGGGTCACCGCCCTCGGGATGCTCGACCTTGGTGACGTCGGCGCCGAGGTCCGCGAGCGACATGGTGGCGTACGGCCCGGCGAGGATCTTGGAGAGGTCCAGCACCCGCACCCCCGCCAGGGGTGCCGGTCCGGTGTGGGTGGCGTTCACAGCAGAACTCCTGTCGCAGAGTCGGATCGGGGTGCGGCGGCCTGCGCTACGTCCGCGGTGACGTCGGTGCCGTCGACGACGGCCGCGAGGTGGCGGAGGGCGAGGTCCGGGACGTCGCCCGAGTCGCTCGACAGGTACGCGTTGGCGACGAGCAGCGACCGGTAGCCGCGGCCCGACGTGACGGCAAAATCGGCGAGGTCGTAGAGCAGGGTGGCCATCGTCGCGCGGGCCAGATCGTTGGCGTAGCGCGCGCACCCGGCCTGCGCGGTGTCCTCGTCTCCGGCGACCAGCAGGTCGCCCTCGTCGACGAGGTCGTCCCACCGTCGACGGAGCACGTCGGCGCCTGCGCCGCAGTCCGGTCCGAGCCCGGCGAGGATGCCGCGCATCGTGTCCGCCAGCTGCCGGTGCGCACCGAGTTTGCGCATGCACCGCAGCACGTCGAGGGCGATGACGTTGCTCGATCCCTCCCAGATCGACCCCAGGTGGGCGTCGCGGACCAGGCGGGCGTGTGCCCATTCCTCGATGTAGCCGTTGCCGCCGCGAACCTCCATGGCCTCGCCCGTGACCACCCGGGCCCGCTTGCACACGTAATGCTTCGCGAGCGGGGTGAGGACCCGGATCAACCCACGCGCGGAGTCGTTCCCGGCGTCGGCCGCCTGCAGACACTGCGCGCTGTACGCCACCAGGGCGAGCGCCGCCTCGGCGTCGAGCGCGAGCGGCAGCAAGGTCGCATGCATCAGGGGCTGGTCGAACAGGGTCTTGCCGAACACGACCCGCACCCTTGTGTGGTCGACGGCGTCGCGCACGGCCCGCCGCATCAGCGCGCTCGACCGCATCGCGTTCGACAGCCGCGACGTGTTCACCATCTCGGCCATCTGCCGGAACCCGCGGTCCAGTTCGCCCACCTGAAGGGCGTAGGCCCCGGTCAGCGACACCTCACCGCTGGGCATGGACCGGGTACCGAGCTTGTCCTTCAGCCGGTCGATCGTGTAACTGTTGCGCTCGCCGTCCGCGAGAACCTTGGGCACCATGAACATTCCGACGCCGCGGGTGGAGCCGTCGTCACCGCGGGGGAACCGGGCGAGGGTCACGATGACGTCGGCGTCGGGATTGGACGCGAACCACTTCTTCCCGGTCAACCGCCACGCGTCGCCGTCGCGTTCGGCCAGGGTCTCCGTGCGGGCGATGTCCGTGCCGGCCTGCGGTTCGGTCATGAACATCGCGCCGGTCATTGCACCCTCGGGGTCCGTCGAGGTCAGCGCGTCGATCCACGGCCCGAACACGTCGGGGTCACCGAACATGCGCAGCGTGCGGGCGGCGGCATCCGTCATCGACACGGGGCACGCCAGCCCGAACTCGGCCTGCACGAAGACGTATGACGCGAGGTACTTCACCAGGTGCGGCGGGACCGCGTCCCAGCCGTGCAGGCCGCCGCGGTGCGACAGCGCGGACAGTCCGTATTCGCTGTAGGCGGCGCGGCACAGCTCCTGATAGGCCGGGTGGTACGTGATCCGGTCGATGCGTTCGCCGTCCCGGTCGAACTGCTCGAGCACGGGCGGATTCTTGTCCGCGGTGGCAGCGAGTGCGTCGAGTCGGCCGGCGGCATCTGCGCCCAGCCGGCCGAGCAGGGCGTTCAGCGTGTCGCGGTCCGACGGTGCGGCCCAGCGGTCGACGACGGCGCGCAGAGCGGGATCGGTGTGAGCGAAATTCATGAGTGGGCAGCATCTTTCCGGGTCGAGGTGTGGGCGGGAAGGGGCTCTGCATCCCGGCTCCGACGGGCTTCGCCCCTGCGGAGCAGCAGCGTCATGCAAACGAGCGAGAGCACGACGTAGCCGAGTCCGAGGGCGACCACCGGCCAGATCGAGTCGGTACGGGTGAGCAGGAACTGGCAGAGCATCGGGGCGGTTCCGGCGAAGATCGCCGTGGACAGCTGATACGACAGCGAGATTCCGGTATAGCGGACGTTGGTCGGGAAGACCTGGGCGAGGATGCCGGCGAGCGCGGCGTAGTACATCGCGTGCGGCGCGGTGGCCAGCACCATGCCGAGCATCGCCAGCGGCACCGACCCCGATTGGACCAGGAGGAACATCAACGGCAGCAACACGAGTTCGGGCAGCAGCATCCACCGGATCGCCCGCGACGGATCGATTTTCGTGGCCAGCACGGCGCCGAACGGCTGGACAAGCACCTGCGCAACGAGCGCGATGGTGATCACGAGGAGGAAGTCGCCGCGGTCGAAGCCGAGATCGGCGGTGGCCCAGGCGAGTGCGAACGTCGTCTTCACGTAGGTGATGGCGACACCGGCGACCACCGCGCCCACCCCGAGGGCGAGTTCGACGGGGTGCGAACGCAGCACCTCGACGAGCGGCATCCGGGTGCGTTCCTGCGCGACGACGGCCTTCTTCATCTCCGGGGTCTCCGAGATGCGCAGCCGGATGTACAGCGCGACGACGACGAGCGCGGCGGACCCGAGGAACGGCAGCCGCCAGCCCCAGGACTCGAACACGCTGTCCGACAACAACGTCAGCGCGAGAAAGGCCAGGGTCGCGAGCAGGTTGCCGACGGGCGATCCCTGCTGCGCGAACGCGCCGTACAGCACCTTCTTGTTCGGTGGCGCGAATTCGGTGGCGATGAGCACGGCGCCACCCCACTCACCGCCCATGGCGACGCCCTGGACCACGCGGAGCGCGACGAGGAGCACCGGTGCCCAGATCCCGATCTGCGAGTAGGTGGGGAGGCAGCCGACCCCGACCGTTCCGATCCCCATGAGGATCAGCGTGATGATGACGGCGTTCTTGCGTCCGAACTTGTCGCCGAAGTGACCGAACACGATCCCGCCGAGCGGGCGGGCCACGAAGCCGATCGCGAACGTCGCGAACGCGGCGAGAGTGCCCACCGCGGGTGAGGCGTCGGGGAAGAACAAGCGGCCCAGCACGAGCGCGGAGGCGGTGCCGTAGATGTAGAAGTCGAACCACTCGATGGTGGTGCCGACGAAGGCGGTGACACCCGCCTTGCGGGCCTGCCGGGTGCTGTATTCGGGTGGTGCCGCGTCGCGGCCGGGATTCGGATTCACGGTTCTCCCTGACTTTCGTGCTCGGGGCGTCACACCGATGTTGAGGTGGTGTGCATCACTATGGTCGGGATTCCGTGTAGAGTCCAAGACTTAATTCAGCTTGTTTAGGTGATCCAGACACATAGTCCTCGAGGAGCGTCATGGAACTCCGTCACCTGCACGCCTTCCTCGCCGTGGCCGAAGAACTGCATTTCGGACGGGCCGCCGAGCGTCTCCATGTCGCGCAGTCGCCGCTCAGCCAGACCGTGCGGGCCCTCGAACGGGAACTGGGCACCGACCTGTTCGTCCGCACCACCCGCTCGGTGCGCCTCACGGCTGCGGGCGAGGCACTGGTGGGTCCGGCCCGCACCATCGAGGCGCAGATCGGGATCGTGCGGGGCATCGCGCAGGCGGCGGCCGCCGGGGAGACCGGCCGCGTGACCGTCGGGTTCGGCGGCGCGGGCGGCTACACGGTGCTGTCCGTGCTCGCCCGCTCCCTCGCCGACGCCTACCCCGGCATCGAACTCGACCTTCGCCCGCAGATGTACTCCGGCGAGGTCCTCGACGCCCTCGCCCGCGGCACCCTCGACATGGGCATCGTCGGACTGCCGGTCCCGCGGGGTTTCGCGACGCACACCGTGCTCGAGGAGGCGCTGATGGTCGCGGTCCCGGCCGGCCACCGCCTCGTCGCGGCGGGCGCCGTCGTGCCGCAGGAACTGGCGAGCGAACGGTTCGTGATCTACCCCGCCGAACACGGGTCCGTGGTCCGCGACGCCACGCTCGCGCTGTGCGCGGCGGCGGGGTTCGCCCCCGTCGTCGCGCACGAGGCGCCCGACCCGTACAGCCTGCTCGCGATGGTCGGCGCCGGGGTCGGGGTGGCCGTCGTGGTCGATTCGACGGCACACCTCACGATGGACGGGGTCGAATACCTGCCGATCGCGGGCGACGCCCCGACCCTCCCCATCGCGATGGCCTGGCAGGACGCGAATCCGTCGCCGTCGGTGCAGACGGTCACCCGGGTGCTGCGCGACGTGATCGGAAGCGCGCGGTAGCCACTACTGCCCAGGCACGAAGGAGCGGCGCCCCTCGCCGGGGCGCCGCTTCGTCAGCTCGTCGGGTATTCAGGACGGGTAGCTCGGCACCGACGCGCCGATGGCTTCGGCCGCCGCGGCGACGGTGTCGCGCTGTGAACCCGCGACCATGAGCGACACGAGGTCGAATACCACGGTAGCGGCTGCGACACAGGTGATCTCGGCGTGATCGTAGGCCGGGGCCACCTCGACGACGTCGGCGCCGACGACGTTGAGGCCGGTCAGCTGACGCAGCATCCGGAGCAGTTCGCGGGATGTCAGGCCACCCGCTTCGGGTGTGCCGGTTCCGGGGGCGAACGCGGGGTCGAGGACGTCGATGTCGATCGACACGTACACGGGGACGTCACCGACACGTCGGCGGACCACGTCGACGGCCGCCTCGATGCCCATCACGTCCAGATCGCCTGCGCGGATGATCCGGAATCCCATCCGAGCGTCGTCGTTCAGGTCGGCCTGGTCGTAGATCGGACCGCGTATTCCGACGTGGATGGAGTGGTCCTCGACCAGAAGACCCTCTTCGAATGCGCGCCGGAAGATCGTCCCGTGCGTGACCGGCTGACTGAAGTAGGTGTCCCAGGTGTCGAGGTGAGCGTCGAAGTGCACCAGTGCAATCGGTCCGTGCTTTGCGTGCAGCGCCCGCAGATTCGGCAGGGCGATCGTGTGGTCGCCGCCGATCGAGACGATCTTGCGGTCGCCGCCGCCGAGAATCTCGGCGGCATGTGCCTCGATCTGCCGGCAGGCCTCGCCGATGTCGTACGGCGTGATCGTCACGTCACCGGCGTCGACGACCTGCACTTCTTCGAGCGGTGCGACACCGAGTTCGACGTGATAGCCGGGGCGCAGTGCACGCGCCGCCTGCCGGACGGCCATCGGGCCGAACCGGGCGCCGGGCCGGTACGACGTGCCGCCGTCGAAGGGGACGCCGAGGATCGCGATGTCGTAGTCGTCGACCTCGTGGATGTCGGCGATGCGGGCGAACGTGCCCTTGCCGGCGTAGCGGGGAACCTGGGTTGCGGGCAGTGCACCGACGAGGGATTCTCTGGGCTGGGGCATGGCTGTCTCTCCTGTACTCGGGAAGGTTCTTGTCAGGTCAGGCGCGGGTCACGGGCGCCGGGTCGGGATCGTCGGATTTCTCTACTTCTGACTCGGTTTTCGACGCGGTGTCCGTCAGCGACGCGCCGCGGGTTTCCGGTGCGAGGAAAATGGAGGCCACGAGCCCGATGAGCGTGACAACCGCTCCGATCATGAGTGCGCCGCTCGCGCCGAAGCTGATCAGCGCCATCGGCATCAGATAGGTGCCTGCGGCAGAGCCGATCCGGCTGATCGCGGTGCCGACACCGACCGCAGTGGCTCGAACCTCGGTGGGGAAAAGCTCGTTGGGGTAGACCACCTCGAGGAAGCTCGAGGCACCGGAGCCGATCGCGAAGACTGCGAGGGCCAGGAAGAAGATCTCCGCCGGAACGTCGGGGATCAGGGCGGGGACGGCCAAAGTGACACCGATGACGGCGAACGACCCGATCAGCAGTTTGCGTCGTCCGATCTTCTCGACCAGCCACAGACCGGGTATGCCGCCGACCACGAACAGGACCGCGATGATGAGGGAACCGCCGTAGAGGTTGGCGTCGCCGTACAGCCCGAAGGACTCGAGAAGGTCGGGGGCGAACGTGTACACCGCGAACAGGGGGATCACCTGGGCGGTCCAGAAGATCGCCACGAAGATGGTGCGTCGCAGGTAGGGCTTCTGGAACACCCGGAAGAACGACGTGCTGACGACGGGTTCCTCGGGAAGGTCGGCGACACCGTACTGCTCGCCGTAGACCAGCTTGATCGACTTGTCGGCCTCCGCCATGCGCCCCTTGCTCATCAGCCACCGCGGCGACTCGGGTGTACCCATCCGGGCGAGCAGCGTGATGACGGCGAAGATGGCGGGGCTCGCGAGGAGGAAGCGCCAGGCATCCGGGCCGAGATCCTTCGCCAGGTAGCCGACGATGTAGGCAGCGGCGGCACCGACCGCCCACACCACGAACATGGCGCCGAGCAGCCGGCCGCGCTGCCGTTTCGGCAGGAATTCCGCCAGCAGTGACGTAGCGATCGGGTAATCGGCGCCGATCGCGACACCGAGCAGGAACCGCAGCAGAATGACCTGCCAGGCCTCACCGCAGAAGGCGGAGAGGACGGAGAACACCGCGAGCGCGACCAGGTCGGCGATGTACATGAAATGCCGGCCGATCTTGTCGGTCACGTAGCCGAACACACCGCCGCCGACGAAGATCCCGACCAAGCTTGCCGCACCGATCAATCCGATCTCGGTGGTGCTCAGGCTCATCGCCGGTTCCATGGTGATCAGCGCGACGCCGATGATCGACAACGCGAATCCGTCGATGAACGGCCCGCCGGAGGAGAACGCTGTCAGCTTCTTGTGGAAGGAGGTCAACGGTGCATCGTCTATCAGATGACCGGTATTAGTCATTGGGGCTCCTGGACTGGATGAAGTGCGGGTGTTGCCGTTTGTGACGTCCAACACAGAATGCCTGGCCGTTTGGGCGGAACACGAGTAGCCAATGCGCAAAACCAGTGGTTACGCTTTATTCGATCGCACAAACCTGATTGGGCGTTGACGCAGAGGAGGCTCCGTGGCTGTCACCGTCGGTGAGCTCGTGGAGATCCCGCACCTGCGCCTGGAGGTGTATTCCGGGGCGTCCGGACTCGGTCGCGAAGTCACCTGGACCCACACCTCCGACCTACCCGAACCGTGGCGATGGGTCACCGGCGGCGAATTCCTGATGACCAACGGCATGTCGTTCCCGAAGTCGGCGAAAGAGCAGGCCGACCTGGTCCGGCACCTCGCCGACGCCGGAGTGGCCGGGCTGGGCATCGGCGAGAACATGTACTGCCCGCGCCTGACGGCGGCGTTCACACGCACCAGCGACGAACTGGGCTTCCCGGTCCTGTGGATCCGGTATCCCCTCCCCTTCGTCGCCATTTCCCGGTCGGTGGCCGAAGCCACCCTCGTCGACCAGTCGCATCGCCTCGCTCGCACCGTCCGGATCTACGACCTGATCCGCAGGCACACCGCCCGCGGCGCCGCACCCGCCGACCTTCTCTCCGCACTCGCACGCGAACTGGGTTGCGAGATCCAGGTGTGCGACCGCGCCACCGGGGAGCCCTGGTTTCCGGGCACGACCCCGCTGGACCCGACAATCAGCGACGCGGTGGTGGCGTTGTCCGAGGCGTCGAAGAACGTGGCGGGCGGCGCGTACGGACTTCCGTCGGTCGGCGACCGGGCCGCGATGCTCACCGACATCCCCCGCCATGCAGGTGCCGCACTCGTCACGCTCAGCGATCCGCGGGTGGGCGTCGACCCGATCCAGCTTCAGCACGCTGCCACCGTCGTCGCCATCGAACTGTCCCAGACGCAGTTGATGCTCGAACACGAACGCCGTTACGGTTCAGGGCTTCTCACCCAGATGCTCGAAGGCCGCATGGACGTCGCCGGGGTCACCGCCCAACTCGCCGATCTCGGCTTGAAACCCGAGTCCGCCGTGTTGGTGGCGGCGCGCAGCGAAGAGCCGGAACGGATGCTCGAACTGCACAATTCGCTGTGGCGGCACACCCTCCCGTATCTGTGCCTGCTGCGCATGGGCACCGCGCACGTCCTGGTGCCGGACGGCCCGGACACCGACTCGGTGCTGTCCCGCGCGCTGGGCCCGACCGCCCGCATCGGTATCAGCCGAACCGTCGGGTCCCTCGCGCGTTTTCAGGATGCGGCGCGGGAGGCCGCGTGGGCACTGTCGATCGCCGAACGACGCGAGACGGTCGTCTCCCGATACGGCAGCGCCGTCCCGTGGGTCGGGCTGTCGAGCGTGGCCGACGCACAAACCCTGGTGGACAGGATCCTGCGCCCGGTTCTGGACTACGACGAGCAGCACAACTCGAGACTCGTCGAAACGCTCGACGCCTTCCTGCAGAACCAGCGGTCGTGGCAGCAGACCGCGCAGGCGATGCACATTCACCGGCAGACGGTCATGTACCGCATCCGCAAGGTCGAGGCGCTGACGTCCCGCGACCTTGCGGACACCAATTCACTGTCGGAACTCTGGCTCGCCGTCCGCGCTGCGGAACTGCTGTACACCCGCGACAGCGACCGGTCGGAGTCTAAGCCGGCGACCTGACCAGTCCCTATTCCGTCAATACATACGTACGTATGGTCATGCGAGCCGCACCCGCACCGGCACCGATTCCCACGACCGCAGCGTGTTGTTGAGGTGACGGCGCACCGGCCCGGCGATCTCCAGCGACTCCACCCGGGATGCCAGCGCCGTCAGCAGCGCCTCCGATTCGAGGCGCGCGACATGCTGGCCGACGCACTGGTGGATGCCCATCCCGTACCCCACGTGCCCGGACGGGTTCCGGCCGAGATCGAACACGTCCGGGTTGTCCCACCTGCGCGGATCGCGGTTCGCGGCGCCGAGGAACATCAGAATCTTCCTGCCGTCCGGGATCACCGTGCCGCCGATCTCGGTGTCACTCGTAGCCGTGCGGAAGAACGTCTGGACCGGCGACTCCCACCGCACGGCCTCGTCGAAGGCCGTCCGGGCCAGCGTACGATTCTCGCGCAGCCTCGCCCACTGCTCCGGATGCCGCGCGAACGCGTAGAGCACGGCCGCGAGTCCGTTGACCGTGGTGTCCACCCCTGCCGTCAGCAGCGAGCGCACGGCGAGCGGCGCCTGCTCGTACGTGATGTCGCCGCGGTCCGCCGCCGCCCAGATCTGCGCACCGAAGCCGTCGCCGGTGAGCGCGTCGCGCGCGCACTGCTCGCTGACCCAGCCGGACAGTTCGGCCACCCGGGGCGCGCCCTTCTTCACCAGGCTGTTGACCGGACCGAACGCGTTGAACGCGTGGTCCCCGTACGGCAGCAGGTTCTCCCGTCCGATGCCGGCGATGCCGACGGCATCCGGGAAGACCCGCAGCGGGAACGCGGCAGCGAGGTCGGTGACCGCGTCGAATTCGGTTGCGTTCGAGAGCAACTGGTCGACGAGGATGTCCGCGTCCTGAATCCACGACGCCCTGAGCTTCTGCAGTGCGCGAGGACCCAGAATCTTGCTCAGCACCGCCCGCGGGGCGTCGTGGTGCGGCGGGTCGGCCTCGAGCAGGATGCTCGGGGGACGCCACGGAGTCTCGTACCGGAAGTTGCTCAAACCGACCCCGGCGGCGGATTGGAACGACTGCCAGTCGATCAGCGCGGCATGGACCTGCTCGTAGCGGCCGAGCGCGAAGACGTCGTAGCGCCGCAGGTACACGACCGGGCCCGCATCGCGCAGGTCCGCCTGGAACGGCAACGGGTCCTGCAGGACGTCGAGGGCGAACGGGTCGGCATCGCTGACGGGCAACGTGGGGGCGGGGGCGAACATCGTCACGGGAAATCCCTTCGCTGGGTGTGTCACGTCTGGGTGTGTCACGTCTGGGTGTGTCAGAGGTCGAGCACGAGGCGGTCGGAGCACGACCGTGAGACGCAGATGAGCATGCAGTCGCCGGCGGATCGCTCGTCGTCGTCGAGGACGGAATCGCGGTGGTCGGGGACGCCTGCGAGGACGGTCGTCTCGCAGGTCCCGCACGTGCCCTCGCGACATGAGGACAGGACGTTGACCCCGGCCTCCTGCACCGCGTCGAGGACGCTGGCGCCGGGAGTCACCGTCACCGCGAGGCCGGAGCGCGCGAGTTCCACCTGGAACGGTTCGTCGCGCAGCGGAGCGCCCCGGTCCCGCGGCACGAAACGCTCGGTCCGCAGCGAGCCCATACGCCATCCGGCGCAACAGCTTTCGACGGCCGCGAGCAGTGGCCCGGGTCCGCACACGTAGACCTTCGCGTCAGCGGCGGCCGCGGTGGCGAGGTACGCAGGCAGGTCGGGATGGCCCTGCTCGTCCCGCGGCACGACGACCACCCGGTCGCCGTAGCCGGCGAGTTCGTCCCGGAACGCCATGGACGTCCGGGTGCGGCCGCCGTACACGAGTTGCCACTCGATTCCCATCAGTTCGGCCTGGCGGATCATCGGCAGCAGCGGGGTGATTCCGATGCCGCCGGCGACGAACAGATACCTCGGCGCGGGGACGAGCCGAAAGTTGTTGCGCGGAACGCCGACCCCGACGAGGTCGCCCTCGGCGAGTTCGTCGTGGACGTACGCGGACCCGCCGCGGCCTGCGGATTCCCGCAGCACACCGACCCGGTAGGTGTGCGCGTCCCAACGGTCACCGCACAGCGAGTACTGGCGGGTCAGCCCGTTCGGGAGCATCAGGTCGATGTGGGCGCCGGGCGCCCAGTCCGGCAGCCGCCGGCCGTCCGGGTGCTGCAAGGTCAGCGCAACGACACCTTCCGCGACAATATCTTTGGCGACAACTCGCAGCGCCGCGTCCGCTGGCGCACCGGAAGAAACCGGGTTGTGTGGCATCTCGACTCCTCGATCTCGCGTTTGTTCGAGGATCTTCCGAGCAGGGGCCGAGCCGCCAGAGCATTTTCAATAGTTGAATGTCGAGACCGTAACCGGAGTCACTCCCCCGGGCGAATTCCCAGTGCCGTCACACGCTCGAGTCCGTCCGGAACGAGATCCAGCCCGGTCTGCGGCCGGTCGGCTTATTCTTCACGTGACGGCCGGGAATTGCGCACCCGACCCACCGTCCGAACGGAGTCCGAAGATGGAGCCACCGACCGAACCCGAACGCCCCGCCGACGCATCCAGGCACCCACGCGGCACGATGAAGGCCGTCGTCCGGGACGTCTACGGCCCGCCCGAGATCCTCGAACTGCGGGACGTCGCGGTACCCGTTCCCGCGGCCGACCAGGTGCTGGTCCGAGTGCACGCGGCGGGTGTCGATCGCGGCGTGGCACACCTCGTGACCGGGCTCCCGTACCCGTTGCGCCTCGCCGGGTACGGCCTCCGCAGGCCTAAGGTCGCCGTTCCCGGGATGGACCTCGCCGGGCGCGTCGAGGCGGTGGGCGACGGCGTCACCGGATTCCGGCCCGGCGACGACGTCTTCGGCATCGGCACCGGGACGTTCGCGGAGTACGCGTGCGCGCCCGCGGCCAAACTCGCGCACAAGCCGACCGACCTGACGTTCGAGCAGGCCGCGGCGATCGCGATCTCCGGGCTCCCGGCGCTGCAGGCGGTACGCGACCACGGCCGGGTCTCGGCGGGGCAGTCGGTGCTGATCCTCGGCGCCTCCGGCGGCGTGGGCACGTTCGCCGTGCAGGTCGCCAAGGCGTACGGCGCGGAGGTCACCGGCGTGTGCAGCACCGCGAAGGTCGACCTGGTCCGGTCGATCGGCGCCGATCACGTCGTCGACTACACGGACGAAGACGTCACCCGGCTCGGGCGGCGGTACGACGTCGTCCTCGACATCGGTGGCAACACGTCGCTGTCGCGGCTGCGCCGGGTCCTCACGCCGCGCGGGAGACTCGTCATCGTCGGCGGCGAAACGGACGGACGGTGGCTGGGCGGCACGGATCGCCAGCTCCGCGCGCTCGCGCTGTCCCCCTTCTCGAGTCGGACGCTGTGCGTGTTCGTCTCGAAGGAGGATGGCGCCGATCTGCGCGTGCTCCGCGACCTCGTCGAGTCGGGCGACGTCACACCGGTCGTCGAGCGAACGTACCCGCTGGGCGAGGCCGCGACGGCCCTCCGCCGCCTAGTCGACGGGCAGGTGCGCGGAAAGGTCGTGCTCTCGGTGTCTGCCGACTGACTTCCTAGGTGTGTGCCCGTCGGCTGATGTCCTTGTCGACCGCGGTGGCGATGTCGTGCACGAGCCGGGAGTGCCAGTGTTTGTGGGCCTCGAGATCCGCGGTGAGGGCGTGGCAGTCCGGGCATTCCAGGGGGCTGGGTTGTGCGGTGCTTTCCATGGCGCTGCGCTTTCCGGGAGAAGTGGTTCCGATACCACCGTGGCACGGGCGGGTCGGATAGTCCACCCGGCCGGCGGGCTACTTCGACGCGGTCGCCATCACCCGGGTGATGCCCTTCGCCGCTGCCTGCAGCGCGGGGATCTGCGCGTACGCCTTCTCGTCGTTCGGCACGACCACCGACAGCGCGGCCACCACCTTGCCGGCGCCGTCCCGCACCGGAACCGCGACACCCGTCGTGTCCGGGTACAGGTGACCGGCACAGAGGATGTAGCCGTGCCGGCGCACGTCCGCCAGCACACCCCGCAACTGTCGGGGGGTGCGAATCGTATTGTCGGTGAACACCTTCAACTGCTCCCCCAGGATCCGCTCCTGCAGCTCCGACGGTCCGTGGGCGAGCAGGATCAGCCCCGACGAAGAGACGTGCAGCGGCATCCGGCCGGCGATGCGCGTGTAGTTGACGACGGCTCCCGGCGCCGTGAGCCGCTCGATGAACAACACCTCGTCGCCTTTGAGGACACCGAGCTGAGTGTGCTGCCCGACGACGGCGTGCAGATCCTCCATGAACGGCATCGCCGCCTCCCGGAGCCCGAGGGTCGGGGACGCCCGCGACGCGACCTCCCACAGGCGGACCCCGATCCGCACCTTCCGGTCCTCACGCTCGAGCCAGCCGCACCCCACCAGTTCGTCGATCAGCCGCGACGTGGTGGAGATGTGCAGACCGGACCGCCGGGCGATCTCGGACACCGTGAGCAGCGAATCGTCCGAACGGAACGATTCGACGATCCGCACCGTCCGGGCCAGGACGGACTCGCCGGTGTGCACACGTGCCATGCCTTCAGTGTGCACACCGGCCGACGCTCAGCGCAGATCGCGCCGCCGGAACGCCGCCACACCCGCCACGATCAGCGCGGCCGTGATCAGCAGCAGCCACCCGATCGGCGCCCATTCGAACTGGCCGCCCGGCAGCTTCGGAGCGTGGCTGAACGGCTCGAGATTCAGCACCGCCTGCGGGAACTGCGCGATCGACCCCACCATGAAGATCAGCAGGAACGCAACGAGCACTCCCCACGCCACCGGCGTGAACCGCGGAACGACACCGAACAGCAGGACCGTCACCCCGGCGAGCAGCCAGATCGCGGGAAGCTGCACGAGCGCCGCCCCGACCACACGGGACAGGGCTCCCCCCACGTCGCCGACGGACGCACCGTAGGTGAGTCCGGCGGCCACCCCGGCCACCACGATCGCGACCGCCGGACCCAGCAACGCGAACAGGATGTGGCTCGACGCCCACCGGACCCGGCCGACGGAACCGGCGGTCACGGGTTCGAGACGCTGGGCGTTCTCCTCCGAATACAGGCGCAGCGACGCGGAGATCGCATAAGCCGCGGCCGCGATGGCGAGCATGGTGAACGCGTAGCCGATGAACGATTCCTCCAGCGACTGCGACCCACCCATCCGCAGGATGATGTCCCGGATCGTCTGACTGTTGCCGACCTGGCCGCCGACGCCCTTGGCGGCGCTGCCGATCAGCAGTCCGTACAGTCCGAGCCCGGCGGTCCAGGCCGCGAGAGTGCCGCGGTGCATCCGCCACGCCAGTCCGAGGGTTCCGGCGAGTGCGGGCGATGCGTCGGTGGGTCCGGGACGTTCGGCGATCAGACCGGCGCCGACATCGCGCCGGCGCAGGAGAGCGTATGCCGTCCAGGTGAGTACGGCCGCCGTGACGAGACTGAGGATGACGATCCACCAGCGTTCGTCGGCGTACGGACGGATCTGCAGGGCCCAGCCGAGCGGCGAGAACCACGACAGGGCGCCGCTGCCGGCGTCACCGATCGCGCGCAACGCGAAGGCGACGCCCAGCACCGTCAATGCGATGCCGCGCGCGACGCGGGCGCCGGTACTCACCTGCGCCGCAACGGCCGCCACCGCGGTGAACACCAGACCGGAACAGGCCAGCGACGTCCCGAAGGCCACCGAGCCGCCGAGCGGGAGGTCGCGGGCGAGTAACGCTGCCGCACAGAGGATCCCGGTGACCACGGAGGCACCGCCGGCGAGGATCAGCGCCGCGGTCAGACCCGAATACCGTCCGACGGCGGTGGAGTCGAGAAGCTCGGCCCGGCCGGTCTCCTCCTCGGCGCGGGTGTGCCGGATGACCGTCAGGATCACCACCAGCCCGATCAGCGTGTAGTAGATGCCGGCCTTCCAGACCCCCACCGAACCGAGGCTGGAGTTGAAGATCGGCCCGTACATGGCGATCTGTGCGGGGCTGGCCGCCGTGGTGGCCGCGAACTCCGCCAGGTCGGCCGGGGAGGTGTAGATGTCGGCGATGCTCGCGACGTACAGCGCGGGCGCGAACGCGAAGATCAGGATCCACAGGGGCAGCGCGATCCGGTCCCGGCGCAGGAACAACCGCAGAAAGTGCAGTGTCCCCTTGAAATCCGAGGACGATACCGGTGCCGGTTCCACGGGCCGGAACCGGGACACCGTTGCGGTAGTCATGCCCGCACCTTCTCCACCGTGTCGGACGACGCCGTCGGGCCGACGTCGATCTCGTAGTGCCGCAGGAAGAGTTCTTCCAGGGTCGGGGGCTTGCTGACGAGGCTCCGCACCCCCGTGTCGCCGAGAACCCGGATGAGTTCGCCGAGATGTTCGCTGTCGACCTGGCAGTGCAGCGTCGACCCGTCGAACTGGATGTCCGCCACACCGTCGATGCGACTCAGATCGCCTGGATCACCGAGAAGTTCGGCGGTGATCGACGTACGACTGAGATGCCGCATCGACGCCAGCGTCCCGGATTCGACCGCCCGCCCCGACCTGATGATGGTGACCCGCTCGCACAGAGCCTCCACCTCGGACAGGATGTGACTGGACAGCAGCACGGTCACCCCGCGGTCGCGGGCCTCGCCCACGCACTCACGGAACACCTTCTCCATCAACGGATCCAGCCCGGAGGTCGGCTCGTCGAGCAACAGCAGGCGGGCGTCCGACGAGAACGCCGACACCAGGGCCACCTTCTGCCGATTGCCCTTCGAATACGCCCGCCCCTTCTTTCTCGGATCGAGGTCGAAACGCTCGATCAGATCCTTCTTGCGGGTCTCGTCCAGTCCGCCGCGCATCCGCGCGAGGAGGTCGATGGTCTCGCCGCCGGACAACGACGGCCACAGTGTCACGTCGCCGGGGACGTACGCCATGTCGAGGTGCAAGGCGACGGCGTCGCGCCACGGATCGCGGCCGAACACGGTGGCCTCACCGCTGTCGGCGTGCAGGCTGCCGAGGAGGACGCGGATGGTGGTGGACTTGCCTGCCCCGTTCGGCCCGAGGAACCCGTGCACTTCCCCTTCGCCGACCTCGAGGTCGAGTCCGTCGAGCGCCCGGGTTCGTCCGAACGTCTTCACCAGGTTGCGCACTTCGATGATCGCGCTCATAGCTGCTCCTAGTTCGGGGAGTCGGTATGTTCTGGGGGTGCCGCGCCCGCCTGCGCGGCGCCGTCTTCGGTGGCCAGATACGCCTCGAGCATCGACGAATCCGGCAGGAGGCCCTCGGTGTACATCTCGAGGGCGGGCAGCGTGACGTCGGTGGCGAGGTCGCGGATGGCCGTGGCGTAATCGAGCGGAACTTCCTTGTCTGCGCGCATCTGCAGGTACAGCAGCATCGCGCCGACGTTGTAGAGCGTGAGGTAGCGGGCCCGCGCCGCCGGGTTGCGGCTGGGCCGGACACTTCCGGTCGCCACTCCCAGTTCGAGGTACTGCGTCGTGTCTTCCACCATGTGCTCGAAGAGGGATTCGCCGAGACCGCCGCCCGCCTGGAAACTCCGCACGATGTACGCGACGAGTGGGGCGTACTGCTCGATGTCGGCGAGGGCCTGCATTGCTCCCGCAGGCCCGGGTGTGGATACGGCCTCCGCCTTCTGCTCGCGGATGATCCGCAGGACGTGCTCGTCGCATTCGGCGCGCAGGCCGTCCTTCGAACCGAAATGGTGGATGACCAGGCCGGGTGACACCCCGGCGGCGGTGGCGATCGCCCGCACTCCGGTGCCGAAACCGTGGTTGCCGAACACCGTGATGGCCGCGTCGCGCACGCGGGCGCGGGTGGTCATGTCGGGTTGCGGGACCCTGGAAGCGGCATTGGTTGAACGCATGTTTAGTACGCTAAACGCGTGTTCAACCGGACGCAAGGGGTGACGGCGTCAAGATTTCGTCAAGGCGGAAACAGCCGGGCGCCCGGTGAACACGACGCTCGGGCGGGGGAACCGGTTCCGGGCGCATGCCTCGTCCAGGGCCTCGTCGACGGCCTCGCGCAGATCGACCCGATCCGCGTCCGCGAGGACCAGTTCCGTCAGGATCACGCCGTAGTCGCGCCGGACCCGTTCCATCAGCCCGATCGCGTCGTCGACGGCCTTCGAACCGGCAGGGCATCGGATACCGACCAGCCGCGGTTGCGGCTGTTCCATAACCGCACGCAGCGCGTCCTCGATGCCCGGGCCGTCCGTGCCGAGGACCGACAGGTCGAGCACCGTGTTCTGCCGCGACTGCTCGTGCGCGAACAGATGGGGAAGGTGAAGTGTCATCGGAACCTCCTCGATCCGTCGACGGCCGTGGGTGGGCCGACTCGGGGATTCAGTTCCAGATCTACCCCCGTCGCGCGAGGTTTCGGCCGGTCTTGACGCAGATCTGACTCCGGCGAACGCAATCCTGACGCGGTGTTGGCGCGGGCCCTATGCCGTGGTGGCCTTCGCGACCGCGTCCCGAGTGAGGCCGGTCAGCTTGTCGACGTTCTCGGGAGTGGCCGGATAGCCGGCCGACGTCACCCCGACGACATATGTGCCGTCGAGTGCGCCGTACCCGATGTGAGTGTCTTCGCCCTGGGTGACGGCACCGGCGAACGCCTTGTCGCCCACATCGGCCGGCGCAGGCAGCGCCACGAATCCCTGGACGACTTCACTCTTGTCGATCGCCTGCTCGAATGCGGTGGAGGCCGCGTCGGGGCTGGGGTACCGATCCACCGAGATGGTGACTCTTCGCCCGTCTCCGCCTTCGTAGATCACCATTCTGGTCGCTTCGGGGGCACCGGCCGCGGTGGAGTTCTCACTCGTCGCGGTCTGTCGCTCGATCTCCGGGAAGTAGTTCTGCACTCCGTCCAACGCGACGACCACGTCCTCGGGCAAGAGGTTCGTGTCCGACGTCGTGTGGTCCTGCTGCGATTCGGCATCGGACCCGGAGTCCTGCTGCCCGCACCCGGCCGCAAGCAGGACTCCTGCCAGGACGATCGAGAGGAAGGCGAGACCGCCGCGCCTACGCACACCGTGCCGCTCCGTCGATTGCACCACGCCGGATACCCCTAACTGCTCGGGACGAACCACCCGTCGAGCCTAGTATGGAAACGATCCGAGTACCTGCAGTTTCGACGCCGCCCACCCAGTTTCGGCGTCCGGCCAACGCTGTGAGGAGTCCACGTGACGAGCGAGGGAAGCATCCGGATCGGCAGCCGGACCATCACATATCTCGAAGCCGGTGACCCGCGCGGACCGCTCGTGCTACACAACCACGGCGGACCGTCCAGCCGATTGGAGGCCGAACTGTTCGACCCGTACGCGAAGGCCAACGGATTGCGATTCGTCTGCGCGGATCGGCCGGGCATCGGCGGGTCCGACCTTCAGCCGGGCCGCACCTTCGAAAGCTGGACCGACGACCTCCTGCTGCTGGCCGACTCGTTCGACGCCGACCGGTTCGCGGTGACCGGGTGGTCCGAGGGCGGACCGTGGGCCCTGGCGGCGGCCGCATATCTGGACCCGATGCGCCTCGCTAACGTCGTGTGCATCGCAGGCGGCAACTACGGAACGTTCGGCGCGAACTGGGCCGCGAAGTATCTGAGCAGCGTGGACGCGCTGGGCGGTCGCCTGGCGCTGCACTTCCACCCGGGTTTCACGCTCATGTACGAGCTGCTCGGCATGAGTGCCACACATTTCGAGGATCGCTACGGACAGGCGATCAAGAAGTCGACGTGCGCGGCGGACCGGGAGGTACTGGCCGACGAGGACGTCCTCAAAGGCTTTCTGGGCGCAAGCCGGGAGTGTTTTCGCCACGGCGCAGACGGACTCGTCGTCGACGCCACAATGCTCTACGAGGCCTGGCCGTTCGACATGACCAAAGTAAAACGCCCGGTGCACTTCTGGCAGGGCAGCGCGGACACCCTGGTCCCCGAGGTCATCAACAAGACGGTGGCCGACAGAACCCCGGGCGCCGTCTGGCACCCGGTCAGCGGTGGTGGTCATTTCATCGCCGTCAGCCACGCCGACGACATCCTCGCGCTGACAGCGAACGAGCTTGCGTCAGCATCCAACTGAATGCTCGATGCAAACTCTCACACCTGTGTCGATGTCCGGCCTGGACCGAAATTCACTGGGTAATAATCACGTTCCGAGCTACTTTGAGGGAATGCCACCCCGCTACCACGTCACCTCGGTGTTGAATCGTGCATCCATTTCCCGATACGGGTTGGACTGGACTCGGATGGGTGCGGCTCGCGGTATCGCAGGGAGCTACAGCCCCGAGCAGCAGGGCTGCTTCCTCGCGGCAGGCGAGTGGGAACGCGACTGGTTCGTGCGGATGAACAACACCGGTGGGGCGGTGGACGTGTGGGAAGTCCACGGTATCGACGACGCCGATCTGGTCCAGTCCCCGGAGGGCCACTTCTACTTCCCCGGTGTCATCGCACCCTCGGAAATACTGTTGGTGCAACGCGACCTGCCACCGGCCCGGAACTACTGACTGCACGGGCGTAAGAGGTGCCCAACCCGCGCGCTCTGTAACGAATTCTTGTTCGCTGCCGAAAATCCAGGGGGCGAGGTACGTCTCGAGTCTCGGGGAATGAAGAAATGGGAGGGCTCATGAGCAACCAGTTGGGGCGCCGCGCATGCGCTGCGGCACTCACTGCTGTCGGGTTGGGAACCGCTGTCGTGGCGGGAGGGGGTGCGGTCGCACATGCTCAGCCCGCACCACCGACGTCGACGACGATGACGTGCTCGAGCGCGAATCCCCTCGTCTGGGCACCGCCGTTCACGTGGACCGTCAACGCCTCGTCCGGCGAGTCGCTGCGACCGGGTGGGTCGGCGCTGGAGCCGGCGATCCTGCTCAGCGGCGGGAACGAACTGCCCACGCCGCCCGGCGGTCTGATCCCGAGCATCGGAATCAACTGGTACGGCACGCGGGTGTCGGTCGACTGGCACAACACGACCACGGGCGCGAGCGGCCACAGCGTCAGCGACGAGGCTGCGTTGCAGCAGAAACCGGGAATCCCGATCAACCGGACCTGGACAGGAACAGGAACGGTGTCGTTCACCGTCACCGTCCAGACCGGCGCGGGATGGTGGTTCGTCAATTCTCAGAACGCCGTCTGCCAGGGAACGATCTCCGTCGTCCCCGGTCGGTAACTCGGAACTGTCGGCGGCGTGGCGCACAGTGCCCGCCGCCGACTGTCCTCGATTGTCAGGCGGGAGGTTGCCCGTCGTTCGCCTCGGCGAGTTCGGCAAGCCGGTCAGCGGACGCCAGCAGCCAGTCGGACGTGGTGCTGCGGGCACGCTCTCGGCGTTTCGGGTCGTCGGTCAGGCGCGACCAATCATAGGTATGCGTAACGCGAACACGGTTCTCGTCGAGCGGCTCGAGCTCCCAGCGCCACAGATGCCCCGGCGGTGGATGTCCCTGCTCCGAAGGCGTCCAGGCGATCAGACGCCCCTCCTCGAATTCCACCACGTGGTTGTCGCGGATGCCTGCGTTGGTCAGCGTCACGGTGAACACGTCACCCACGGCGCGCACCCGCTGTCCGGGGGCGGCCTCGGCCAGGTTGCCGTTGCCGTCCCAGCGCGGCTGTTGCGCCGGGTCGGCGATCAGTTCGAAGATCGCCCGTGCCGGAGCGGCGATGACACGGCTTGCGGTGACGACGGTGGGAATCCCGTTCTCCTCGGTCATGACTCGATCAAACCACGAGGTGGCACTCTCGGCTTGTTTCCGCGGTACCGTCGGGACATTGACCGACGGCGATCTGGAGCACCATGTCTCTTCTTACGCTCGGCAAGTCGATCGCGATCACCGGACTGGTGCTGCCGGATTGTTCGGTGCCGCCGCCCCGGCCGCGGCGGATCAGACCCAGGACAGGTGGGTGAACATTCCGGACACTGCGACGGTCGCTCACGGGATCGCCTGCGGCGGCCGGATCGGAGGCGTCACCGTTGCCACCGACTCGCTGCCCGGCCTGGTCTACGTTCGGCTGAACGGGACGTTCGTCGGTGTGTCGTCGACGCCGGGAGTGCTGTGCTCGGTATTCGCGACGCTGCACTGGCGCAACCTGGATACCGGCGCTGCAGGATCGTGGTCCGCCGACGTCAGTGGTGGGCTGCTCGACTTCCCGGCGGAGCCGTGGGCGCACCTCGAGACGGGATCCGGTCGCGTCGAGGTCACGCTGACCACCGACCGCCCGCACATCCCCAGCATCACGCAGATCAACGTGTATTGAATACCGGACGAGGAAAGGGCACAACATGCGCAACCTTCGACGAACGGCAGTGGCGGGGGCCATGATCGCGGGACTGATGACGCTAGGAACGGCAACGGCGTCCGCCGCGCCGTTCGGATCCCTCGGCGACGGACCCGATCTCGCGATCACCCAGGCGAATACCGAAGGCGTCAACGCGTGCGCAGTGCGCGTCACCAACGAGGGCGACGGCACCGCCACCGGCGTCACGGTCCACAGCCCGCTCGTGTACGAGAGCAGGAACCTCGGCACGCTCGCTCCCGGCGAATCGAAAATCGCCCAGTACTTCGACTGCGGATTCTCCGAACGCATCTTCTACTTCGCCACGACCGCCGGCGAGACAAACTGGGCCGACAACTTCCTGTACCTCGAACTCTGACCGCCCACGGAGCCACGGCTACGTGTTCGTCCGTCCGTGCGTGTGGCGGAAACGGTGGCTGTGCTGTACAACTAAAACAGCGAGACCGGTTTGTGACATGAACCACACCTAAACGTTACTTTTACACACGTCAATATCGATATGAACGACAGTTCCGGGGGGAAACGGATTTGCGCAGGCAGATTCCGTTTCGGGAACGGTAAGGACACCACATGCTGTTCCCGATGGCGCCGACCGACTCACTGTTTCTGCTCGGCGAGTCCCGCGAGCATCCGATGCACGTCGGCGGCCTGGCGGTGTTCACCCCACCCGAGGGATCGTCGGCGGCCGACGTGCGCGCGATGTTCGATGCGGCGCTGGTCGGCGACCAGGTGGCGGCGCCCTTCCGGAAGCGGGCCCGCCGCTCGGTGACGTCGCTCGGCCAGTGGGGCTGGGACAGCCTTCGGCACGACGAGGTCGATCTGGAACATCACGTGCGCCGCGACGCCCTGCCCCAGCCGGGCGGAATGGCCGAGCTGATGACCCTGGTGTCACGGCTGCACGGCACCCTGCTCGACCGCAGTCGCCCGTTGTGGGAGATGCACCTGATCGAGGGGCTCGCCGACGGCCGCTACGCGGTCTACACCAAGATCCACCACGCCCTCGCCGATGGTGCGTCCGCGATGCGACTGCTCCGCGACAGCATGAGTGAGGACCCGAATCGCCGGAACATGCCCACCCCCTGGCAGCCCCGGAACACGCTGTCGGCCGTGCCGGACGCGCGGATGGCCGTCACGAGCGGTCCCGGCTCCGCGCTTCCGGCCATGGCGTGGGACGCCGCCCGTGCCGCGGCGAGCGAGGTGGCGGGGCTGCTGCCCGCGGCGTTGGGCACCGTGGACCGCGCCCTGCACGGCAAGGGTGGTGCGTTGTCGCTCACCGCACCGCACACCCTGTTCAACGTGCCGATCAGCGGGGCCCGTCACGTCGCCGCCCGGTCGTTCCCCATCGAACGGATCCGTCTGCTGGCCAAGCACGCCGACGCCACCATCAACGACATCGTGCTGACGATGTGCGCGGGCACCCTGCGGGCCTACCTGCACACCCGCGACGCGTTGCCGGACAACCCGCTGATCGCGATGGTCCCCGTGTCCTTGCGCGCGCCGGAGACCGGAACCGGTGAACGCGCGCCCGGCGGCAACCGGGTCGGAGTGCTCATGTGCAACCTGGCCACCCACCTTCCCGACCCCGCGCACCGCCTCGAGACGGTGCGCAACTGCATGAACGAGGGCAAGGCCGCCCTGCAGGCGATGAGTCCCGCCCAGGTGCTCGCGATGAGCGCTCTCGGCGCCGCCCCACTCGGAGTCGAGATGTTCCTCGGCAGGCGGGGGCCGCTGCGTCCGCCGTTCAACGTCGTCATCTCCAACGTCGCCGGACCCCGAACCCCGTTGTACTGGAACGGCGCCCGCCTCGAATCCCTCTACCCGCTGTCGATCCCCACCACCGGGCAGGCACTCAACATCACCTGCACCAGCAGCGACGACCAGATCGTCTTCGGCCTCACCGGCTGCCGCCGCACCGTCCCGGATCTGCACCCCATGCTCGACCACCTCGACGCCGAACTCGATCTCCTCGAAACCGCCGTCGGACTGTGAGGCGTAGACCGTAAACCCTCACTGCCTTCCGGGGCGCGGGTGTCGCGTCGAGATGCTAAGCCTTCTGGCCGGCTTGCGGTTTGCCTGTGGATTTAGTTGGGGCCGATCGAGGCCGAATCGCCGATCCGATTCGGTCATTCCTCCCCAGACGCCGTAGGGTTCGCCGACGTCGAGTGCGTGGCGCAGGCATTCGTGCCGAACCGGGCAACTCCGGCAGAGTTCCTGCGCCTGCCTCTCCCGGCGGATTCGTGTTGCTCTGCTTTCGCTGTCCGGCCCGAAGAAGAGATCCGCCCGGGTGGTTCGGCACAGCGCGCGGGTCTGCCAGTCCCACAGATCGGAGTGGGGCGTCAGCAGACGAACGGTGAGTGTCAAAGATGGCATGGGATAGTCGTTTCCGAGGCATAGTGGTCGTCTTCGCCTCCGAGGCCTAGTGGTCGTCTTCGCCTCCGAGGCCTAGTGGTCGTCTTCGCCTCCGAGGCCTAGTGGTCGTCTTCGCCTCCGACGCCTAGTACTGCAACGGCACATGCTTGACAGATGGACGATACTGATTGCGTGGTCCTCGATCTGGTTGCTGCCGAGTTG
>NZ_WXYH01000056.1:0-14482 GCF_009872365.1 Rhodococcus sp. T7
CCGCGGTGCGGCTTCGCCGGATCCTTGTGCGGGTCGGTGCGCGCGAACAACACCAGATAATCGGCCTCGTCGGCGTAGGTGCACCACATCTTCGTGCCACTGACCACCCAGTCGTCGCCGTCGCGGGCCGCGCGGCAGGAAATGTTCGCCACATCCGACCCGGCCTCGGCCTCCGACAACGCGTACGCCCCCAGGTACTCACCGCGCGCCACCTTCGGCAGCAACGCCGACTCCTGCTCCGGGGTGAACCCGCCGCCCATCCCGTTGCCGCGGGCCAGCAACCCGGACACACTCATCCACGCCCGCGACAACTCCTCCGCCACCAGGCAGTACTCGAACACCCCCAACCCGAGACCACCGTGCTCCTCCGGGATCATGATCCCGAAGAACCCGACCTCGGCCATCGCCTTCTTCAACGTGTCCGGGATCGTGCCCTGCACCGGATCCAACTCGTTCGCGACCGGCAGCACCTGCGTCATCGCGAACTCGCGAGCCAGATCCCGGATCGCCAGGCGGTCCTCGGTCAGATACCGCGGTGAATCGGTACGCGGCTGCGACGGCCGATGCGTCATGAAGGCTCCTTCGGTTGTGCAAAAGGCTACATCTATTTGTGCGGCCAAATCTAGACCCTATCGGCAATGCTGTCATTCCCTCTGCTGCAAGCAACGTCGCACAGCTGAGAAGATTGCGATTGACATGAATGCCACTCGTGAGGAAATGTGGCCGTACAAAGACCCGAGTGAAGTCGATCCGGCAGGAGGCACCACCGGGGGGCTGGGGAAACCGGCTCTACCTCTCGACAGTCGTCCGCTGACCTGCCATCACGATCGAGTGGATCGACCTAAGGGTGGGGGAGCGGATTCGCGTCTCGGGTGCCGAGTAGTGCTGTCATCACCGCGATCTCGTTGCTCTGGTCGCGGATCATTCCGCGTGCGACGCTGCGGACCGGTTCCGAGGCAACCGCGTGGATGGCGGCCTCGGCCATGTCGACGCCTCCCTGGTGGTGCCGGATCATGAGTTGCAGAAAAAGTGCCTCCGCGTCTGCTCCGTGCAGGCCGGCGAGGCGGGTGATCTCGCTGGTGCTCGCCATTCCCGGCATCGGTGCGCCGCCCTGTTCGCTCATGACGTGATCGGAACCGTGCATCCACTGCATCGGATGCGCTGCGGTGAAGGATTCGTCGAAGAGATTGAGCCAGCCACGCATCGTCGCAATCTCGGAAGTCTGCGCGACGACGATCTGGTCGGGCGATGACCCGGATCTGCGGGTCGACGTCCTGCGGCAGTGTCTGGGCGATCAGCACCGCCTGCTCGTGGTGTACCGACATGTCCTGTGCGAAACCGACGTCCGCGGAGGATAACTGAACCCCGACGGCGCCGGTACCACGAACCGACTGCAGCCACATTCCGGCCGCAACCCCGCCGGCACCGAGCAGCACGGCGCACAGCAACAGGACAAGGGGACGGCGGAACGGCGAACTCCCTGTGTCACTGCCCATAGGTCGAAGCCTGATTCGTCGGTGCCTCATAGACGGAGTCGTCCAACTGCAGCGCCATGAAACCGTTGTCGCTGCACGAGGTCCAGATCTGGTTGCCGTGGAATTCCGGCGGCGAGAAGCACCAATCCGCGGACAGGTCGCCGAACGCCACCATCCCCGTGCGCGGACCGAACGCGACCCGCGGATCCGTCTTGCCCTCGAAGGCCGCTCGGGCGAGCGGAACGAAATCGAAGAGCGACACACCGATCAGAGAGGACAGCGCATGTGGTGAGTTGGTCAACTGGAGATTCTTGCCGGTCTGCGCCGGCGGGTTGTAGTACGCGATCTCCCGGATGCCGTCCAGGTCGCGGATGTCGAACACGCGGATCCCGGACGACTCCCAGGAGCACGCGAGCGCGGTCGGGTCCGTGGGGCGGTCGACCACGCAGTAGTGCGGATCGTAGGAGAAGACCGAGCCGCCTTGCGAGGACCGAAGGTTCGCGGCGGTGTTGGCGTGAAGCTGGATCTCGAGCTTGATCTTCTGCACGATGTCGGCGTGCGCCGGGTCGGCGACGTCGAAGACCTTGATCCCACCGCCACCGGTTTCGTCGACGGTGAAGATATACGGCTTCCCCCCGTACGTGACCGGAATGCTGTGCTGATTGAAGAAACCGTCGGTCCACAGATAGGTGGCGAGTTGCGGCACGGTGGGATACGGGTCGCCGCGTTGCACCGCGCTGATGTCGAGGACGGTGATCCCCCCGAGGTTGGACAGGTACATCCGGTTCCCGTCGGGGGTGATGCCGAAACCGTGCCCGCCGAGTCCGTGCAGTCCCTGCCAGGTGATCCGTGGTTCGGCCGGGTTTCTGATGTCGATGGCGGTGAGGAATCCTGGGGCGGGACCCGACACCCAATAAGTGTTGCCGTCGGGGGAGAAGCCGCCCTCGTGCGAGATGAACGGCAGCGGCATGGTGACGTCGGTTCCGGCACCTCGGTTCAGCAACCGGGGGTGGGCACAGTCGGATATGTCGTAGACGGAGAAGTAGCCGGTGCCTAGAGCGGCCGGGACCGCCGTGGCCGCGAGCAACTTGCGTGCCTTGTTGACCTTCAGACTCTCCCAGGTGCCGCCCAGCATCGCGGGTTCGTTCAGAGTCGTGGACAGCACCGGCTGGGCGGGGTTCGACACGTCGAGCACCTGCACGCCGGGCGTGTCGGAGTCGAGCAGGTTCCCGGGGAAGAACGTGCTGGTGTAGGAGCAGTGGTCATACGTCACCGACAGCAGGCCACCCCCGCGATCCTGCAGGCCCCCGATCAGCGACATGTTGCACCGATAACCCTGAGTGCTTCGTCCGCTGTTACGGTCTTCGGCCGGAACGTCGCCCTGCATACCCGTCTCCGGCAGCGAACCGGGACCGCAGTCCGCCCGAGGGACGGCTGTCGATCCGACGTCGTTGAAGAAGAACGTCTCGGCCGACGCGACGGCGGGCGCGGGGCTCGTCGCGACCCCGAGAACGACCGACACCGCGAGGGCTGAGGTAGCCACACCTCGCCGCATTCTGGCGATCCGCATCACGAACTCCCCCCGCCGTGGACTCGACTACGCGAACGCTAGCAATCAGTACTCGAGTTCACACACAAATCGGTCAACTCTGCGGAACCCGCGTGCGGGCGGGCGACGACCCCGCCGGAGTGGGGGAGGGGAGGGACGGATCCCTACACTGTGTCCCGTGCGAATCGCGACATTCAACATCAACGGGATCCGCGCGGCGCAGCGGCGTGGCTTCGAGGAGTGGCTCGGCGAGCGTGAACCCGACGTCGTCGCGCTGCAGGAGGTCCGCGCTCGTGCCGCCGCCATACCACCGGGGGTGTTCGGCCGTTATCACCTCGCATACGACGAGGGTGAGTTCGCCGGCCGCAACGGTGTCGCGATCCTGACTCGGCGCCCGCCCGTCGCGGTTCGGACGTGGAGCGGTACGGCGCTGGTGCAGGCGCCGGGTGAAACGCACATCGAGAGAGTCGAACTGGATCCGGAGCCGTTGGCTCGGGGTCTGGGGGAGTTCGCGAATCATGGCCGGTACATCGAGGTCGACCTCGCCGAGTCGCCGATCACCGTCGTCTCGATGTATCTGCCGAAGGGCGGACTGCCTGCCCATCTCCAGAAGCCCGGACGGATGCGGGAGGCCCCCGACGGGGGCGCCCGCTACGACCGCAAGATGCGATTTCTGTCCGTGTTTGCACGCCAGCTGACCCGCTCGCGCCGTACGGCTCGCGCACGCGGCAGGGAACTGCTGTTGATGGGTGACCTCAACATTGCGCACACCCGTCACGACGTACGGAACTGGCGGCGCAGCAATCAGGCCGAGGGCTATCTGCCGGAGGAGCGCGAGTGGTTCGACTCCATCGTGTCGCCGCGCACCCTCGTCGATGTCGTCCGGCGACACCATCCGGACGTCGACGGTCCGTACTCGTGGTGGTCGTGGCTGGGACAGTCGTTCGTGAACGACGTCGGCTGGCGCATCGACTACCACCTCGCGACGCCGCAACTGGCACGGGCTGCGATCACAGCCGGCACCGACCGGGACCCGGCGGCGGATCGCCGGATGAGCGATCACGCGCCGGTCGTCGTCGATTACGACTTCTGAGCTGTGCGGGTCGCAGCGTAGGCGGGAGCGTGGCCTCAGGTGGTCGGTTTCATGGACAGGAAAGCCAAGGTGAACCCGAATTCCCGGATCTCGCTGGGCTGGTCCGGCCGACAAGCCCAGGTGATCAGGTCGCGATCGGCGACCAGGTCGGCCGCGCGACGGCGCGACTCCTCGGGGTCGGGCGGTGTCGCACGCAGCGCATCGCCCAGACGACTCAGGGGTTCGACGAGCGGGATGAGCTCGGAAGGCGGGCGTTTCTCCGGTGTGAAAACCTGCTGAGCGCTCTTGATCACCGTCATCGCCGCGAGCCACGAACCTTCCCAGGTACCGGCCTGGTCATCAGGTGGGTGCATGGCGTCAGCGTAGACATCGGGAGACGAGTCCCGCTGGGACTTCATCGGGCCCGGATGGCGATCTGCGCGTTGGCGCCGGTCACTGCGAGCGCAGACATGACCAGCTTGTTGTCGACCACCGGTTGGCGGAGAAGGAGGTTGACCAGTCGGTGCACCGCCGCGTCCCGCCTCGCCGTGACGCGGATGCGATGCTTCCGCAATCGCGCGGACGATCGGCTCGATGTCCCCGACCGGTAGTGGCCGAGCGCCTCGAAATACGCTCTCGTGTCGTGAAGTAGCCCCGCGGACACCGGGGCGGCGACGCTGCGCGTGAGCTGCCCGAAGCATCGCCTGAATCAGCGCACGACCGACGCGCCCGTTGCCGTCCGGAAACGGGGGATGGTTTCGAACCGCGCATGAGCGACCGCTATCTGAGCGATGACGGGCAGATCGACCCGATTGGCGAAGGCGATCAGGTCGTCGATCAGTTCGGGAATCCGGTCGTGATGCGGGGGCACGATCTGTGCGGTGTGCGGTCCGAGCCTGCATTGCGCGGACGTTTCCGACGATCAGGCGCGCGTTGCGGGAGGCGTGCTCACCGAGTTCGGCCAGCGCGATTTGGTGTGCCCCGCTCGTGAGGTTCTCGATCTCCGAACTCGACGCACTCTCGGTGCGCAGCAGGATGGAGGCGAAGGGTGCGGTGATGTGGCCGACCTCGACATCGAACCGGGCGAGTTCGGTGGCCGCTTCTTCCGTCAATCCCTACAGTTCGCTGCTCAGCGAAAGGGCCTGGTCCGCGATGAATGCCGGTACTGATGCGCGGTAGGGGCCGGAAGTCAGGCGCTGACTGTCGGCACGGCGGGGCGACGATGGGCGCACACGTGCCTTCTACGGCTGCGCGACGACGGTGTTCCCGTTGCCGTCGGTGCAGTTGATCGTGTAGCCGATCTCCGCCGATTCCGGGTCTCCCGCGAGGCGGCATTCCCACCCGTCGAAGCTGTACTCCGATTCACTCTTGTCGCGTCCGGTGAAGTATTTCGTGAGCATCGTGTGCGCCTCGTCGCAGCGGAGCGTCCCCTTCACGATGACCACCGTCGCGGGCTTTCCAGTCTCCGGGTAGGTAACGGGGCCACACTGATTCGATCCGCGAGCCTGCTGGGGGAGCGGTGCGACGGTGGGCGCGATCGGCGGTGGGCTCGCGCTCGGAATGCTCACCGGCAGCGGGGTGAATTCGAATTTGTACCCGTTGGTGGCGACGGTGAAGCCCTTGTCGGTCGCGTCCTCCCGGCACGAGACTCCCGAGAACTGCACATTGCAACTGAATCCGTCGATCGCCAGGGTGGTGTCGTACGGAAGGATAGTGGCGTTGCCGGGAAACAGTGCCTGGTCCCGGTTCTGGAAATTCGGCTCCTTCCCCGCCTCGACCGCGATGAGGTTGGCCTCGGCCGGCGCGCCGCCGTCCGGCGACGCGATCTGCGGGGTGCCCGGGACTCCCAAAGGACCCCCGGTGGGATGCGATGCGCATCCGGCGAGCTTCTCCCCGGGAATGATCGCGCACAGCCATTTTCCCGACGGCGTGACGAAGCCGTATGCGCCGCCTGCCTGGTCGCTCGACGCGTACTGCTTCGCGTCGACGCCGTCGACCGCCGGCTCGGCTGCCGGTGACTCGCTGGTGGCGGCAGGTGCGGCCGATTCCGTGCCGTCGGTCGACGACGCATCCTGGGTGCAGCCAGCGAGAAGAAGAGACGAGGCACCGGCGATCGAGGCCAGAGCCACCGCCGACCGCCGTCGAATCCTGGTCATGCGTCACACCCTTTCTGTTCGGTCCGCGGGACCGATCGCATGAGATGTTCCCACGAATACCAGGGTGTCGCGTCGCATCGACGGATCGGCCCCGAACCTGCTGGTGGTGGGCGAGCGGACGTGGTCCGCCGATCCCACGATTCGAGAACTCGGCGGTGCTAGAATTTTGGAGCATTGTCGCAGGTCCAGCAGTTGATGTACCCGGATCGTCCTGTCGGAGTCGCCCGGCCGAGGAGGCCGTTCCATGGCTGAGTCATCGGTATTACCCGCGGATCTCGGCGGCAGCCCGGATCTCGAGCGCATCGTCCTCGAGCACGCGTATCGCGGCGCGCACCTCCAACTCGCACTGCGTGGTCTGCTCGCCCTCTTCATCGCGTTGACACTGCTGTTCGTCCCGCCCATGAACGACGCGAATGTGTGCCTGGCGATCCTGATCGGCTACGCATTCTGGACCGTCGGGCTCGCGCTGTGGACCCGTCGAGGCGGTCCGGGCCCGGTGAACGCGATGTGGCTCGCCCTGTTCGTGGACCTCGCGGTCATCGGTAGCCTCACTCTGTTGACGGGTATTGCGGCGCAACAGAGTTGGACCGCAGACATCTTGACCAACGGACTGTTCGTGATCCCGCTATTGGCCTGCACTCAGCTTCGCCCGGGTGTGTGCGCCGCCGTGGTCGTGCCCACGGTGCTGGTGTTCCTCGCCGCCAGTTGGGCCACGATGGCGTCGAACGAGGAACCGTGGTCGTCCATCCTGCTCAGTACGATGGCACTTGCCATCCTCTCGGCGGGCGCAGTCGTGCTCAGCCGAATTCAACGATCCAGGGTGCTCACCATCGGTCACCTCGTCCACGACCGCACCGCCCTGCTCGCCGAGCTGATGGGCCTCGAACAGCGCGAACGACGTGCGTTGTCCGAGCAGCTCCACGACGGGGCGCTGCAATTCGTCCTGGCCGCGAAGATGGATCTCGACGACCTCACCGGCGGCGCCGATCCGGAGGCCGTCGATCGCATCACGCACGCACTCACAGAGTCCGCGTCCCTGCTCAGGGCGACCGTCTCGGAACTCCATCCCACGGTGCTCGACCGCGTCGGACTTGCCCGCGCTCTCGGCGACATCGTCCGATCGGCCCAGGCGCGCGGCGGTTTCGACGTGGATCTCCAGACAGTGGAATGGGACGACGACCTACGCACGTCGGCGGACGACGTGCTGTTCAGCGCGGCGCGTGAATTGCTCAGCAACGTGGTCAAACACGCGAGAGCGGGTGCCGTCCGGGTGGAGCTGACCCGGACGGGTGAGCATGCGGTCCTCGACGTCACCGACGACGGGTGCGGCATCTCCCGTGAGGCGATAGACCGCAGTCTCAGCCGAGGGCACATCGGACTGACGTCGCACGAACTCCGTGTCGTCGCGGCCGGAGGCAGCTTCTCGGTCCGTCCCGGATCACGTTCCGGGACGGTTGCCCATATCGAGATGCCGTTCGAGGTCGTGACAGCGTCCGATTCCCTCACACTCTCGGCGCACTAGCAGGGAGTTCCCCTGGCCGGAACCGGGCCCGGGCGGCGTCCGTCACTCGACGCCGAGCATCACCTCGGTGGACTTCACGAGCACCGTCGCAGCCACGCCGGCCTGCAGACCGAGTTCCTCGACCGCCTCCTTCGTGATGGACGCGGTGACGATCTGCTCGCCTCCGTCGAGACGCACCTTCACTGTCGCCATCACGCTGCCGAGGGTGACCTCGGTGATCGTTCCGGTGAGCTGGTTCCGGGTGGACAACCGCATCGTGAACCTCCGTCTCGGGGCCTGTGGTTCCGACGCTAGCCGCAACCACGCCGGAATTGGCGAGGTTTAACCTCCCGAGTCAGTCGGATGGGACGGTCGACGGACTCGGTTCCAGGAGTGCCGTCAGACAGGTCGGTCCCAGGCCGATCTCCGGCCACCCCGCCGAGATCATGATGTCGTGCGGACGCGTACACGTGCCGAGCCAGTAGTTCGGCTCCGTGCGGTAGGCGGGCACTCCACCCCACTTCCGGGGTGAGCCGGACCGTGGCAGATAGGGGTCGGCAACACCCACGACCGACCCCAACTGCAGCAGCACCGACAGATACGACCATTGGGTGTCGGGATCCGCCGGATCGGACAGCACCCGTGTCTCGTGGTGTGCGCGCTCGGCGGTGCGTCCCGTGGCAGTCAATGCGAGACGGACGTGGATTCCGGACGAGAACGCGAAGATTCCGAGGAGATCGAGCGTGAGGTGAGTTCCGGACGCGAGAATGGTGGGGCCGTGCACTGCGGTCCCACTGCTTGTCGGCGGCGCGAATGCCGGCCAGCGCGCTCTGCGCATGCCACGATCGTGCACCTACATCGAGGCGGAATCAACGTCCCACGCCCGCGTGCGTGAGACGGGACTCGAGAGGGCAGGCGCGGCACAATTGCGTGACGACGCT
This sequence comes from Rhodococcus sp. T7, assembly GCF_009872365.1. Lineage (NCBI taxonomy): Bacteria > Bacillati > Actinomycetota > Actinomycetes > Mycobacteriales > Nocardiaceae > Rhodococcus > Rhodococcus sp. T7. The sequence continues at coordinate 8,695 of NZ_WXYH01000056.1, forward strand.
CGAGGCGTCACTTCCGGGAACGCCTATCGTGGATGGAGGTCGAGCCGGTTGCAGGACGGAAGGTTCGCGGCGGAGGGAGTGTCCATGGAGTCGCTGGCGGATTCGCGGATGCTGCTCGCGGTCCTCGAACACAGTCCGGCGTTGGTGTTCGTGTCCGAATTCGTGTCTGGTCGGCTCGTGTATGTGAATCCCGCGGGTGTCGCGGTCCTCGGATTCGGTGATGCCGTGCATGCGTACTCGAGGACGACGGCGGAGCTGTTCACCGACGTCGGTCTCGTGCAGGCGCGTGACGTGGAGTCGGCTCTGGCCGATCGGGGAGAGTGGACCGGGTTGACGGAGTTTCGCCATTTCGTCACGGGCGCGCCGATCCCGATGCTGATTTCGACCTTCGTGCTGGAATCCACCGAGACCGGGCCGTCGGTGATCGGGTCGATTGCCCAGGATCGCCGCGGCGCCGAAGACGACGAGCAACGCCTGCAGCGCGCACTGGGGGAGTCCGCATACCGGGCCCGGGAGCAGCAGGCGATCGCAGACCTGAGCCAACTCGCCGTCGGCGGAGACCTCGACGAACTCCTCACGGCGGCGGCCGGCGCGGCGGCCGCGCTGATGGGTGTGCATTGTTCGTCGATCGCGCGGGTGGCCGACGACGACGAACTCACCGTGCTCGCCTACCGCGGACCCGAGCCCGGTCCGGCGACGTTCTCCCCGGGGCCGGGATCGCAGCCCGGATACGCCGCCGCCAACGGGTCGGTGGTCGTATGCACCGATCGGGTCCACGAAACCCGCTTCTCCACGGCGGGGATGAACGGGCGCGGGCTGCAGAGCGGGGTGTGCGTTCCGATCGGCTCCGAGGCGGTGTGGGGTGTGTTGACGGCGCACAGTCTGCGTCCCCGCGAATACACCGATCGTGACCTGAACTTTCTGCGCTCGGTTACAGCCGTGCTCTCCGCGGCGATCCGCCGTATCGAGGCCGAGGCCGCGTTGGTGCACCAGAGCCTGCACGACCCGCTGACGGGATTGCCGAACCGCACCCTGGCTCGCCGCCGGCTCGACGAGGCCCTGGACGCGGTGCCGCGCGGCGGCCCGCGCGTGGCGCTACTGCTGGTGGATCTCGACGACTTCAAGACCGTCAACGACAGCCTCGGTCACGCGGTCGGCGACGACGCACTGATCGTGCTCGCCCGGCATCTGCGGTCGGCGGTGCGCCCGGGCGATACCGTTGCCCGCCTCGGCGGTGACGAATTCGTGGTCGTCTGTGAACACGTCGCGGGCGCGGCGGAGGCGGTCGCGATTGCCGCCCGGATCGCAGGTAGCTTCGCCGACCTGAACCGGGCACGGTCGTTCGGGTGGCCGATCAGTGCCAGTATCGGTGTTGCACTGTCCGATCCGGAGTGCACCCGTGAAGAGCTCGTTCGGCGGGCGGACTCGGCGATGTATCGTGCAAAGGCAGCGGGAGCGGGCGGGTATGCGTTGTACGACGACACCTTCCAGGGTGGCGGCAGAGCCTGAGCGGTGCGGTGTTGCCGATGCGGCACGAATTCGTGACCACCGCCAGGCACCCTGGGGTGGGGAAATTGTCATCTTGACGCGCGTCGCGGCCCGCCGAATACTTGCTGGACAAGGCGGTTCCCGTCGACATTCGACGAGAGAATTCCGCGTTTCGCCCTTGTGAGAGAAAGATATTCGCGTCTTCGACCGCTGGTCAGTGCGTCGGCACGGATGTCGGATGGAACTGAGGCGCTCGATGGCAGATTTCGACCCGGACGCGACCCAGGCGGCGTCGATCCGCGCAGTCGGCCACGGGATCGTGGCGGAGTTGGACGCTGCCGGTTTCGCGGGTGCCGAGGAGGTCGGCCGGGGCGGATTCGGTGTCGTGTACCGCTGCCTGCAGCGTTCGCTCGGCCGAATCGTCGCAATCAAGGTCCTGACGTCGGACCTGGACTCCGAGAACCGCGAGCGGTTCCTGCGGGAGGGCTACGCGATGGGCGGGCTCTCCGGCCACCCGAACATCGTCAACATTCTGCAGGTCGGCGTGACCGAGACCGGTCGCCCGTACATCGTCATGCATTACCACCCCCGCGACTCGCTGGCAGTGCAGATACGCCGAGAAGGTCCGCTGCCCTGGCCGGAGGCGATCAGCATCGGAGTGAAATTGGCCGGCGCACTCGAGACGGCGCACCGGACCGGCACCCTCCACCGCGACATCAAACCCGCGAACATCCTGCTCACCGACTACGGCGAGCCGCAGTTGACCGATTTCGGCATCGCGCACATCGCCGGCGGCTACGAAACCGCCACCGGCGGGTTCACCGGCTCACTGGCGTTCACCGCGCCCGAAGTTCTCAACGGGGAATCGCCGACCGCGCGTTCGGACGTCTACGGTCTGGGCGCGACGATCTTTTCGCTGATCGCGGGGCGGGCGGCGTTCGAGCGGAAGACCGGCGAGGAACTCGTCGCGCAATTCGTGAGGATCAGCACCCAAACGGTGCCGGACCTGCGCGCTCAAGGCATCCCGGACGGTGTGTGCGCCGTCATCGAGAGGGCGATGGCGTCGAATCCGTTCGCTCGGCCGTCCTCCGCCGAGGAGTTCGGACACGAACTCCAAGCCGCCCAGCGACACATCGGGTTGCGTTCGGACGCGATGGCGCTGGCACCCCTCGAGCCCGCCCCACCGGCCGAGCCGTACCCGTCGGCGGCGGATTCCAGTGGCTACCGTCAAATTCGGTTCGAAGATTCGGACGGTCAGCGCCGATTCTTCTCACCGACCGAGCAGATCCAGCCGGAGTCGCACCCCTCGGGCCCGTTCTGGCCGCCGACGGGGCCGTCGCCCTGGCCGCCGCCGGGAGTGCCGGGGAGCAATCGGCAGGCCCGCACCCGGCGGCGCGGGATCCTGATTGCGCTCGCACTGGTGGTGACGCTGGTGCTGGCCGGTGGCGGTTACCTCGTGTACCGAGAGGCATCGGGACCCGGCACCGCGGGACCGACCGCCCAGCAGGCGAGCGAGCCCCCGGCCGTCGACCCGACTGCGGCGTGGCGACCGGTCGCCGACGCCCGGGTCGCCCGCCAGCAGACGGCGACGACGGTCGCGGACGGGACCATCTGGGTCTTCGGAGGGTTGGACGACAGCGGTGTGTCCGCCCGGCAGGAGGGCTTCGACCCGGCCATCGACACCTGGAAGGCCGGCCCCGACCTCCCCGTCCCGCTCAACCACGCGATGGCCGTCACCTACAACGACGAGCCCGTTCTCATCGGCGGGTGGCAAGCGAAAGGCCAGAACCTGACAGCCGTCGCATCCGCTCGGGTGATGGCCATGCGCGACGGGCGATGGGTCGACCTGCCCCCGCTGAACGTGCCGCGGGCGGCCGGCGCCGCGGCCGTGGTGGGCGACAAGATCGTGGTCGCAGGCGGACAGGCCGACGGCAAACTGGTGGCGCCGACCGAGGTGTACGACGGGACGAAGTGGACGACGGTCCCGCAAATCCCGACGTCCCGGGAGCATCTGGCCGGCGTCTCGGACGGGAAGTACTTCTACGCGATCGGTGGGCGCGACCTCGCGTCGGATCAGAACACCGCCGCGGTCGAACGGTTCGATCCGGTCGCGGGAACGTGGGCGACGCTGCCCGGCATGCCCACCCCTCGCGGTGGGCTCGGGGCGGCGTACATCGACGGCCGCATCGTCGCGGTCGGCGGCGAAGAACCGACCCGGGTGCTGTCCACGGTCGAGGCCTACGACGTGGTGGCAGGGACCTGGTCGCAATTGCCTGCTCTGCGCACGCCGCGGCACGGGATGGCGATCGGCGCGGTCGGCAACACGGTCTACGCGGTCGGCGGCGGCATCAAACCCACGCACGCCGAATCGACAGCGGTTTCCGAGGCGCTGCAGATCGCGCCACGCAAGACCCAATGGGCACCGGCGTGGCGCCCGCTGCGGGACGCGCCAATCGCCCGCCAGCAGACCGCGACGGCCGTCGCGGACGGGACGATCTGGGTGTTCGGCGGCCTTGACAACGTGGGGTCGACCCCGAAGGTCGAGGGCAACGACCCGGCCATCGACACCTGGAAGGCCGGCCCCGATCTTCCGGTCCCGCTCAATCATGCGATGGCCGTCGAATACGGCGGCGAACTGGTGGTCCTCGGAGGCTGGGTGCCGGAAGGGCCGAACCTCACCCGCAAGACGTCGGACCGGGTGCTCGCGCTGCGGGACGGCAATTGGGTGGACCTGCCCCCGCTGAACGTGCCTCGGGCGGCCGGAGCCGCAGCCGTGGTGGGTGACGAGATCGTGGTCGCCGGCGGACAGGCGGACGGCGAGTTGGTAGCGTCGACGGAGGTGTTCGACGGAACGAAATGGACGACTGTGGAGGACATTCCGACGCCCCGGGAGCATCTGGCCGGGGTGTCGGACGGGAAGTACTTCTACGCGATCGGCGGGCGCGATCTGGCGTCGGATCAGAACACCGCCGCGGTCGAACGGTTCGATCCGGCTGCGGGAACGTGGGCGACGCTGCCCGGCATGCCCACCCCGCGCGGCGGGCTCGGGGCGGCGTACATCGACGGCCGCATCGTCGCGGTCGGCGGTGAACAGCCGACCCAAGTGCTCTCGACGGTCGAGGCCTACGACGTCGCCTCGGCGACCTGGTCGGCGTTGCCGCCGATGCCCACCGGAGCTCACGGGATGTCCGTCGCGACGGTCGGGCACACCGTCTACGCCATCGGCGGTGCGCTCCGGCCCACACATGCCGAGTCCACCGCGACCGCGCAGGCACTCGACTTCTGGTGAAAGCGAGTGGTCTTCCGGCAATCGCGCACTCTGAATGTCTTCTGTCCGTGCCGTTGTGCTCGGAAAGGGGAACTAGACTTGTGGTCGGGAGGACGAATTTGCACACGAGATTCGGGCCGGGAGGTTCGTGATGAAGGTGACAGCGACGGCCACCCGTCGCGGCGGATCGTGGGTGGTGGAGGTTCCGGGAGTCGAAGGCGCACTCACCCAGGCGCGGCGGCTCGATCAGGTGTCCGCGATCGTGGCGGAGGCCGTGCATCTGCTCGAGGGTGTGCCGGCCGAGGACGTCGAGGTGGAACTCGACTACGAAATCGGAGATTCGGCGGCGCTCATGGAGGCCCGCGCCGCCCACTGGCAGATCGAGTCGGCCGCCCACGCGCAGGAATGCGCCGCGCGGGCCTCGCGGGCCGCGGTGGCGCAACTGCGCCGATCGGGTCTCTCGGTGCGTGACATCGGCGTCATCCTCGACCTGAGCCCGCAACGGGTCTCTCAACTCGACCGCGCCCGCATCCATGCCTGATGGCGGTACGGTCGAAAGTTGCTGCACCGATCAATCGCGGATGCCGCAGCAACTCCGGTGATCCGGCAACTTCCGATCCGGCGACACCCGCGCGGCCCCTAGGATGCGGGAAGGGCCCTTCGCAATGAACGGCTCGGCGCAGGTAGGGGGAGTGCAGATGCGTAGAGCAGGAATGATTCTCGCCGGAATCGGTATCTCGGCGGTGATCGCGGCGACCGGGCAGGGCATCGCCGTCGCGGCGCCCGAGGACACGACGGAAAGTGTGACGACCCTGCAGGTCCCACCGATCGGGATGAGCCCGGTTCTCGCCGCCTACTTCACCGTCGACGCAGTCACGGGCCGGGTACCCGGAGTCGTGCGGTTGCGCACCGTGAGCGAGTGTTACGTCCTGAATCCGATCAGTGCGGACACATGCATACCCGGACCGGGTAACAACATGAAGGCGAACGCCGTGCGGGTGCACTGGCTGAACGTGAACACCGGGGCGACCG
>NZ_WXYH01000057.1:0-14300 GCF_009872365.1 Rhodococcus sp. T7
CGAATCGAACGAGCCCCGCGATCCGGAGAAAACGGAGACCCTTCCCCCGATCGACGAGCGGCAACCGCCGCCTCCCGGGGTTCCGCCACGCAAGACCCCTCCGGCAGCCCCGCCGCCAGAGCCGCCGCAGAGCCCGCCCGAACCCGAATGGGTCGCGGATTCCGCGGAGACCACCGCGGTACCGCAGGTGGTCGGCAACCCGGGCACCACGCGCCTCGCTCTCAACAAGACCCGCAAACGCAAGCGTCTCCGTGCAGTGGGACGCGCCGTCGTCGCGCTCGTGGCGGTGGTCGCACTCGCCGGCACCGGCATCGTCTGGGGCTACCTCCGCTCCACCGAGGGCAAGTTCGACCAGATTGCGGCACTCGACACCGAGTCGACCGACATCGTCGACGCCGTCGGGCAGACCGGTGACGAGACCTATCTCATCGTCGGCACCGACACCCGCGCCGGCGCGAGCGGCGAAGTGGGCGCCGGAACCATCGACGACGCCGAGGGCTCCCGTGCCGACACGGTGATGCTCGTCAACATCCCCGCCGACCGGAGCCGGGTGGTCGCGGTGTCGTTCCCCCGCGACCTCGACGTCGAACGGCCCGTCTGCCAGGGCTGGGACAACGACAGCGGCACCTACACCGGAGAGACCTTCCCCGCCGCCGACGGCGACAAACTCAACGCCACCTACGCACTCGGCGGACCGAAGTGCCTGGTGAAGGTGATCCAGAAGATGTCGGGGCTGAAGATCGGCCACTTCGTCGGCATGGACTTCGCCGGCTTCGAGTCGATGGTCAACGAGATCGGCGGGGTCAAGGTTTGTACCACCCAGCCGCTCGAGGACGACGTTCTCGGCACCGTTCTGCCGCAGCCCGGCACCCAGATGCTCGACGGCAAGACCGCACTGAACTTCGTCCGCGCCAGACACGTCGAGGCGGAGGGCAACGGCGACTACGGCCGCATCAACCGGCAGCAGAGATTCCTCTCCGCCCTGCTGCGGGGCGCCCTGTCCAGTCAGGTGCTGCTCAATCCCAGCAAACTGAACGGCTTCATCAACGCGTTCACCCGCGACACGTTCGTGGAGAACATCGACACGAAGTCACTGGTCACGCTCGGTCGCTCACTGCAGAACGTGGACGCGGGCGCGGTCACCTTCCTGACGGTCCCCACTGCGGGCACCACCGAGTGGGGCAACGAGATTCCGCGCACCGACGACATCAAGGCCATCTTCCGCGCCATCATCGACGACGAGGCACTGCCCGGCGAGAAGCGGGCGGAACCGCTGCCCTCGTCCGCCCCCGAACCGCAGGCCGCGCCCACCCCGCAGACGGTCCAGGCCGTCGACCCGTCCAGCGTGACCGTGCAGGTGTCGAATGCGTCGGGTGAGTCGGGACTGGCCGCGACCGTCGCCGACTCCCTGGCCGCCGAGGGCTTCCAGATCTACAACGTCGGCAACTACACGGGGACCAGCAGCGAAACCGTCATCCGGTTCTCGCCGGGCCACGAGGCCGAGGCGGCGACCCTCGCGTCGTCGTTCCCGGGTGCGGTCCTCGAATCGACCACCGGACTCGGCACCGTCGTCGAGGTCGCGATCGGTTCGAGCTTCACCGGAACCGTGCAGACACCGAGCCCGATCGACACCCCGCTCAGCATGGCGGACGTGCGAATCGGCCAGTCGGAGGACGCGGAAATCCCCGCGGACCTGGCCGTTGTGAACGCGGGCGACACGTCCTGCGATTGACGTCCCGATCAGCGGCGTCGTTCACCCTGCGTTCACCGTGTGATCGTGACTTGGTTTCCCGTGCACCGTAGGCTGTGACCTCATGCGCGTGGCTTACAACGAACAAATGACCGAGCTTGCCGACCTGCTCGGTGAGATGGCGGGGCTTGCGGGGGTCGCCATGGAGCGAGCCACCCAGTCGCTGCTCCAGGCAGATCTCTCGCTCGCCGAGCAGGTCATCGGCGAGCACGACAAGATCACCGAGCTCAGCACCATCTGCGAGGAGCGGGCCTTCGCCCTCCTCGCCCTGCAGGCACCCGTCGCCGGCGACCTCCGCTCCGTCGTCAGCGGAATCCAGATCGTCGCCGACATCGACCGGATGGGTGCCCTGGCGCTCCACGTCGCCAAGATCGCGCGCCGCCGACATCCCAACCACGTGCTCCCCGAAGAGGTCAACGGCTACTTCGCCGAGATGGGGCGCATCGCGGTCTCCATCGGCGCCGCAGCCCGCGAGGTTCTCGAGACGCGCGACCCCGAGCGTGCCGCGCGCCTGCGCGAAGAGGACGAGGCGATGGACGACCTCCACCGGCACCTGTTCACCGTGCTCATGGACCGCGAGTGGAAGCACGGCGTGGCCGCCGCCGTCGACGTCACCCTGCTCGGCCGCTTCTACGAGCGTTTCGCCGACCACGCCGTCGAGGTGGGCCGCCGGGTGATCTTCCTGGTCACGGGCAAGCTGCCCGACGACACCGAGACCGCCGTGAAAGACGCCGACAACCTCACGTCCTACCCGGAACAGTAAACTTCCCCAACACTTTTCGCGCGAACGGGACGCTCGTACGGTCAGACCGTACGAGCGTCCCGTTCGTTCACCGGGAGTTGTCCCTACACACGAGAACGCCCCGGCCGAAGATCAGGCCGGGGCGTTCTCATTGGTGTGGGTTATCCGAAGCGGCCCGAGATGTAGTCCTCGGTGGCCTTCTGCGTCGGGTTGGAGAAGATCTTCTCCGTGTCGTCGATCTCGACGAGACGTCCCGGCTTACCGGTGGCCTCGAGGTTGAAGAACGCGGTCTGGTCACTCACCCGCGCCGCCTGCTGCATGTTGTGGGTGACGATCACGATGGTGAAGTCCTTCTTCAACTCCGTGATGAGGTCCTCGATCGCGAGCGTCGAGATGGGATCGAGCGCCGAGCAGGGCTCGTCCATCAGCAGGACGTCGGGCGAGACGGCGATGGCCCGGGCGATGCACAGACGCTGCTGCTGACCGCCGGAGAGTCCGCCACCCGGCTTGTCGAGACGGTCCTTGACCTCGTTCCACAGGTTCGCGCCGCGCAGCGACCGCTCCGCCACCTCGTCGAGACGCTTCTTGCTGCGCTCGCCCTGCAGCTTGAGGCCGGCCACCACGTTGTCCTTGATGGACATCGTGGGGAACGGGTTGGGACGCTGGAACACCATGCCGATCGTCTTGCGGACGCCGACCGGGTCGATGCCGGATCCGTAGATGTCCTCACCGTCGAGGAGGATCGAACCCTCCACGCGCGCACCGGGAGTCACCTCGTGCATGCGGTTCAGCGAACGCAGCACGGTCGACTTGCCGCAACCGGACGGACCGATGAACGCGGTGACGTTCCGCGGGGGGACCGACAGCCCGACATCGGCGACGGCGTGGAACTTGCCGTAGTAGATGTTGACGTCCTTGAGATCCAGACGCTTGGCCATTACCGGCTCCCTACTGATTGATGTTCGAAATCGAGTGTATGTGTCACTTGCTGCGGACCTGCGAGAAGTGGCCGACGACCTTGGCCGCGATGTTGAGGACCGCGATGAGGAGGATCAGCGTCAGCGCCGCACCCCAGATGCGGTTGGTACCGGCATCGGTCGGGTTGTTCATCTCGGCGACCATGACGCCGGGCAGGGTGCCCATCTCGCCACCGAACAGGTTGAAGTTGATGAACGGTGCGTACCCCACCAGGATCAGCAGCGGAGCGGTCTCACCCATCACACGGGCCAGCGCCAGCATGATGCCGGTGATGATGCCCGGCAGTGCGGTGGGCAGCACGATCTTGGCGATCGTCTTCCACTTCGGAACACCCAGCGCGTACGACGCCTCGCGCAGGTCCTGCGGCACGATGCGGAGCATCTCCTCGGTGCTGCGGACGACGACGGGCACCATCAGCAGGACCAGGGCGAGCGCCACCGCGAACCCGGACTTCGGGAAACCGAACGTCGCGATCCACAGGGCGTAGATGAACAGGGCGGCCACGATCGACGGGACACCGCTGAGGATGTCGACCATGAACGTGGTCAGCTTCGCCAGCCGCGACTTCCGGTCGGCGTACTCGACGAGGTAGATCGCGACGAACAGTCCGAGCGGAATGGACAGCACCGCGCAGACGAGTCCCTGCAGGATCGTGCCGATCAGCGCGTGGTAGATACCGCCGCCCTCGGCCGACGACGTGAGTCCGCTGAGCGAGTGGGTGAACCAGGTGGCCGACGTCAGGGCGGGAATACCCTTGACGACGGCGGTGACCAGGACCCACACCAGCGGGACCAGGGCGACGAGCACTGCCAGCGTCACGAGAACGGTGGCGGTGATATCGGTGATGCGCCGCCGGGTACCGACACCCCGGAAGGTGGGCGCCTTGACCGGCTTGTCGAGTGTCGCGGTCATGGTCAGTCCTTCTTTCCTGCGATCACGGCGCGGGCCGCGGCGTTCACGACGAACGTGAGTACGAAGAGCACCAGACCTGCGGCGATGTACGCGCCGGCCTGGATGTTGTTGTTGAACTCCGCGTAGCCGAGGGCGATCTTGGACGCGATGGTGGCGCCGCCGTCGAACAGCGACCATCCGAAGGGCTGCGACGTGGTGCGCAGGATCAGGTACAGCGCCATGGTCTCACCGAGCGCGCGACCGAGGCCGAGCATCGAACCACTGATGTAGCCGGACTTGCCGAAGGGAATGATCGTGGTACGCACCACTTCCCAGCGGGTGGCGCCCAGGGCGAGCGCCGCCTCGATGTGGGACGTCGGTGTCTGGACGAACACTTCGCGGGTCACGGCGGTGATGACGGGGAGGATCATGACGGCGAGGACGATGCCGGCCGTGAAGATGGTGCCGCCGCCGGTGATCGAACCGCTGCCCGACGCGAACAGCGGGAACCAGCCCAGAGTCTCGTTGAGCCACATCGCAAGCGGCCTGATCGCCGGCGCGAACACCAGCAGACCCCACAGGCCGTAGACGATCGACGGCACCGCGGCCAGCAGGTCGATGACGTAGGCCAGCGGACGCTTGAGCCAGGTCGGCGAGTATTCGGTGAGGAAGATCGCGATACCCAGGGCAACCGGCATCGCGAGCACGAGCGCGAACAGCGACACCAGGACCGTCACCTGGAAGAGGTCGAGCACGCCGAACGCCATCGCGTTGATGTTCTGGGTGACCCACTCGCGGCTGGTGAGGAAGTTGACCTGGTTCCGGCTCAGCGCGGGAACGGCACGCCAGACGAGGAAGATGCCGATCGCGGCGATGAGGATGGAGATGAAGATCGCCGACGTGGTCGCGAGGGACTTGAAGATCCGGTCCCCCGGCCTCGCGACGGCCTTGCCGCGAGGAGTACCGGTCGGGGTCGGGGTTTCGGCCTGGGTGGAACTCAACTCGGCCTCCGGAGTGCCGTTCGGACCGCCCACCCCGGCCCCGCCTGTAGCGGAGCCGGAGGCGCGAGGTGCTGATTCGGTGTGCGCTTCACTCATCTGCGCTCCCAATCTTTCATCGTCAGAATATCGAGTCATGGGCGGGTCCGAACGACTTACCGTGTGAATCAGCCGATTGCGGCGACCGACGCGTTCAGCTTCTCCTTCATGGAGTCGGGCAGCGGCACGTAGCCCTGTGTGGCCAGGTTGTCCTGGCCCTCGTTGGCGGCGCTGGTCAGGAACGACTTGACCGCCGCGGAGGTGTCGGCGTCGTAGCCCTTCGAGCACACGATCTCGTAGGTGGCGAGCACCAGCGGGTACGCGCCGGCTTCCTTGGTGCCGAAGATCGAGGCGAGGTCGAGGGTCAGATCGCCCTCGCCCGCACCCTTGAACTGCGCACCCTCGATCGCCTTCGCCGCGGACTCGTCGGACAGGGCGACCGGGCCCGATCCGGTGTCGATCTGCGCTGCCGACAGCTTGTTCTGGTCTGCGTACGACTTCTCGACGTAGGTGATCGAGCCGGGGGCGGAGGCCACTGCCTGCGCGACGCCGGCCGAACCCTTGGCGCCCTCACCGATGCCACCGGTGAAGTCGGAGCCGGCACCGGTGGTCCAGGCGCCGTTGGAGGCGACCGTGAGGTACTGCTGGAAGTTGTCGGTGGTTCCCGAGGAGTCCGAGCGGATGATCGCGGTGACGTCCTGGTCCGGCAGGGTGGCGCCCGGGTTGAGGGCGGCGATGGCCGGGTCGTTCCACTTCTTGATGGTGCCGTTGAAGATCTTCGCGGTCACTTCGCCGTTCAGCACCAGGTCCTCGACGCCGTCGAGGTTGTAGGCCACGGCGACGGGTCCGAAGACGAGGGGAAGGTTCCACGCCTCGCCGCCGACGCAACGCGCCTTGGCCTGCTCTGCCTGCTCGGCCTTGATCGCCGAGTCGGAACCGGCGAAATCGATCTGGCCGGCGATGAACTGGGTGCGTCCGTCACCGGAACCGCTGGGGTTGTACGCCAGGTTGACGGTCTTGCCCTTCTCCTGGCACACGGAGATGTAGGTGGAGACGAACTGGTCCATGGCGTTCTTCTGCGCCGAGGAACCGGCCGAGGAGAGGTTGGCCTTGCCCTCGCACGTCGCGTTCGAGGCGGCTGCGTCGACGCCGCTCGACGCGGTGTTGTTGTCGCTGCCACACGCGGCCAAGGTCATGGCACCCAGGGCCACTGCACCGAGCAGGGCGCCACTGCGCTTGAGATTCACCTAGTCCTCCGGAAATACCGTCTCGCCCTCGATCGGGCGGCGACATGAGGCGCGGACCGGGAGGATCCTGCACCAGGCAGCACGGCGCTGCCCACGGAGAAACCTAGGGGTAGCTAATGTCCAGTTGGACCACGATCGGTGAACGGAAAGTGAACAGACCGCGCATTTGCCCATATTTCCGAGACGAACGACGGGTGCCGAAGTAGAGGAGCGCCTCAGGCTCGCGCGTACGCGACAGCCTCAGGCTCGCGCGTACGCGACGTCGGTGTGGAACCGCTCGAACCCGAGCCGCTCGTAGGTGTGCAACGCCGACGCGTTGTCGCCCTCGACGTAGAGCAGCACCGCACCGAGCCCGCGGTCACGCAGGTAGTGCAGTCCGGCGAGTGTGAGCAACCGGCCGAGACCGCGCCCCTGGGCGTCGGGCCCGATGGCCACCACGTAAACCTCACCGATGGCCGGCTCGTCGCCCTGCTGCGGGTGCACCTTGGTCCAGTGGAATCCGAGCAGCCGCTTCTCGTCGGACGTGGCGAACGCCATGAACAGCCCGGCCGGATCGAACCAGGCCTCCGCGCGACGTTCGGCCATTTCCCGTTCGTTCCACGACCCCTGCTCGGGATGCCAGGCGAAGGCGGCGGCATTGACCCGCAGCACCTCCGGATCGTCCTCGACCCCCCGGTACACGCGAAGCGAAATATCCTCCGGTACAACGATTTCCGGAAGTTCCGTACCCTCGAGCGGACGCCGGAGCTGCAGCAGTTCGCGTGCACCGCTCAACCCGAGGCGGTGCGCCACCGCCTGCGCGGCAGGCAGGTTGCCGTGCGCCCACACCCGGGTGTCCGGGCCACCCTCGGACAGGACCTCGGTAACCAGTCGGCTACCGACCCCCCGGCCGCGTGCCTCGGGATCGACCGCGAGTTCGGCCATCGCGGGGTGTTCACCGTGACCCGGCTGCAACTGCGCGTACCCGACGATCCGATCGGCGTCGGTCTCCACGAGATGACGGACACCGTCGCCGCCGGCGCCGGACACGGCGTGCACGCCCTGCTCCGACACGGGCGCGGTTCCGTCCGCTACCGTCGCGCGGTCGAGCAGTGCGGACACGTCCGCGGCCTGCTTGCCGTCGAGTCGATCGGTCCAGGACTGCACCGAAGCGCTCACTGGATCACAGGTCCTTCCGCGGATTCGAAATCTGCATCTTCGGCGTCGAGATCGTCGACCGGCGGCACCGGCGCACCCGACTTGCTGCGGGTGGGACGCACGGCCTTGTACCCGACGTTGCGGACTGTACCGATCAAGGATTCGTACTCGCTGCCCAGCTTGGCGCGCAGACGACGCACGTGGACGTCGACCGTGCGGGTACCACCGAAGAAGTCGTATCCCCACACCTCCTGCAGCAACTGCGCGCGCGTGAAGACGCGACCCGCGTGCTGCGCCAGATACTTGAGGAGTTCGAACTCCTTGTAGGTGAGGTCGAGGGGGCGGCCACGCAGCCGGGCCGTGTACGTGCCCTCGTCGATGACCAGTTCGCCGAGCGTGATCTTGCCCGACGCCTCCGGGCTGGCGACGCCGCCGGCGCGTCCGACCAGCAGGCGGAGGCGGGCGTCCACCTCGGCCGGTCCGGTGCCCGGGAGCAGGATGTCGTCGAGACCCCAGTCGGAATTGACCGCCACCAGGCCACCCTCGGTGAGCACCGCCACCACGGGAACCGCGGAACCCGTGCTGCCCAGCAGTCGGCAGAGTCCGCGGGCCGCCGCGAGATCGGTGCGCGCATCCACCAGGGCGATGTCGGCGGAGCTCGCTTCCAGGAGAGAGGACACCTCCGTCGGGGCAGGCCGCACCGAATGCGCCAGCAGAGCGAGGGCAGGCAGCACTGCCTCGGGGTTCGGGTCGGAGGTAAGAAGCAGTAGCTCCACACAGCCTCCCATCTCGTCGCCGTCGTACCCGGCCGGCCGACGGATCGTTCGTCCGCCGGTCCAGGTAGATCGACACTGAAGGTATCGACACTTTTGTCGGTGACAGAGTAGCGCGCCGCCGTCAAGGTCCGTCGCACCGAACCCCGGCAACCGGCGCGGAGGTTGCACCGGCACCGTGTCCGTCACAATGGGGCCGTGCGGAAACTCATCATCGGAATCGTCTTCCTCGTGGCACTCGGTCTCGTCGTCGACTTCGGCTCGGCGGCCTACGCGGAGTACCGGGTGTCGCGGGAACTGCGGGCGGGCGCGTCCCTCACCGCGGATCCCGAGGTGACGGTGCACGGCTTCCCGTTCCTCACACAGGCGTGGGACGGAAAGTACGAGAACATCGAGATCCGCGCGCAAGGAGTACAGAGCGACGTGGTCGGTGAGGTGACGATCGAGTCCACCCTCCTGGGCGTGTCCGCGCCGCTGTCCGACCTCGTCAACGGCTCCGTGAAGAGCCTTCCGGTCGACCACCTCTCCGGCCGCATGCTCATCGACGCCACCGACCTCGGCCGCTTCCTCGACATCCCCGACCTGCAGGTTTCTGCCCCGCCGGCCAGCAAGTCGGATGGGACCGGCGGCTCCGGCGGCTCCGGCATGACGACCGCGGGCGGCGTCGTCCTCACCGGCACCGTGCCCGTCGGCCCGCTCGAAACCACCGTCAGCGTGCAGGCCGACCTCGTCCTCGACGGCGGTCAGGTGAAGATCGTCGCCAGCGACTTCTACTTCGGGCCCGAGGGCCACGCCGACTTCACCATCCCCGAGCCCCTCGCCCCCGCGATCCTCGGCCTCTTCACCCGGACGATCGACCCTCAGGAACTGCCGTTCGGCGTCCAGCCGACCGAGGTGTACGCGGAGGGCTCGCAGATCGTCATCGAGGGCGTCGGCGACAACGTCACGATCGACCTGAACGAACTGCAGAGCCGATGACCGGAATCACACTGTTAGTGATCGCACTGTTCGCGGCCCTCGCGTTCGGGCTCGTCTGGCAGCGCCGTCAAGGGAAGGTCCGGACCACCGGTGAGACGACCGCGGTCGTGACCGACGAGCGACGCACGCTCCTCGAGGCGGCGGGCGTGGGTCCGGGGCTCCCCCGACAGGCCACCGTTCTCCACTTCTCGGCCGACTGGTGCGGGCCGTGCGCAGCGGTGCGCAGGGTCGTCGGACACGTCGTCGCGGACCTCGCCGGCGAGCCGGAACCACCCGTCGAGGTGGAAGTCGACATCGACGAGTATCCCGCTCTCGCCAAGGAACTCGGCGTTCTGTCGTTGCCCACGACGTTCATTCTCGACGCCGACCTGCAGCAACGCTTCCGGGTGTCCGGGGTGCCCGCGGCGGCCGACCTGAAGGCGGCGCTCGAACCCCTCGCCCGGCCCCCGGCTTCAAATTCCTGAAGAACCGGGTAAACTCGTCGTCGTGCAATCCAGCCACGAGCTCATGCTCACCCGACGCCGCACGGTAGACCTGTGCCGCCTCGGGGCTTGTTGCTGTACCTGTTGCTGATCACCAGGGCTGTCGCTTTCTGCTGACACCGCGGACTCCGCGCACGTGATCGAAACCCGATGACGACGTCGTCCGTCGTTGCTCGGCGCCAGGCAAGCATTCAGGACTCAACGCAGGAGCACTTCTCATGTCCACAACACTCGACGTCGAGCAGGTCGACGTTCGTGGCCCCCGGTTCGCCGCCTGGGTCACCACCGCAGTCCTCGTCGCCGTCCTCGTCGTGTCGACGTTCTCGCTGGTCGCAGCAGGAATTCTGCTGGCACTGCAGGCGGTCGTCTTCGCGGCGGGCGCAGCCACCGGGCCGCGGCGCAGCCCTTACGGCCGGATCTTCGGCACTCTCGTCGCGCCGCGACTCGCCCCGGTGAGCGAACGCGAACCCGCCGCACCGCTGCGATTCGCGCAGCTCGTCGGATTCGTCTTCGCCGCCGTCGGCACCGTCGGCTTCCTCGCCGGCTCCGGCCTCGTCGGCGCCGTGGCCACCGCATTCGCCCTGTTCGCAGCGTTCCTCAACGCCGCATTCGGGTTCTGCCTCGGCTGCCAGATCTACCCACTCGCCGCACGCCTGAGGCCCGCGGCCTGAAAGTTTCACACGCAGAACCACCGCACGATCCACCCGACACAAGTAAGAACACATCGAAAGGAACACCATGGCTCGCTCCGATGTCCTAGTCTCCGCCGACTGGGCTGAGCAGAACCTCAATGCCCCCAAGACCGTTTTCGTCGAGGTGGATGAGGACACCAGCGCATACGACGGCGGCCACATCGAAGGCGCCATCCGCCTCGACTGGCGGAAGGACCTGCAGGACGGGGTCCGTCGTGACTTCCTGAACCAGCAGCAGTTCTCCGACCTCCTGTCGGCCAAGGGTGTCGCCAACGACGACACCATCGTTCTCTACGGTGGCAACAACAACTGGTTCGCGGCATACGCGTACTGGTACTTCAAGCTGTACGGCCACCAGGACGTCAAGCTGATCGACGGCGGCCGCAAGAAGTGGGAGCTCGACGGACGCCCCCTCTCCAAGGAGACCGTGTCCCGCCCGGCCACCCAGTACAAGGCCGACGCACCCGACCTGACGATCCGCGCGTTCCGCGACGAGGTCATCGACGCCATCGGCAACAAGAACCTCGTCGACGTGCGTTCGCCCGACGAGTTCTCCGGCAAGATCCTCGCCCCCGCGCACCTGCCGCAGGAGCAGGCGCAGCAGCGTGGACACGTCCCCACGGCCATCAACATCCCGTGGAGCACCACCGCAAACGAGGACGGCACCTTCAAGTCGGACGACGACCTGGAGAAGCTGTACTCGGAGAAGGGCTACGACGAGTCGAAGCCCACCATCGCGTACTGCCGTATCGGCGAGCGCTCCAGCCACACCTGGTTCGTGCTCAAGGAAATCCTCGGCAAGTCCGATGTCAAGAACTACGACGGCAGCTGGGTCGAATACGGCTCACTCGTCGGCGCACCCATCGAGTTGGAGGTTCACTGAGCCATGTGTGGAGCACCTGTACAGACCCAGACCCTGCCCGCGGGCGTCGACGTCGAGAAGGAAACGGTCATTACCGGCCGCGTTCTCGCCGCTGACGGCCAGCCGATCGGTGGAGCGTTCGTGCGTCTCCTCGACGGCGGCGGAGAGTTCACCGCCGAGGTCGTCGCCTCGGGCACCGGAGACTTCCGCTTCTTCGCCGCTCCCGGCGACTGGACCGTGCGTGCACTGTCCAGTTCCGGCAACGGCACCGCCACGGTGAGCCCGACCAGCGCAGGCGTGCACAACGTCGACGTCACGGTCGGCGAGTAAGACCCGGCACCAACGCAGAAGGCCCCGCTCCGGCATTCGGAGCGGGGCCTTCCTGCGTGTGCGGCTCCGCCACCCGTGCGCCTTTTTGGTTGCCCCAGCTACCAGAAAGGCGCACGAGCGCGGAGCGCCTACTGCTTCTGCGCGAGCGCGGTGATCCAGTCGACGATCTTCTCGCTCTCCCAGTACCAGGGGTCGTTCGGATTGTTGTTCCAATAGAACAGGTGCTGGATGAAGCCCAGGAAGATGTACGGCTTGATCACGAGCTCGAAGATGTCCCGGTTGTCCTCGACGAACCCGGGACCCTCTGCCGCGAGCTTCGCCTTCACGACCTCGGAACCGGGGCCCATCGCCCAGTTCAGCGCCTCGACCATCTGCTGCTGGGACACCTGCGTGTTCCGGTCCGGCCCGTCGGGGTCGTAGGTCCGGTCGGCCACCTTGCGCAGGACGTCGAGGAAGGACTCGTCGGAGGCGAACCAGTCGTCGTGGGTGACGATGTGCACGATCGACCGCGCCGCCATGTTCGTCACCGCGTTCGCGAAGTCGGAGACGGTCTGGCCGGGGTTCAGCAGGGTGAAGTGCAGCTGTCCCAGCACCCCGAGGGCCAGCTCGAGGACGGCGATCTCCTGCGGCGCGTCGCACGCGATGTCGTAGGGGCGGCACGCGTAGGTGATCTTGCCTTCGAGGGCGCCGTAGTCGGCCGGCTCGGAAGACATGAATCCGCCTCCGGGAGGGCCCGGTTCGCCCAGTGACGGGGTGCCCGCCGGACGGTACGGGTCACCGATCAACGCGACACCGGCAATGTCGTCGGCGGTAACCAGAGCATTGCTGTCGCGGTGGCCGAGTTCGCGCGCCACCCGTTCGACAACCTCCGCGCCGACGCTGTATCCGAGAAGCACGTACTTCGTGTCCTCGCCGCACTTCGCCTTGTTCTCGTCGAGGATCCTGTTCGTCGACGCCACACCGGCGGCCATCGAATCCTGGTATGTCGGAACGGGTTGCAGCAAACCGAGACCGTACGTGGACGGGTAGGGAACGTACATCCACCCCACCGTCCCGGGCTCGTCCTTGTTCGCCTCGCCGGTCGGCACCGTCACGTTGCCCACCCAGTTCGACCACAGCTGGCGGTTCTCGTCTGCCAGAGGGTTGCGGTCGGCCGTCGAGTCGGTGGCGCCGGACACCGCGACGATCATCACGTCGGGGCAGTCGGCGGCGTAGTTGTTCGGATCGACGCGGTCGGTGTCGTCGCTCCCCGATCCGGCGCTTCCCGAGCCTGCGCTGCCGGAGTCCGGGGCCGCGACGGCCAGACCGGGAGCGCCGAACGCGGACACGGTGAGCAGCAGCACCGTCGCGGTGATCGCGGCTCGCGCCAGGCCGGGGAGGGCAGGGCTGGATCGAAGCATGGGACCTCCGGGAGGAGCGGGAGACGAGACGACGGCATGAGGATATCCGGAACCGACCGGGTGGTCGCCTTCGAGAAACCGTAGCCGCAGTGACCGTAAGCCGCCTCCCGTTTCGACCGTTCGACGGGTTCGGTTTAGGATGTCACCGTGGTTATCTTCTTCGAGGTACTTCTTGTCCTTGCCGCCGTGTTGATCACGTGGTTCTCCCTCTACACGATCTACCGCCTGGTCACCGACGAGTCGTGAGTCAAACTCCGGACGCAGGCGCAGATCCGCCTTCCGAGCACCCGACTACGAGCGCGCCCGCTGGGGACTCCCCCACCGTGCGTCGTGGTAGCGGTGACGCAGCCGTCGCGGACGCCATCGAGCGTTCCAAGACGACGGCGTCGCGGAACATCCCGCAGCTTCCGGACCTTCCGCTGCCCGAGGACACCGCAAATCTGCGCCTCGGCCCGGATCTGAACAACGAACTCCTCGCGGTACTGCCGCTCGTGGGTGTGTGGCGCGGTGAAGGGGAAGGCCACGACCCCAAAACCGGCGACTACCACTTCGGGCAGCAGATCATCGTCTCCCACAACGGTGGCAACTACCTCGAGTGGAAATCCCAGACCTGGGTTCTGGGCACCGACGGCGAGTACGTGCGCCCCGACCTCCACGAGACCGGCTTCTGGCGGATCAGCGGAGACGGCATTCCCGGCAGCACCAACGAGGAAGTCATCGAACTTCTCCTCGCCCACAGCTCCGGCATCGTCGAACTGTTCTACGGCCGCGCCCTCACCCAGTCGTCGTGGGAACTCGCGACCGACGTCGTGATCCGCAGCACCTCCGGTGTTCTCGTCGGCGGCGCCAAGCGTCTCTACGGCATCGTCGAGGGCGGGGACCTCGCGTACGTCGAGGAACGCATCATCGCGGACGGGGAACTGCGCCCCCACCTCTCCGCGCGGTTGTCCCGCTATATTGGCTAGCGCCCCGTGAGTACTTGTTAACCGCGGGCGGTTAAC
>NZ_WXYH01000058.1:0-14299 GCF_009872365.1 Rhodococcus sp. T7
GCATAGGCCGGCCCGGTGTACTGCGGCTCCACATACACCGGCTGGGTGTACTGCGGCTCCACATACGTCGGCTGCGAATATCCCTGCTCGAAGTCCTCGTACGAACGCCAATCCGCGTTCTGCACCTGAGGGGAAGGGATGTAACCAGGCAGGTATTCACGCTCAGGAGCAGGCGCGGACGTCCCCGACTGGCTTCCGCCCCCGGTACCCGGCTGGCTTCCGCCCCCGGTACCCGGCTGGCTTCCGCCCCCGGTACCCGGCTGAGTGGGAGCTGCCTGCGCAACACCCGCGCACACGAGGCAGAGCGCGACCGGCACCGCGCACAACACCGATGCCCGCTCCATCTTCTTCTTTCGGTGCCGACCACCACTGGGTCGACGCAGTTCATTCATGACAACTCGCTCTCTCTCAAAGGGAAGCCACGGGTGCGGCGCACGCACCGCCGCTCCGTTGCACCGAAGGCGCAGAAACGTTGGATTAACAACAACTTTCGAGATGAGCGGTCCGACACGAACTGCCGGGCCGCTCTCGGGGGGCTTGTCTACAAACCCCAAGCCGACAAGCTTTGGAGCCACATCATTAGGGTCAGGAAGAACGGCATGATTGATCTCCTTGTGTCAGTTCAGAACTGGGGCAGGCTCCGCGCGAGACGATCTGCTATGTGAGTGGGCGACGCCGGACGGTGCAGATGAGTCGCGACCTGTGAGTGGCCAAGCGGACACATCGGATACCCGGCGATTGCGATGCCTGAGCAGGCATGCCCAGGCCAGCGGCCCGGACAGTGATCGACACGGATTCGGTCCCATAAAGCACCGAGGCACGCTGGAGAGAGCGTGGTGTGCGGCGCTGATTGCGCCGGTGCTGGCTCCGAGCTGGCAGTACGATCAGTTGTCGGGTGTGCCTGAATGCCCGATGTCATCGGGACCTCCATATGGGTACGGAAGTGCCCGCGAGGACCCGATGGTCCTGCGGAGTGGAAGTGCAGCGCATGGAAACGCCGCAGGTGAGAGGAACCTCAGGTGCGCGAGGGGACGGCCAAATCACCAGCGCACCTGAGGCTTTTCATTGAGGGGCCGGCCCTCGCCTCAGCAGAGTGCCGTGCTACTTGCGCGACATCCTCTACTTCATGCGCATGAGGGCGAAGCGGCATGGTGGCAGGGATGGGCCGAGAAGAAGGCTTCTCGGCGCGCTGCGCGGTGATAGGTCGCCCAGTGGGCGCTGGCGGCATGCGAAAGCAGCAGGGAATCCCTGCTGCTGATGCGACCGACCACATACGCAACGTCTCAACCAATCCGTAAGGAGTTTGGGATGATGCAGTCCAGGAGATAGAGATCTCCCCCGGAACTGCGCTGCGTCTCGAACCGAAGTGGTCAGGCTCAAGGAAGACCCCGTGAGGGGCAGCCGACAAAGTATATGCAGTCGCACATTGGTTGCGCAACGCAGAACGCTCGTTCATCGGCCCTCCCTCCCCGCTCACGTGCAGTCGTCTGGAGCTTACACTTGAACGGCCACGTTTGCCATTTATCAACGCAATTGATGTACGCCGCCGGGCTGGGGCACCGACTGAAAGGGCGCAACAATGAACGAGCACAGTCCGGACATTCAGCAAGGAGACTTCATGCCGCGCATCGGCGTACGCGGCTTCAGTGGCGCGGCTCTTGACCGTGCTCTCGCGCGGAAGAAGATCACTGCCGACGAGCTGGCTGATGCGATCGAAATGAGTCATCAAGCGGTCTCTCAATGGAAGTTGGGCAAAGCGGCACCGACTCCCGCCGCTCTCAAGAAGATGGCAGCCGTGCTTGGTGTGGCGCCGGCTGACTTGACGCCAATTCCCGCAGACAAGCTCCGCCTGGCCGATCTCCGATTCCATGCCGGCTTCAATGGCAGGGAGGCGGCCGGGGAACTGGCGATATCTCCCACTCTCCTATCGGAAGTCGAGCGAGGGAGACGCAAGTACGACCCTGAGCTGGCGCAACGCTTCGCTTCCCTCTATGGGGTTTCGCTCGAGGACGTTGCGCAAGCCTGGGAACGGGCCGTCGAAGACAGAGCGACACGCATAGACAATCTGTAGACTTGTCTGCAATTGATGTCCCGGCCTGTCCGGGTGTGCTTGGCGAAAGCCGAGGTGGACGACTGTGCACGGTGGTACGACACGACAGGATCCGGTTCTGTGGTCCCGGAATCTGCCGCAAGTTCCGGCGTGTCTAATCGAACCGGGTACAAACCTGCGGCAGAATCAGCCGCGTCGGGGTTCAAACGCTCGATTTCTGACCAGAAAGGGGCCGATCCATGCCCATGCATCACAAGGGTGACCGCAAAGAGGTTTACGGTCGAGTCCCGGTCGAGGTCAAGCGGCTATTAGAAGCGAAGAAGGAAGAGCTGGGCTGCTCATCAGAGAGCCAGCTCATCGCGGACGTTCTCTGCACATTCGTAGGCCGCCCTGACCTTGTACGCGAGCTGGGCCAGGAGGTGCTGCCGCTGACTGCTTGATACGGAAAGAGCTACGCGTGAGCGGAGTTGGGCGACTCTGCTGATAACCGAATGATCCGTTTAGCAGGTAGCAGCCAGACTTGAGACACCGAAAAACCCCCATCCCGTGGGCGCGGAACAGGGGTTCTCGAGGTTGGTGAGAGTGAGCTAGCAACTCGCTCTCGGTTTACTGCTTCTCCCCGAAGGGACAGACTTTGCCGGTCTGGTCTCAGGGTAACCCATACCTTGACGAAGCTTCAATATTTTCGCCGCGTGTCACTAAGTGCGCTGATCACAGCGCTACGGGTACACATCTCGATTATGCGAGCACCGTTCTGCGGTGCCCGCGGCGTCGGTGCCGTGTTAACTCGGATCAAACACGCTGCACGTACGACGACCCCTCAGCCTTCGCAGATCAGAGGCGTGGGAAAGCCTTGTGGTGGGCGGCGTCGTGATGGGCCCTGCACGCACCATCCGGCGCAGGTACTGCGGGAGCAGTCCGGCTCGTCCGCGGTACGGGATCGCGCGCACTCCACGCGCCATCCCCGGGCATCTATTCGGGCACCAATGTCACTCATTGACCCCGACTTTCATCAACGCGCTCGGCGGCCGAGAAGCGGCCTGCCGACGCTACTGCCAGGTAAAACTCGAGCTGGGCGACGGCGCATACGGTGGCATCGCCCACTGGGGCGGCGAACAGCAGTGGGTCGAGATAGAGGTCCGCGAGGCCTACAAGCACCTCTACCCCATCATCCGCCCAGCACTCTGCCGTATTCGCGGTGGTGGCGGGGTCGCCCTCAAGACGCTCCTCAAGGTTGCTGCCGCCATGGCCGCAGCCGCCGACCATAAGACCGGCCAGAATTCCAGGCTCAAAAATGACACCCTGATGGAGCGGACCGGGTACTGCAAGAGCACCGTGCAGCGCGCCAAGCTCGCCCTGAAGATGCTCGGCGTGGCCACTGAAGTACTTCGCGGTCGACTCCGCCGAAGGTCCGAGCGCTTGGGCTCGTGGCGTGTCGGAGACAAGTCACGCGGCTGGGCCTCCGTATGGGCACTGCACCCCCGCAAGCCTGTGGATAAAACCCGCAGATCAGACGGGGGATCCATAAAAATGGCACCCCACCACCCTTGGGGTCATCTTTTATCTCTTCCCTCTCTTAGAGAGGTACTTACTACAAAAGGATCTGTGGATAAACGAGCCGCTCCGCGGCGCCCTGAAACAAAGGAGGAGATCGAGAGGGCGGCACTCATCCGGAAAGGCGCATTGCTGGCCGCCAGGTGGCTCGGTCACCCACAAACTCCGGCTTGGGCACGTCGGCATACTGCCCGAGGATGGGCTCGCGCACTGGCCGACGCAGCGGCTCACGGATGGACCGCCGACGACCTCAACACAACGCTCGCCGACTGGGCACGAGAGCGGCGGATCGCGGCTAACCCCACCACCCCGATCGCATTCATGCGATGGCTCATGAAGAGCCAGGACCTGCAATTTCCGCCGCACCTCCTCGCACAAATCGCGCTCGAGCAAGAAAGAGCCGCACAGGAACGTCGGGCAGCTCAGTTAGAGGCCGAACGCGGGCGGTACGCAGACGCAGCAGACGTCGACTCCCCCGGCCGCCGCGCGGCCCGATCCATCGTCCGCCGCGCCAGCATTGCTGCTCGCCACCGCAAAGCCGAGGTCCTGGCCCGCGAGAACGCGGCCCGAGCTGAGTGGATCACTCACCGCCGGAATGCTGATGCGAGGCAGGCATCGGAGGGGGCCGATGAGTGATCCACATGATTGGTTGCCTGCGGTGGCCACGCCAAGTTGGGGCACGACCGCCCCGAGTGCGGGTTGGGCGTGCCTACCAGCAGAGTGGCCCGGTTCCGGGCCGCACAAGCGCGACACCATGCGATATTTCGCCTGGTTGGGCGCCGCCCAGCGGGGTGATTGTGACATCAGCGGGCACCCACGTTGAGTCTCCCGAAAACCGCATGAAGAGAGCCATTTTCGCCGACGAGATTGTGCCGTCGCGCAGGCCGACGAGGGTTGCGTCGAGTTCCTTCTGACTCTTCTCATGGAACTCGGGAACTTCGACCTTCCACCGCGCGAGATCACCGGGCGGGGTGCTGTACCAGTCGAGGAACAGTCCTGACGCAAGGAGGAGGCGGCACGTCCCGGCATCAGGGTTTGCGGCCGCGACTGCGCGCAGCGTTTCGCGGTCCTGATTCTGCTTCGGCTGTTTCACCTCGGACGTGATGTCGTGGAAGAGGCCCACGACTCGTTTGCCGCGAGAATCTTCTCGGGTGCGAGTGGTCATGTAGGTGAGCCGGCGATTGTTGGGGTCGCCGCCGTAGTTGACACTGACTTCGGACGCAAAGGGCAAGCCTGGGGCAACTGCCCCTTGGCAGAATCCCCCTACGTAGTCCGCGTATTCGGCGTATCTGTGAACGAGCTCGAGAAGGTTGCCCCATACGTCCTGGACTGCTCGCTGTTCGACACCGGCACCGAATCCCAGGATCTCCTCAACATTGGGGCCGTGCTCAGTCAACTGAGTTTGGGCATCCCACTCGAAAGAACCCACCGATCGCAGCGCCGGGATGGTGCTGCCCTGCTCCCCCATCCAGAGTTGCACGCCAAAGACCTCGCCGCGTGCTGACAACACAGGGTGGGCCACAACACCTACCTCGAGGCTGCCCTTTTCCTTGTTGGCGATCGTATGAGGTTTGTGCAGAACCTTGCGAGTAGCGACGACTTGCTCCACCGATTCCCTGGCGATCCGCGCCAGGTCGAAACCCTCATTCCGGCTCCGCGCGATCCGCCACTTGCGGTTGCGCAGGCTGTGAAATTCCTTCTCGTCCCCGCCTTCGGCAACCACTGTGGGATCCGCACCGACGTCGAGGCCGAGAGTCTCGATGACAAGCCAATCCGTCTGCTTCGATGTGGTGGCCTGTCCGACTTCGTTTTCCAGCGTCTCAGTCATGATCTCCCCTTACCATGCGGAGAACCCTAGCAACCTGGCAGTGACCCCTGCGCACACCGTTGTAGCTCACCCAGCATCACCGGATCATGTGAGCAAAAGACGCTTACGGAAGCAGATTTGGTGTGCGCCAGGTCACGCAGGCGAGCATGGTTCCGCTCGACTTTGTTGTGCTCGGCGGCAAGGAGGCCTTCCATCGCGCTGACTTTCCGGATTCGCAAGGTACGAGGTTGGTCGGTGGGGCCGATCGCGTGGTGATCGAAGAAGGCGTCGCCGGCATGGAACAGCCAGCGACGGCCGCCGACTCGTAAGGCGACACCGGCGTGCCCGGCCGTGTGCCCCGGCAGTGGCACCAGCCACATGTCTCGCACCCCGTTGATCGGATGTGCGCCAGTGAAGCCCAGCAGCTTCTCCCCCACTCCGTCGTAGGTTTCGATATGCGTGAGGGCTTCCACGTGTGATCTGCGGTAGCGGAATCGATCAGGGAGCGATCGTTGTGTTCGTGCCGTACGCAACTCGACGGCTGTGGTGTGGACGCGGGCAGCCGGAAAGTCAGATGCACCACCGATGTGGTCGTAGTCCAGGTGTGTTGCGACGATGTGTCGGATGTCAGAGGTGCTGTAGCCGAGAGCGGCGACCTGGTAGGCGGCTGTTTCCTCGCGACGTAAACGCGGTCGCAGCAGTAGAGCTGCCCGTCCGAGCCGTCTCGGGGACTCGATATCCAGAATGCCGATGCCGCTGTCGACCAGGACCAGCCCGTCCGACGTCTCACACAGAAGGACGTGTGACACCAAGGTTCCGACCAGTAGTGAAGCGAAAGTGCCGCAGTTGAGGTGATGAACTTTGTTGATAGTCATGAGGACACCGCCGGAAGTGGACGAAAGCAGCGGCGAGGAAGACGCCGTTGCTGCTACGTCCGGAGCCGAAGTGGCGGGTCCCGGGAAGGCCCTGGTCAGGGAGCACCAGCGATGATACTCGCCAGTAGAGCGACTGAATGTGTACTTGCGTACCAAAAGGTCGTTACGCTGCTCAGGTCCACTGTCCAATCGTGAAACGGGGTTCACATGGCGATCGCAGTCGAAGCAGTTCCGAAGGTGATCCACATCGTCGCCGTGGACTATGAACACTCCTCCGGTGTGGTTACTCCACTCGTGGTCCTGGACTTCGATGCCGATTCCACTCGCCTGACGTCTCTCCTTGAAGGTCGCGGCTGGTCAGCGCACTCTCTTCCCCTCCTCGCCGGCCTCAGTACCAGCGCCGGTCCGCTAGTTTCGCTCCACTTGAGCGAAGGACCGTCTGTAGTAATTGAGGACTCCACAGGGCAGCTTGCAGAAGGGGATATATCTCCGACGCCCTTATGGATCGAGCTTGTTCGAGCACACGGTCACGTAGGCATCATCGCCGGTGTGCAAGTAACGACCGCCCCGAATTGGGAAGCTGACCTTGCACATCGCGCGCAGACCGAGGCAATGGTCTGCGCAATCGCGACAACGACCCAGTACATCCCTTAGCGCACATCTCGCGCCCCGTACTGGGAAGCGATTACACCATCGGGGCCGCCTCGGATCAGCCGTCCCACTTCACCACATGCCCACGGTGGGGGTCCACGCCCACAGCACGTTTGGGCGAGTCCCTCTTCCCAAAACCCATCCGGGTCAGGAACACCACAGACATCATTGACAACTTCTCGCAAGGAAGTGGACCTGACCAACCCGAACCGAAACGGACTCCCCGCCCTCTCACTGGAGGGTGGGGAGTTCGTCGTCTACCGAGACGGTCGATCCGAGACACACTGCGCGACGCAGCTGATTGTCACCGCGTCGCCCGAAGCAGGAGGGCGACCAGCCCCCCGCCGCTTCCAGCGCCGAGTAGGAGCTTTAGGACGCGCTCCCCTACTTCGGGGTCTGGTGAATGGACGATGACGGCGATGACCGCGCATGCGAGGAGCGTCAGCCAGGTGACCCAGAGATATGGCTGCCAGGGGAACGCTGAGCGGGCGCGGGGGTGCGGAGGGCCAGACTGCTGGCCGGAAGGTACGGTGGTGATTGGAACCTCCAGATGTAGAGCCACGGACGGGTTGGTTTCGAAAAGTCGCCCTCGCCCTGCCAGGCGGGGGCATTTTCGTGCGTCAGTACGTATCCCGGCGGAGTGGAAACTTCGCTAGAGATCGGCATCTGCACAAGTCACAGCTTAGGCGCTCCGCGCCCGTGCGCCTTTCTGGTAGCTGGAGCAACCAGAAAGACCCGAAGTAGGGGCTGCTGTGGCATGGCGAGAATCATAGGTCCTCGGCCCGGCCGACAGCGCTGTCGTGCCCAACACATGACGGGGACCGAATCGGTTCGGCCTGCGTCCAACTCGGTATGACGATGCATCCGGCTGGCCCCCCCTCGACGACTTTATGTGGCGGGACCTGGGACTTTACGAGGCGAGACGGGGCAGAAACAGTGGCAGGAGGAACCGTCCAGGACCAGGTCTGCGGACGAATCCGACGAATGCGACGAGCTTGATCAACGCGCGGTACGGCTTGTCGATCTGGGTCGTCCGGTGGATGTCGTAGTCGACGTGCTTCTCCTGGTTCTAGATGATCCGCTTGTCGATCTACTTCATCTCGATTGAATCAAGTAGAGGTACGTAGTGATCATCTCGTCGTTGTGGAACAGGTTGGTGTCGTGGACCTTGAAGGTGACGTGGTGATCATCTCGTCGTTGTGGAACAGCTTGGTGTCGTGGATTGGCTGAGTGCAGATTGCGTCAGCCCTAATGTCGCTGACCGGGCATGAATGAGATCAAAAGATGGTTTGACAGCAACTCTCATCAGACATCATCTTGCTTGCGATGTGCTTCAGGGAGCGAATGTGAGCAAAGATTTCTCTATATAACCGCATGTCATTACCGATTAACTGATGTTCGACTACATACGATTCCACTATCTAGTGACACGACACCAGAGATGCAGGAATATTAGCTTATATAAGCTAATATTAGTGTATATAAGCTCCCATATGGGAACGGAAGGGAGGGTCATGACGATCACTGCGATCGCGAACCTCAAGGGCGGCGTGGGAAAGACAACGGTCGCCAATGGGCTCTCGCATGCCGCCGCCGCGATAGGCCGCACAGTTCTGCTAGTCGACGCGGACATGCAGGGCAACTCAACGAAGCACCTCACCGGCCACACGACATCCGAGCCCGCACCACACTCGCTAGCTGACGTACTCGACCGCCAGACGGATCTACCGGCCCGCGATGCGATCGTCGTGGCACGACGTGAAGCGATTCATGTCCTGCCGTCCGGGTTCGCCGAATTGCAGGCTGTCTCAGATCAGCTCGGCACAAAGCCTGGGGGGGAGATGTCTTTCGCGCGCGCTCTCAAGCCAGTCTCCGGCGATTACGAGCACATCCTGATCGACTGCCGTCCCGCGATCGACCTCGTCTCTCGGAGCGCCCTGTACGCCGCGGATAACGTCCTGATCGTCGTTCAGCCGGAATCGGATGCCGTCGACGGGCTTGATTCGATTCGCGAGGCCCTCGAAGACCTGGCCGAGTACATGGACAAAGTCCTCCCGATAGCCGGGATCGTCATCAACAAGATCGACGGACGTCGTAACGATCACGCCGAGATCGTCAGCTATCTAAAGAACTACGCGGCTGAGGACCAGATTGCGCTCCTCGGCGACCCGATCCCGCAGAAAGCAGACATATCGAAATTGACCAACGTAGGAATGGGCTTCGACGAGCACCCCAGCCAGCCCGCGTGGTCCCGAAACCTGCATAAGAACTTCATCGAAATCCTGGAGAAGGTGGCCCTCTGATGAGCGCAATTCCCAAACCTGCCCCGCCCGCACCTCGCAGTGCACGCAACACGTTCAAACAAGCCGCCGCGACGACGACCGCAATACCAGAGCCTGTTGCGCCGGGGCCGGCCGCAACGTCGCCGGTTGCGCCCGCAACGACCGCCCCGCCCGCAACGTCGACTGCAACGCCGACCGCAACGCCGCAACAGCGCAAGGCGTCGGCGCCGAGGAGGCAGCCAGCGGAGAAGAAGCGGAAGGCTCAGACCACCGACATCCTGCTATCGCTGGAGGAAGAGTTGAAGGACCGCATGGTTGCAGCCCTCGAGCACACTCGCCCCCGTACCGGGATCAAGAGTCAGCAGGTATTCATCCGCACCGCGATCGACCAGCTTTGCGCCAGACTCGAAAATCAGTACAACAACGGCGAACCCTTCCCTGCGCCCGCAGACGAAATCGCCATATAGCCCCTACATCCCATATGGGTTGTAGGGGCTATATGGGCGGTGAGGTGCATTGCACCCGAGCAGATATGGGTCCTAGCGGCAGAAAAGAATTGCTCAGCAGCGTTGCGAGCGCGGTCAGCGAATGGCCGCAACGAAGAGAGACCCCTGCCGAGTGGGTCGGCAGGGGCCTCGTCGACCGGGACACCGTGGAAGGAAAACCCGATCATGACTGACCTTAATCTCCGAGCAGCACGAATCCAGCTCCGCTCCCTGATCGCAGCCCTCGCCGTTGCGATTGCCATTGCGGTGGGTATCACCTCTGGTGCATTCGTGTTGTCGTTTGCGGTGCAACGCGACCTCGCATTGCAGGCCGGTGTCCCGCACCACCTCACCTGGATCTTTCCCTCGATCGTCGACGGCGCAATCCTCGGCGCAACGATCGCGACCGTTGCGCTGAGTAAGATCAATGGAAGTGCGGCGGGGAAAAAGTTTTTTCTGACGCTGGCTGTCAGCGTGGTCCTCATCAGCGTCTACGGCAACGCCTACCACGCGCACCGGGCGGGTGAAGACGCTGCACGGAAACTCGCCGCCGGTATCGACCTGGGCTACACCCCCCTCACACCGACCGGCGCCGCCCTCCTCGCGATCATTCCGCCGCTGCTGGTTCTGGCCTTCACACACGGCGTGGGCATTCTCATCAAGTCCATCGGGACCGCCTACACCGAGTACAACGCCCTCATACAGGCTGCAAACGTCAAGGCTGAGGTGGCGCGCAACGAACTCGGCAACGAGCTCGAGGAGCAAGGTATCGAGATGAATCGCCAAGCATGGGAGGCGTTCCGACGCTTTCAGGCCAACCCTGTTGCACCCGACGTTGCGTCGGCATCCGCCGTTGCGACCGGGCCGGTTGCCGAGGCCGGCGATCCGGCACCGCGAGGGACCGCAGCTGTCGACGCGTCGGTGCCGGTCGGAAACCACGTGGACACCACGCCAGCCACTGTTGCGGTGGTTGCCGAACCGCTCGTTGCGGATGCATCCAGCGTTGCCGCCGTTGCGGACCTGGGGGAGCGGTCGGTTGCTCGCAATGCGCCCTCCGAGGCGTCACCGGAGGTCAACGTGTTGCCGGACGGGGAACAGACCATCGAGAACCTCCTGAACTTCATCGACGCCTGCGACGACTTCGACCCGACAGTCAAAGAAACCGCCCGCCTCCGGATCACCGAGAATCTCAGCTACGCGGAAATCGCAACGATTACCCAAGCCAAGGCGGCGTCCACCGCAATGCGCCGCTACGACAAGGTCGCGCAACGAGCCGTACAGGCGGGGTTCCGCACCCCGCCGCTGCCCGAGGTCGACGACGCAACCGACAGCCGCAATGCAGCAACGGCAGTCCAGCAGTACGCACTGGTCGGTGCCCGGTGATGTCCGAGCCCAGGCTTGGGGGAGTGACGACCAGTTCGCGCTTTCGGCCTGACCGCCGACAACCAGTCCGAGGACCAACCCCTCGACAATCCCGTTGCGGACAATCCCGTTGCGGCAACAACGTCCACCGAGTCCGACGTTGCGCTGCAACATCTACACGTTGCGGCCGCTCGGAAGTCGCCGTTGCGCTCCCCGTGCAGCGCAACGAACCCAGCACCCTTGGGAGCCGTGCCTGATTGCCGAGGGCCCCGGGTCAATGGGCGGCAACATGGGACCGTGAACCTTCTGATTGCGCCCGGATAAGCTGTCCCGAGAAATGGGGAGGGGACAGGCCGATGCGCGAGCGATCGTCAGTCTTCCGGGGGGCATGGACCCGGGATGAAGTGGTTGGTGTCGCCGTAGCTGCTGCTGAGATCGCGGTGGTGATGGGTGCGTTCTCTGCCGGGATTCTCGTCGTGGCAGTCGGTTTCGACGAGACTACTGGTCTGACTGCGGTCGTGGCAGCGTTGAGCGTGTCGGTTGTCGCGTCCACGGTGATGCTCGCCGACCACCGCAGCGGTCATCGGCTTCCGCGCTCTGCCGCCTGGGCGCTGGGCGTGGTGGGAATGGCTTCGGTTTCTGCCCTCTACGTCGCCGCCCAGGCTCTCGTCTCGACCACCGGTTCGGATCTGCTGCTGCTGTTGTCCTCGCTGCTCGCCGGCATCCCTGGACTGCCCACCATTCTGTACGTGTGCGAGCTTCACGCAATCGCCCAGCACGATCGCCTCAAACGCCCGGTCGCGATCCTTCAGGACGGATCAGAGTCGCATGAGGTCGAGGTCCGTACCAGTGACGGAGATCTACTCGATAGCTGGGCAATAGGCGCTGTGTCCGCTGATCTGCCTACGGTCATCGCCGCTCGAACAGCCCTCAGGGAGCGGCGGTGGGTGCCTGTTGGGGCTTGGGTTCCGCACGCAGATGGCTCGCTCCGCCAGCGGGTCGAACTCACCGCCCGTAGCCGCCGGACCTAAGGAGTCACACTGACCGGGTTGACGGAGGAACTTAGCCAGGTCAGTCACCGCGCCATGCGATTTCCCCTTCTGGCCTCGGACTCCCCGCCGTCATCACTTGTACGATCTCCGCTCATGGGATACTTCAGAGACGCGACACCCGAAGAAGTCGAACGCAACGAGTTGTCCATTACATGGAGCTGGAAGACCCCGGCCGACGCCCGCGACCTCCCATTCGCCGAGCAGTATCGGCGTGTAGTTGAAGCCAACGAACGCATCGATCCGAAGGTGTGGGTCAAGGAACCCACAGACGACTGGCTCACAGCCGAGGAGTTGGTCAGTGAATACGGCTACAAGCCTGAAGCCCTGGAAGACCTGTTCGGCGAACCCGCCGACGGCCCCGACGACATCCGCGGCTGGACCGTGAACCATGTCGATCACATCGAGGGCAAAGTGATCACGGCGGCGGTCGATCTGCTGAAATCGAGCCTGCTTCCCGCCATGCTGGAGGAAAAGGTTGCCCCGTTCGGACGAGAGCGGCACCATCGACCGACACGGGCCGAAGCCGCCGAAATGCTGAAGGCTCACTACGCCTCAAAGCGGACGCAAGAGAGTGAGTCAGCGCTACACGGATGACCACGAGCGGCATCTGAATGCGCCGGCCGATCAGGGGGTCTGATCACCTTTGATCTGGCCGGCTCCGGGTGATTCGTTGACCAATCCGGCTGTCAGGCTGACAGTTCATCCTCCGTCGACTCCGATGTCGCACTTGCGCGTTCATTGCGTGCGAGCTTGAGGTTCTCGTACAGGGCCGTCTTCTTGAGGTTGTAGCCCGCGCACAGGTCATCGACGGTGAATCGGCCGGTCTCGTGGTCCCGCAGCAGGAGGTTGCGGCGAAGCGGTGACAGTTTGTGCTGTTTGCCGCGCATCTTGCCCTTGGCCTTCGCGACCTCGACACCGGCCTTCGTTCGCTGACGATTGAGGTCTGACTCGAATTCGGCCATTATGGCCAGAAATCCGATGAACATCTTGCCCATCGGATCAGTCGGGTCGTATACCTTGCCGTCGATGTTGAGGGCGACGTTGCGCTCGACGAGTCCGTCGACGATCTGGTGGAGGTCGCGGGCCGAGCGTCCGAGGCGGTCGAGCTTGGTCACCACCAGCTGGTCGCCGCTGCGGCAGACCTCGAGCGCGCGGGCGAGCGCCGGTCGTTTCCGGTTGCGCCCGGTGTAGCCGTGGTCGGTGTAGACCTGAGCGTCGTCGACGCCGAGCTTGCCAAGCCATGCAACTTGGCCGGCGACGTCTTGTCGGGCGGTCGAACACCGTGCGTAGCCGATTTTCATGCTCGTCAGTATCGCCGAACAGGCCGACATCTCACGCCGTTCGTTTTCCGGCGCGTCTTACCGGAATTTTCAACCGGACATCTATAACGAACTGATCTGAGGAGACTCACCAGCCGTAGGTTCGCCGTAGAGCGCCGTTCTCCGGTGTACCGGTATGTCCTTGGCCAAAGCGGACCCTGGTGACCGCAGAATGGCGCTCAGCCCGTTTTGCCTTGTCGGCCGGTCTCGGTAACAGCTAACGAAGCGGATGTTTGCGATCGTCAGCTACCGCTCGCCCTAGAAATAGGTCGACGCAGGCATAGTCGAGGAGACGTGCGGGCGTCGTCGGAAGCGTCAGGTCCGGGTGGGCGTCGTGCTCGTGACGCAGTTGGGTAACAAGGATTGCTGCTGGGGCTCTTCACCATGTGTGAAGAGCCCCAGCAGGCGTCCCGTGTCAGTGTCGATCGGTGAGCGCCTGGATGAGTGCTTGCAGTCCGTCGGCGTCGAGGTAGTCGACAAGGGCGTCGGCGAGCGTGGTCGGGTCGGCGTCGAGGCGCTTGAAGGTGCGGGTGACCTTCGCGGCGGTTACCGGCACTTGTTCGAGATCGTGGCTGCTATCAGTGGGAGCCGAATCTTGTTCAGTTCCTTGATGTTTTCGCTCGCGTTCGGATTTCCAGGCCTCGACTTGCTCCTGGGGCGGAACTTGCGCGAGCGAGCGGGCGGTGCGAATGGCGAGTTCGCCGTTACGGAGGGCGGTTTGGAGTTCGGGGGTGAGTTGTAGCAGGGCCCGTCGCTGGGAAATCCAGCCCTTGGACTTCGCGAGCTTCATGGCGGCCTTCTCGACGGTTCCGCACTCGCCGATCAGGAGTTCGACGGCCTTGGCTTCTTCGATGACGTCGAA
>NZ_WXYH01000059.1:0-14083 GCF_009872365.1 Rhodococcus sp. T7
GGAGCCTCGGGCACCGCCTCCGCGATCGGAGCCTCGGGCACCGCCTCCGCCTTCGGAGCCTCGGGCACCGCCTCCGCCTTCGGAGCCTCGGGCACCGCCTCCGCCTTCGGAGCCTCGGGCGCGCCGCCGACAAACGCAGCAACTGCGGCACCGATCTCCTTCGTTGCGCCGTGCGTCGCGGCCGCCCCGTGGTCTATTGCGCTGATATGGTCTCCCGATTTCTCTGCCGCAATGGCCTGGCTCGCATGGCTGGCTGGGCCGGCAAGCGGTAGATGTTCGGCGGCTTTTCCGATACCGCTTGTGGCCGCCTCTTTCAGACTTGCTCCCTGGGTTACCTGTTTGCTGAATTCGCCGGCGGCCGATATCGCTGATCCGCCGGGTACTGCACCAGTCAGGCTTTCGCCGTGTTTGTTAATGTCGTTGAGGATCTCGTGGGTTATCTGGCTGCTGGATTTGCCAGCTATAACGCCTTCTGAAATCTTCTGCGCACCCACAACCGCTAAACCTAGGGGACCCAGCACCGCAGACGCAGTGTCGAGCGCGCCCTTGATCGTATCCACGGTGCTGCGTATCTGCGCGGAGGCTAGGGCTTTCGCCACATTTTCCGCATTAAGGGTTTCACGCATTTTCTCGGAATTTGACTTCAGCTCGCCCTGCTTCACTTCCTTGTTTGCGGCAACCTTCTCCGCTGCGGCTTTGTCTGCAGCTTCTTTATCCCTCATCGCCTTATCCGCCTCGTGGAAATAAGACCCCACTGGAGCTTTATCTACGGCGGCCTTCTCCACAGCGGCCTTGTCTGCAGCGGCCTTCTCCGCAGCGGCTTTGTCTGCGGCTTCTTTATCCCTCATCGCCTTATCCGCCTCGTGGAAATAAGACCCCACTGGAGCTTTATCTACGGCGGCCTTCTCCGCTGCGGCTTTGTCTGCAGCTTCTTTATCCCTCATCGCCTTATCCGCCTCGTGAAAAGAAAAGCTCAGGTTGAAGGAGGCGGATGTGTTGCCCGCATTGTCGTGCTTTTCTCCGGCCTTGCTTCGCTGGTCTGCCTCGGATCCCCGGTCCGCCCCAGGTTGCTGATTCGCGCTGGTGGCTTCGATAGCGTGAAACCATGCATTTGTGGTGCCGGAAAAATCGATCCCCCTGTCCGGTGCTGTCTGCCCGACCTCCTGCATTCGGTTTGCGACAGCATCAAGCCATGCGTTGGATTCCCCTGACAGGTCGATCTTGTTGTCTGGGGCAACCTGCCCGATCTTCTGCATTTGGTCGGCGACGTCATCTAGCCATGCATTGGGTTCGCTCAAATGGTCGATGTCTCGTCCCGCTTGGTTTGCGTTATCGCCATTCACAGTCTCCCCCTGGCCGGAGGCCTGAGCGCTTGTGGTTCCGACCTGCGAACTCGTCGACCATCCTTCTTCACCTTGGCTACGGACCGCACTATCGGCGGCGCGAGCCTCGGACATGGCAGAGGACTCCTGCCATTCGCTCTGCCCAGATTTTTCCTGCCCGTATTGATATCCGTCGGAACCTCTACCTGGTTGCGGTTGGGGAGTGGCGGCTTGCAGGTCCTTCTCCCGCTCCTTCTCTCGCTCCTTATCCCGCTCTTTTTCAGCCCAAGATTTTTCAGCCATCGAAACCTGCCTGCCTCAGGAGCTGCTGCACCAGCTCACGCTTGGTGCGTGGGTGCATGTGGGGATTCTCGGCAAGGATTTGTTGACCGAAGCAAACGGCTACCCTTCGGGCGACATCGAGCGCGGCGGTCTGCTGCTCGGGCGACCAGCCGTTGGATGGCAGCTCGATCAGATGGTTTGCGGCGTCTTTGCACACGTCCCAACTAGCGGAGCGCCCGACACCGCCAGTAGTGGCGTCCGTCTCGCTGGCCTGGCGCCACGCCGCATCGAAGTCCCCGCGGGCGACGAGGTCAGCTACCGCGAATCGGCATACACAAGGGTGTTCGGTGTCGGCCCAGATCTGGCGACATCCGGGGAATGGGCCTTGGATACCGCCGAGGGCTTCGCGCGCCCGTTTCTGAAACTCTGCACGCGCCTGGGCGGCATTGTCCGGGTCGGCGATGAGCATGCCGTGCAGCGCCACGGCGAGTTCGTCGGTGGTCCTATACGACCAGCCGGCTTGTGCGCCCCGGCGCGCCATGAACCGGCGGGAGGCGTGGGACGCCAGGGATCGTAGTAGGGGTGCAGGTTGGATCCACGGTGGCCGTAGGGGGTCGACAAGACTGGTCAGCTCGGAGAACATCCTGTCCACTGCGGCGGGATCGAACATGGCGGACAGGACTATGCGTGCGAATGTAGTTTGCACGGCACTGTCTTCGACCATCCGCCGCGCTGCGGCGCAGGCGCCGGGGAAGGCGGCGCAACTGTCGTCGCATTCGACCGATGATCGGAATAGGACGCGTAGTGCGGCGAGGTGGTCGGACTGTTGCATGTGTCGAATGACACGCTCAGGGGAGACCGTTCCTGCGGGTTGTTTTGCCGGCGGGACCTGCACGAGCAGGGGTGCGTCATCACCGTCGGCGAACACCGCGGCACAGCCAGGGCTCAATGTGGCCAGTGCTCGCTCTTGATGTTCATTCATCACCATGGCTGAAGCCAATGCGGCTCGATCATCTCCGGCCACAATTCGGTGAGCCACTTTGATATTGGTGTTCTTGACCACGTCGGGAGCTAGCTTGGACGGGACTTGATCCACAACGATGACGCCCTGGCCGTAGGCTCGGATCTCGGAAATGAGGTGGGCGAACGTGTCGACGGCCTTGCCGCGCACGTCGGCTTGGAAGCTCTCACTTTGTGTGGGGCTTCCTGTGGCTGCCAACAGTCGGTGTGCTTCCTCGATTACGAGAAGGTGGCGCAGGCCGTCGTACGGTCCCGATTCTCTGAGGTGCTCGACGAGTCGGATCATCACCATGCCCATAACGAACGCCTTGTCGTCGTCGTCGCCCAGGCCATCGAGCTCTAACACTGTGGGTCGTCGCATTAGAAGATCGATTGGAATGGATGCCTGCACGTCGAGCATTCGTCCCTTACCACCGGTTCGTAGGCTGTCGAGCCGTGTTCTCAGCGCCGCGCGAAAGTTGTCGGTTACTTCTCTCTCGTAGCCGAGCTGGCCGACAACCTCGTCGATCTTGATAACGAGATCGGTCAGTGTAGGAAAAGCTCGAGTACGATCGGCTCCCTCGTCTAGGCGACGGTTGCGGTTGGATGTGATGTCCCATCCACGGTCCTCATAGATGCGGTAGAGACAGTTTTCGAGGACCTGCGGCAGTGGTGTCCACATGCCGAAGCTGACGTTGAAGACTGATCGGAGCAGATCGAGATGCACCGCGACAGGTATTCCGGCGGGGAACTCGAAGGGGTTGAAGCGGAATGGCGATGTGTTTTCGTCGCCGAGGGTGAAGATTTGCAGGTGCCGACCAAGAGATGGATCATCGAGCAAGGTGCGGTACTCGGTTTTCGCCGGCTCGATCACCAGAAACGGAATTCCGTACCCAGCAAGCTGACGAAGCAGGTGGAAGACGGTGTTGGTCTTGCCGGATCCGGTGACGCCAGTGACGAAGGTATGACGGTTGAGCGTGCGGGACGGGACAATGTAGGTTCCGTTCGTCGGCCTTCGGTTGTGCACAACCTGGCCGATGGTTAAGGGAACGCGTAACTCGTCGGCAGGGACAGGCGGGACGACGTCAAATCGAGCAACGGAATGGACCGGGAATCCGGGTGTTTCCTGTTCCGGCAGGTGAACGCAGGAAGCGAGTTGAACCGTGGATAACAGGGATTGGTACTCGAACGGTCTCTGGTACTGGCCAGGCGGTGACGCTCCTTCGGCGTCTGGTAACGCCCACGTTTGGGCAAGCTCGTCGGCTCTCTCCAGTTCAGCGGTGCGGACGGGCTCGGGAAGCGAATCGGCTCCACACATCACGCTGCGCCATGCGCTCGCCAGACGTGGATAGCTGAAGTTATCGCCGAGCAGGTAGATCGCCGTGCGCCAGGCGCCGGTCGCCATCGCATCGCCGGTGGACTTGAGAGCGATCTTGAGTAGATCGACGTACTGCTGGGTCAGCGGGCTGGGTGCTCGTTCGGCTTCCGCCGCGGCCATTACTATCCGCGTCTCGTTGAGGAGCGAATCACGCTGCTGAGCGATAGCACCTTCCGACGCGGGGTAGGCCAACACCAATAGCTCCCATTTTGCTCCGGTCATCGAGCGAATGACGCGGTCGATTGGTGCTGCGCCGTCAGCGATATCAATTCCGGTGGGCCCAGGGACTCCCACAGCGATGCCGCCGCGGGACCATCGTCTCGATGTGGTCGGCGTCGTCGCGGTGTCAACGGCTGGATATAAACCCCGGAGTACTGACTCGATGATTCCAATTCGCTGATCGTGTACGGGTTGCGTGGCCTGTCGTGTCGACCAGGAGCCAAGAAGTATCCGGATCCCATCCGGGGACCCTTGGATTGTGAATGCAAGCGGGATCCGGTACCCGTACAGCCCGGTGATCAACTCGGTGGTCGTGGGCCGCCATCGTTCGTTTGTCGACGTTTGCGACCTCGTCGGCTGAGAGTTTTTGTCGAGGCGACCGATGCCGCGCACGTGCAGTAACCGCCGCGAGGCCGGATCGCCAACCGTGTACGGAGTCGCAGCACCTACCGGTATAGCGCCGCAGCGCTGTAAATAGTCGATGCGCGCGGTCGTGGCCGAGTCAGTCAACACGTCGCCCCCTGGCGACTCTGGGGCTGATGAATTCAGTGTCGTCTGTCATACGCGTGCCGAGTCAACAACCCAGCGGCTTGAAGGGGTCACTTTGTCCCTCTTCGCACCAGGGGAACTGGACTTCGGGGTTGCTAGCTTGGACGAAACCGATCACCACAAACGATGCAACCGCGACGAAGAATAAGGCGAACAGAATGAGTGCGACCACCATAAGCGGGTGAAGGGCTCGCTTGCCCAGTGATGCCCCCGTGGTCAGATTATTGACACGATTACAGCAGAGTTGCCCGTCCTTCCAGCGCCCGAATACGCGGACCTGATCACCCTCGTTCAGGGAGCCCTGGAATCCCGTCCAGGAGCGTAGCTCGACCGGGACCGGCCTCAGTCTATTGCCGTTTTGGTCGTAACGCTCTACTCGGAAATGAAGGACATCAGCTTCCTTCTCGCTCAATTGGCGGTCGATTCCCCGGACCTGACCTTCAATAACCCGATCACCTCCGCCTCGCCCGTCTGATTTAGCTGCTGACTGGGTGGGGTCATGCGCCGGTTCGTCGTGGTCTCGTCGCGGCATTCTGGTCGGTGACTCTTGCGGATGGTGTTTGCGGTCGGGTGACACACGCGAAGTGGTCGGGTCAGGATTCTGTTCTATTCGATGTGGGGGCGCGCTCGACGGTTGCGAGCGTCCAGACCATTCTTCGGACAGGTCGTGATTGGGAGGCAGGCCGAGGAACTTGTTCGGCTGGCCCGACCACGGCGGTCGTTCAGAATTAGAATCTCGATCAGGATCCCATGGACGCCGAGGCGGGCGTGTCATCTCTGCACCGTCCGGGACAGATTGGGCACCTCGTCTGGCACCAAAGTCGACGATCTCACTGGTGGACCCCCGTTCCTCCGGTCTGAGCCACTTCACGCGCGTTGATATAAGTGTCCTACTGATACGGGAGAGCGGGATAGGTGTTCACCTACTCGAGTCTGATATGGGTTCCTCGGTCCGACCGCATCGAGTTGCGGATTTCGCCGCGCCGAAGCCCCTGGCCTTCCGCTCACGCTCTGATCATTTCTCGGCGCGCCGCACAGCACGTCGTGCGCACAGGCCGCTGTGCGCAGAGGGTGTTCGGGCTCGATGCCCGAACACCCTCCATGCTCTCCGGTCGCGCCCCCGAAACTCCGTACTTCCGGGGACGCAGTCCAGCTAAGTGATGTCGATGTCCTCGGGCCGCAGCTCGCCGCTGATCACCTTCTCCACATTCGAGAGGGTGTGCCCGTTCTCGGTGAGCATCGCGAGGTACTCGCTGACGTACTGCGGCCGTGACCGCCAAACGTCCTTCGCCATCCGCGACTCCATCGCCGCGACGGTGACCGCGAACGTGAGCATCCAAGCGCGGGACTCACTGGCCGCCGTCGCTGCCGCCGCGATCTTCTTCTTCGCGTCGTACGCCGCCCAGGCCTTCTCACCCATCAACTCCGGCAAAAGATCGGATGAGTGGTACTCCGACAACTGGTGCGGTGCGAGCGCGATCATCATTGCCGTCCACGTGGCCGCGTTCTTCGGGGGCTTGGTCGCCGACAACATTTCCCGGATGAACTCGCGCCTGACGTCGGTAGCGGACTCCGCCCAACTTGTTCAGCTCCCGTACCCGGCGACGCTGCACCCGCTTGGTCTCCTCCGCCGCCAGGAGGGCGGCCTCGCGGGCTTCCTCGTTCTCCGGCAACGGGTTGGCCGGGTTGAATCCGGCGAGTTGGATCGCCCGGTTGAACTGGTAGCGGCCACCGTTGACCGGGACCAGGCCGGCCTCCTCGGCACGCAGCACGTCGAGGAAGTAGAACTGCGGCACATACACGTCACGTTCCTCGACCGAGTTCGCGTGCCGTAGTCCTTCCTCGGGTTCAACGTCCGGGTCGTCGAAGGTGTCCCAGTCGATGTCGCCCTCTTCGACCGGTTTTCCGGATTCGACGTCGACGTACATCGTGTCGGTGGTCACCCACACCCCCCACAGGTCCGGCCGTTGCCGCACCTGCTCCTCGGTGATGTGTGCGCGCGGGTCCGCCTCGGCGTTCTCGGCGGTGGCGATGTACCGCCAGTGGATCTTCGAGTCATCTTGGTAGCCGGGTTCTCCGTCGAGCACGATGAATCCGACTTCGGCGTACGGGGCGGTGCGTTCGGCGCGGGTCGCTTTCTCCTGTCGGTCCGCCAGCAACGTGCGGGCCTGGTAGTCGAACGAGTGGCGATGGCACTGCACCAAAGCCTCCACGGCCTCGGTGTCGCCGTCCGCCTCGATTATGTGGACAACACGGCTAGGTCAAAGGCGCGGCTACGGCTGCCAAGTCTCCGGTGGGCATCGTCGTTCGAGACAGCTGTCAGTTTCAGCAGCACGCCCCGAGACTGTGCAGAGGCCACAACAGGCGAAACCAGGTGACACTGCACCTCCAACCGCATGCTCCGCCTGCAGGCACTGCGGACGGAGTCTACGCGAGTGCTGGGATGAACCAGTCCACTCTAAAGCCGGTACACAGCGTACAAATAGCAGTTACCGTTCAAATCAATACGTTGAAGCCAATACCTTGCGTCGGGGCAGGTGCTGAGAAACGAAAGGACTCGCACCATGCTCAAGCCGGCCATCGCCAAAGGGCTCGCTATAGCCGCGCTTGCGATGAGTCCAACCACGGCGTCAGCAGCACCGACAACTACCTCGTTTCAGATTCCGCGGGTGCGGGGAATGAACATCTATGGGCTTTTGCTTTCCGGCCTGTTTCGACTATCCAGTCGCGATTGCGGGAGAGTCGCCCGGCGTCGAGACGATCTCAGTACCTCGACCCGTGCGGTCCTCGGCGCGTACACGGTCCGCTGGAACAACCTCTCCACGGGCACTTCCGGCACGTCGGTAATCGCACGGGTAGAGCGATTGTCGTAACCACGGAGCATGGTTTGGTGACTGCCACGGTAACCACCGGTCACGAACTCGAGTACATCACCGCTCACGGAATCTTCCTCATACCATGAGGCCACAAAAAAATTGGGGGCACTCCGATGTTCACCATCCACCGAGCTCTCGGTGTCACTCTCGTAGCCGCAAGTCTCACACTCGCACCTCTGTTTGGCACGACCCCTCAGGCCGTAGCCGAGCCAACGGTGCATAGTTTTCAGATTCCGCTCGTCTGGAGCACCGGCCTCTTTACGGGGTGTGGCCCGATCCTCAACCTATGCGCTAGTACCCCGACGGCCATAGCAGGCGAGAGACCCGGCACCGTCACCTTCCCAGTCATCTCACCCAATAGCGAAGGCACCTACTGGATGCACTGGAGAAACCTAGCGACGGGAGCCGCTGGAGTACTGACTGTCCCGTACAACGAGTCCGCAAGTGCATTCACGGGTGCGGGACCGGTGACCGCATCGATGACTACCGGGCAGGAAATCATAGCGGGGACTGGAATGTTCTGGGTGCCGTGAGCCGGGTTTCTCCATCACCAACAAGGCGACGTATATGCCCTGTCCCCTCAGCCGGTCGAAGACCGGTTTCGGATCGCGTTAAGCTACGACCCGCCGTCTAAGCGACACGGCGCGGTCCCTTCATTCACCTGGTGCACGGTGTGATCCTCGATGCTGCCGCAACTCGGCGGATTTCTTCAGAGTGATGTTGATACGGACACTGAACGACACATTGCTGTTGGCCATCGCGAAGTCGTGCTCGGTTAACCGAAGGTGACGGTCCCAGCCCTTCGGCAAACTCGGGTCGATCATCCCCTCGGCTGTCTACCATCGATGCATGGCGGTCCCACCTCGTCCAGTCGTCGTGATGATGCGGGCCCAGCAGCGTCGACTGCGCCAGCTCGCCGACGCCCCGATGCCCCCCGGGTCCACCCTGCTCGAGCTCACCGCAGGGTTGGCGATCACGCATGTCGTCGCGGCCGTCGCCGAACTCGACATTGCCGGAATCGTCGGCGACCGCACGATGTCGACCGCGGAAATCGCCAGGCGCGCCGGCACCGACCCGGACACGACGCACCGATTGCTGCGCACCGCCGCGGCATTCGGGCTGTGCACCATGAACCGCCGCACCGGGAAAGTCCGCATGACCCGGGTCGGCAAGACCTTGCACCGCGATCACCCTGCGTCCATGCACGACTGGGCCGTCTACATGGGACTGCGCTCGACCGCAGACGCCTGGACGGATCTGGTGACCAGCGTGCGGACCGGCGAGCCGGCCTTTCCCCGGGTACATGGCGTCTCGGTGTGGGAGTGGTTCAGCCAGCATCCCGACGAGGAGCAACTGTTCGCCGGCTCCATGCGTGCGATCGCGGTGATGAACGCGCAGGTGATCGCCAAGACCTACCCCTGGCCGCACAGCGGAACGGTGTGCGACGTCGGGGGCGGTATCGGAACCCTCTTGGCCACGGTCCTCGACGCCCACCCCTACCTGCGGGGCATCCTCGTCGACGCACCCGGGCCCGTCGCGGAAGCGGAAACCTTCCTCGCCAGTCGAAATCTCACCAGCCGCGTCACCCGCACGGTCGGAAACCTCTTCGAATCCCTCGACGTCGTTGCCGACATCTACTTGCTCAAAGATGTGCTGCACGACTGGGACGATGCTCGCTGCGCCACCATCCTCGAACACGTCGCAGCTACGATGCCATCCGGAAGCCGACTGGTCCTCGTCGAAATCGTTCAGCACCCGAACACCGCGAACTTCTTGGCGCCATTCGTGGATTTGCAGATGCTGACCCAAACAGACGGCGGCCGCCAGCGCACCGTCGAACAACTCAACGCACTACTGACCACAGCAGGGCTGACACCGACCGGCACCGTGTTACCCGCGTACGCGCATTCCCTCGTCGAAGCCCGCAAGTAGACCGCCACCGTCGACCCAGGAAACCTATGCGTGGCACCGTCCTCGAGTGGTAGCCAGTACAACTTCGCGATCCTCGTAGCTAGCCCCACACGCCGCCCGCTCCGATGCGGCGTTGCGCTTCCCGTCAGAGATTAGTCCGCCCAACAACACTTCCGTTGCCGCGTACGAACCTGACCTGGTGTTGGTTGCCATATCCGCTGTCCCCGCCCGGTGGAGGTGCGGTCATAACCGATCACAACGGGGTGGCGCCCCTTTTGGGTGGCAAGTCGGCTTCATTGGCATGTTCCAAGAGAATCGCGGTCGGGCTTGGCTCGTTGTCGATGCGACCGATGGTGCCTCGCTGCTCCGAATGCAATAGTTATGAAGGTGTAGATCATGTGAATGACAGACCCTTGCAGCGAGACTGCGGCCCACTTCTCCGCGATAGAATCCCGCAGACAGCCGGGCACCAGACCACGGTCACGCGACAGGGCGCAGCAATGAATAAGATGTCCGTAGGAATTCTCTCCAGTTTTGCAGCTGGCATTGTCCTCACCGGATGCGGAGGCGAGGAGGAGAGCGTAGACGAGAAGGTCGCAAGGGCTTGCACCGATACAATGCTCCAGGAGAAACCCATCGGGCCGTCCGGCCCAGGTGTCGCCGGAACCGCTGACTACTTGGATGCTTGGGAAGCTACTTTCCTGGACATGACTTTCGCCGATGTGACCGCAAGGTCAGACGGCGCCGCCGGTGTAACCGAGACATGGACGGTCCAAGGTACCGGGACGGCTCAATGGGAGAAGAAGATCTCCTCGACCGTGTGGGATGACGATGGCAAGCCGGACCCGCTGC
Organism: Rhodococcus sp. T7; assembly: GCF_009872365.1. Classification (NCBI taxonomy): domain Bacteria; kingdom Bacillati; phylum Actinomycetota; class Actinomycetes; order Mycobacteriales; family Nocardiaceae; genus Rhodococcus; species Rhodococcus sp. T7. The sequence goes on from NZ_WXYH01000059.1 coordinate 10,389, forward strand.
CCCCGGTAACCGAGAAATTCTCCTGCGAGGTTGGGTACCGCTCAAGTGACGAGGCGGTCGTCGTCTTCGAGTACACGACCTATCACCCCACGTCTGGAGGTAGCCAGTCGAAGATCCTGGTCCAGCGTGAGGGCGCTGGCGGCTGAGGCCCTTCCGCGGGCAGGAGGAAGCCCGGGTGAAGTCGAGACCCGGGTTCCCCCCGGCTGCTGCACCGAGTCCGGCAACGACGCCCGGGTCGCGGCATCGGAGACAGTAGGGCAACGAGGTCGACGCCTACATCGGTCGCCAGCGTTCAAGTAATGGACTTTGTGCACCTGGCGAGGGGTCAATTAGGTCGGGATTTCCCACTCCCAGCCGCGTCCGTTGTCGGATAGGCGGAGAATTTTCGCCCCAATCGGTACGACGATCGGGATGCTCGACCGAAGCTTGGTATTCGGCTCAAGTGACTTGTAGACGGCGTCGGCCTCGGTATCGCAACCGATCGCGACGTCGAGGTCGCGCGACAGGTATCCGTCCGGCCCGACGACGCTCCAGAACTGAGTCAGCATCATAGTGTCGGCATCGGGATACTTGAAGGTGGGCGCCGTGGTCACATCGATGTCGAACCGGACAACTTCGCTGTTCGCTGGAAGGTTCACTGTGCCGCTTGAGTGGCCGGCACATTGCTCACCGCGTGCGATATCGGTGATGGTGAAGATGACGTCGCAGGTATCATCCACCCCGCCGTTTGGGTCGCAACCCTGGCCGGCGGGCTCGCCGATCCTCTTCTTGAGGATGGGGCTCTGGGCAGGTGTGGTCGCGGGAGTTTTGGAGGTGGTCGCCTTAGGTGATTCGATCGGGGCCTGCGCGGTCTGAGGGGGCTGTTCGGCGGCATCTGTGGATCCGCATGCGGCAGTCATGAGGCCGGCGGCAAGGCATACGGTCAGGGCGCGTTTCATTGGCGTATCAAATCAGACGAATCCGACTTATGACCTATTGGGCCAAGGTCCGTGCGGGCGATTGTCGTTGCAACCGCGCCAGTGTCATTCATGTGACCGACATGCAACGCGCTCTCACGGGATGTCGACTTAAGGCACATTGGGTCTGGCAGTGACCCGTCAAACAAGACTTTCATCCGTTCGAACGACTCTGATGCGGGTCCATTTTGGCTATCGTGGCCTTCTGGACTTCCACAATGCAGGTCGACCAACAAGTCGGGCCCGTGAAGTCCCTCCCGAATCCACACGCTAAGAGGTGAACAGAATGGGTTTGTTCGGACCTTCCAAAACATTTCGCGAAAGAACGTTCACCGCCCCCTGTACGAGTGCAGAGTTCCTGCAGGTCCTTAAGGGCGCCAGCGACTACGAGGGCGACAAACCCTTCGGAGTTCTACTTGAGATGGAACCGCAGCCACATCCCCCCTTAGCCGAGACGGTCTATCTGGAGTCTCTGACTCACAACGGATTCGTGATCGCAGCCGGGAATCGAGTCAGGATGATGTGGAGGATGCAGCTCACCCTCCAGGGAAACGATCCGATCCAAGGCACTTTTGGTCCACTGACGAGCAATGACGAGAGGTGGTTTGGCAACGTTATGTCAATGAACGCCGCTCTCAGCGACACCGTTCGACGCATCGGCGGCAGAACAAAGAAGTGGCCGATGTGAACGGCGTCGCCTCATACGCAGACACTAAAAGAGAGTCGCAGGACACACTTGAGCCTTGCGACAGAAGGAGAGCACTTGCAATGGGCAATCTTGATTCTTACAGGAAAAATATGCAGTACTTGAAGGAGAAGAGTGACAAGAGGTCACTTAACAGTGACAACGCGATCTACAAGGACTTGGACCGAAAGGCGTCGAACCTGCCTGAGTTGCGGCGCTTCCTCAATACCTTGAACGTGAACTACGTATAGGCAGTTGACACATCATGATTCAATGCGGCGTAGGTTCATCCCATGTCGCGTTCGAAGTGTCGGCGTCGTTCGCTCGGACCGGTGTAGTGGCGCAGTCAGGGCTAATGTCAGGACGCATTGGGTGACCGCTTCCTCACGTCTCGATGCTCCTGACCGTAGTTACGGTCAGGAGCGCCGAGAGCTCGGTGATGGTGTCAATGGTTCCGGTTGGTTCGTCACGGTATCTTGTGCCGAGGGATGCTCGTACGGCCCTGAGCTAGTCGCTGTACAGCAAGCGCATCACGGCCAAGTCCTGACCCTATTTGGTACGCGAGCTTCCCGACCAGCGCGGAGAGCGAGGCTGCGCGAATTAAGTATGTTCCCACGGGCACGGGGCTAGACACATCCGCGAATGCGAACAGATCAGGAGGCCCTCATGGGTTGCAGTGGTTTCTTCGGTTGCCCACAAGCAGCCATCCGCCGTCGTGTCGTTTCGTTGGCTAGCCTGGTCATGGTGTCGGCCTTGACTCTGTTGGCTTTTCCTGCGGGCATTGCAAATGCGCAGGGAGATCCGATCCTCTGCGCACGAAACGGCGAGATCGCGATTATTGGTGCTCGCGGATCCGGACAAAGTGCTAATGATTTCGGCGGCCTAGGGCGCGAGGTCGACTCCGCGGTCCGTGCAATCGCCAGATCTCTCTTGGCTGGGGACCCTCTGCAGGTGTCCGCGACAGCGGTCGACTACCCGGCGGAGTCGGTGTCCGTCCTCGCAGGCACAGGTGCAGGTAGGTACTGGGCCGGTGTGGAACAAGGCATCCAAACCACGATTTCAGTGCTTAGCCGGACCGCCTCAGAGATGGACTCGAAGGGTTCCGCCTGCGGGGGACCACGGATAATCCTTGTCGGTTACTCGCAGGGGGCTATGGTAATGCATCGAGTGCTCAATCGGTTAAGCACCGAGCGCAATCACAGACTCCTCGACAGGATAGGTGCGTCGGTCCTTATCGCGGACCCCGACAAGATTCCATTTGAGCAAGGAATCCACATGCACCCTTGGTATATGGGCTACTCGGGTGGAGTGAGCGGAAACTTCCCCGCCTTCTCCGGGGGTCGTCTTGCATTCGCTGGCAACGTCAGAAACAAGGTTTTTAGCGTTTGCCAGCTTGGCGATATCGTGTGCGCAGCCAATCCCGCAACATTTCTTCCCCTCTCTATCGTTCAACTTGCTGGCGTTGGCACCCACACCTCTGCTTATGCTTCCAATCAGTTCGGCGCGCCTCAAGCGGCGGCACAGCAGGTTCTTCGGGCAGTTCAAGGCGGTTAATTCTTTTCTCGCTGGACGTGTGTCCCACTCCGAAGCAAACAGCAAACAGTGTACGAACTGCTGTGTTGCGCACCGGGTCGTGCCAGCGACGACCACTGCGTACGGTGGCACTCGAATGCCACTGTCGGGCGAACGCTCAGTTGTCGACTGTGTCCGCCAACTGGGCGATAGAACAAAGCGGCAAGGGGAGGATAGTGTCGCAGTCACAAAGTTCGGAGTTCGGACGCACTGCTGGAAGAGGGGGATGGATGCCGACGCCTGCGTGGCAGTCTGACTCGTCCGTTACAGGGCCGACACCAGTCGGTGCCGGCGAGCACCGCACTCACTCTGGTCCAGCGTTGCGTATCGGGGTGGTCGAGGATCATGAGTCGATGGTTCTCGGTCTCGCTGCAATGCTCTCCGGTCAGGACGATCTCGATCTCGTCGCTGTGCTCGATCTGCGCCTGGCCGATGGGTCTTCGCCGATATCGAATGTTGATCGGTTGCGGACCGAGGGTGTC
>NZ_WXYH01000006.1:0-28212 GCF_009872365.1 Rhodococcus sp. T7
CGGAGACAGTAATGCAAGAAGCCGTTACATGCCCGTTGAACTGGGAAGACTTTCGTATTAGTTCAGTCAATAGGGCGAGGCGGGCGATCGCGGAGACGGTGATCTCGTCACCCAAATGCGCAGCCTGCTCGAGCGCGGCGAGGACGCGTTGTCGGCATCTGGTGCTGTGGGCCTGCCGGGCGGCGGCGATGGCGTTGGTGTTCACGGTCTCTCCAGTGGCTTGCCGAGATCGGGCTGGCGGTTGATGCTGGGCATGCCCAGGCCGGTCACCTGGCGGGTGCGTCGCACTGCCGAGATGGCCGTGGCGATGTCGGCTTGTTCGGCGGGGGTGAGCTGTTCGAGATGTTCTTCGACTCGGTGCACGAGGTCTTTGACCCGTCGGATTTCCTCTTCTGAGGGCAAAGCTTCTGTCCTGGCCCAGTTTTCGAGATCGGCGGTGGCCAGTACGCGTTCGCGGTCTCGGAGTAGGTCATGCAGGTATGCCTTCAACTCGGGCAGATGGGAGGGATCGGTGTGGAAGTGGTCGCAGCCGACGCAGCGGAACCGGAATGGGCAGGCGCCACCCCCAGCTTGGACGTTCGAGGGTTCGCGGCAGGTGCCGTAGGGCACCGAGACTTGGCGGCACCGAGGACGTGACGCTGATGACCCGCCTCAACCGGCCGCTTCGTACCTTCGCGCAGCCAGGGTTGGCTGATCGCGGTGAAGTCCAACCGTCCGCGATGGCCAAACACGGACATCGCCCAGATGTCCTTGGCCTGTTCGGCTTCCAGTTCGTCCTCGTGTGTCGAGGCGGCCAGCGCACCAGCCGGCAACGCGCGGGCATCGCAGAGCTGGGCGAGGATCTCGGGCGGCAACGCCCGGTGTGGGGCCGGCCGGTCCGGGCGCCGGGGAACGTCCTCGCGGCGGAGCGCGAAGTCGTCGGGCAGCCCGCCGAGTGGCTCGCCGGCCCGGGTCAGGCCGAGTAGTCGCATTTGGCGTAGCGCGTGATGGACCTTCCGGCAGCCCAGGGATCGGGACAAGGCGCTGATCTTGTCGCAGTGCTCCAGGTGGGCGAGTCGCTGCAGGAACATCTCGATGTCGTGGCGGCCGAGCGCGCCGATGATCAGGCCGTGGTCGCTGCGATGGATGCGCAGGCTCTCCGAGAGCCCGGTCAAGGCCGCGACGTGAGCTCTCAGCACTGTGGTGACTCCGTCGCCTCGACGGCGTATCAGGTCTTGTATCGCCCACCGCTTCGTACCTTCGCGCAGCCAGGGTTGGCTGATCGCGGTGAAGTCCAACCGTCCGCGATGGCCAAACACGGACATCGCCCAGATGTCCTTGGCCTGTTCGGCTTCCAGTTCGTCCTCGTGTGTCGAGGCGGCCAGCGCACCAGCCGGCAACGCGCTCACCTTGTCACGTCCTCGGTGCCGCCGCGGCCGACGGCTCGGCCTACCCGCTCGACCGCCGCCCGCAACCGCTCCGGTGCGGGGTGGACATACACCTGGCTCGAACTGATCGAGGCATGCCCGAGGAGCTCTTGGACCTCGTCGATGCTCCCGCCGGCATCGAGGACGTTGCTGGCGAACCCATGCCGCAGCGCATGGGGGTGCACCGCCCGATCCAGACCCGCGCGGCGGGAGGCCGCGGCCAGCAGTGCATTGACCGCACCGGGAGTCATCGGCGCGCCGATTGGCGCACGGAACAGGTTCACGAACACGAAGTCGCTCTCCCACGCCCCGGCCTTCGTGGCCCGCTCGGCGACATACTGGTCGTGGGCCTGCACCACAAGGGAATCCACCGGGACGATCCGCGAGTGCCGCGACTTCGCCCACGCGCCATTGATGTTCTGTCGCCGCACCACGTGCAGGTGCGATCCGGGGAAGCTGCAGCCCAAAGCCGATGAGTCGAGCAGGAAGTGGACGTCCTCGCGCCGCAGTCCAACCACCTCGCCGCGACGCAGACCTGCCAGCGCGAGCAGCAGCATCAGCAGCCGGTCACGCGCCGATCGACACGCCCGCAACAGCAGGAGGACGTCGTCATCGCTGGCCCGGCCGGGCCGTTGCCTGACAATCGGAACCCGGTGCCGGGCCCTCATCCGCAGCCTCCAGGCGCCGTCCTCGCCGCGCGCCTCCGCCGGCAGGTCCTGGCTATCGGCAAGCTCGTACAGTTGACCAAGCACTCCTCTCGGAGCGTCGCCGTGATCCACCGCGAAGGCCAGGAACCCCCGCACCCCCGCGAGCACGCAGTTGATCCGCCTCGGTCCACGCACCACGATCGTGCCCACCCCGCCGGCCGTTGCCCCTCCTGGCTGCGACGGGGAGTGGCGAAGCCACAGCACGAACGACGGCATCTTCCCCGCCGCGGCCTGCCAGTCCTGCCCCGTGGCCGCGCACCACGACAGATACAACGCGACAGCGCCCGCATACGACTTGGTCGTGGACTCGGCCCCATCACGCCCGAACCTCACATACCGCAGATATGCATCCGCCACCGACATGACCAGCAGGTCCTCGTCGATCACCGTCCAGTACCGCGTTCCAGAGGGCATCTGCACCGGAAAAGCTCGCATCGTCGTCATCTCCCTTGTCAATCATGGCCGCCACAACGACGACCACCTGACCGACACGCGGAGAGAACCCGTTGTCCACCAAGCAAGTGATCAGCTAGTGCCACAGTGCGCGACAAGTGATCGGACCCCGAGGGAACCAAGGAAATGGGACGGCGAGCGAAGGCTGGTTGCGGTATCTCCGCTCGATCAATCCGTTATCTGCCGGATGTAGAGCAGCCTGTCATCGGCTTCGATTGAGTCCACCTCGGGTGTTCCGCTGCGCAGCAACTGTCCGTCGCGCACCACACCGAGGACGATGTCGGGCAGCTGCCGCGGTGAATCGCCGACCTCGCCGGGTTCGACGGCGCGTTCGGCGATCGCGAATCCGGTCTCCGGGGTGAGCAGGTCCTCGATGATGTCCACCACGTTCGGGGTGGTGGTGGCGGCGCCGAGGAGCCGGCCGGCGGTCTCGGAGGAGACGACCACGGTGTCGGCGCCGGACCGGCGCAGCAGGTGCACGTTCCCGGCCTCCCGGACCGAGGCGACGATCTTCACCTCCGGTGCGAGTTCGCGCGCGGTGAGCGTCACCAGCACCGCGGTGTCGTCGCGGCTGGTGGCCACGACAATCGACGACGCATGCTGCGCCCCGGCCAGTCGCAGGACGTCCGATCGGGTCGCCGACCCGTGCACGGTCACCAACCCCTGCCCGGTTGCCGTCTCGAGCACCGCCGGATCGGTATCGACGACCACGATGTTCGAGGGGTCGGCCCCGTCACCGAGCATCGCGGCGACGGCGGCGCGGCCCTTGGTGCCATAGCCGACGACGACGGCGTGATGGCGGGTGCGGCGACGCCACCGCTGAATCTTGTAGCTCTGGCGGGAGTTCTCGGTCAGCGCCGCGAGGGTGGTGCCGACCAGCACGATGAGGAAGAAGATCCGCAACGGGGTGACGATCAGGATGTTGACCAGCCGCGCCTGCGCGGTGATCGGGGTGATGTCCCCGTACCCGGTGGTCGAGAGCGACACCGTCGCGTAATACACGCAATCCAGCAGCGAGAGCGGATTCTCCTGCACGTCGCGGTAGCCGACGCGGCCGAGATACACGATCAGCACCACCACCGCCAACGCGGCGAGCGCGTACCCGATCCGCCGGGTGATGGCCCGCCCGGGACTGCCGTGCAGCTGCGGCACCCGCAGGATACCGACCAGCGCGAAGTCGGGGCGTTCGGTGAGCACGTCGGACCCGGCTGAACCGGGCGCGCAACCTACCGGGCATCGCCTCGCCACCTCGTTCTCGTCGCCGGTCTCGGGGCGGAGCCTACGCGCAGACAGCCAGTGGGGCGGGTACCACCCGATACCACTGTGCCGACGCCAAACGTCCGATCCGTTCAGGTGAGCCGGTCGACAGCCCCGCAGTCGAGCGAAGTTGCCCGCGGCGTCGAACCCGGCCTGTGGGAGGCGGCGCCGACGAGCAGGCCCGCCAGCAGCTTGTAGTCGTCTAACGCGACCGCGGGATCGTCAAACAGGTCACTTCAGCGGACGCGGAGGGGTCATGCTTACGCTCCGGTCGGCCGCCGAACGGAAGGTTGAGACGAATGTCCGAGAAGAGCGTGAGGAAAGCGGCACCCCCTGCTGTGTTGACTGTGGGCGCCCGGCTGCTGGTACGCAGGCAGTCCGAGGCGACCACGACTGGGGAGATTGTCGAGGACTACGCCGAACTGACCGACTCCGCGGAACGCGGCCACCACTGGGCGCCGGTGCACCGGTGGGCGGTTGCCCTCGACGACGGGCGACTGGTCTTCGCCGACACCGAAGACCTCACCGCCGATCCCGGCACACGGTGATCCGCGCCGGAGGCCAGGCCTGACCGGCTGAGTAGTCACCTGCAGGTGAAACGGTCAAGCCAGGGAGAGGGCCCCGCCAGCCTCCGTGTCTTCACATGCGGTCCCAAGCCTTCGGCGCGTGGTGGCGCGACCCCTGTTGCGAGAACGCCGCAGCGCCTGAGGTTTCGGTTGCCCGGGTCGGCCGGTCCCTGCGCCGACCCTTGGTGCGGACCCCGATTTCTTCTCGCGTGGTCGCTTCCCGATGTGCGGGATTCGTTGGTTCGGCGGTCGGCTCGTCATCCACGGGCCACGCCCGATCCTTTGGCCGCTGCCATGTCTTGTTCATCTGCCGTTCAGATTGGGGGGCTTCGATAGAGGGGTCCCACGATCGTGGGCACACCGATTCCGACGCTGCGTCGGAACGTATGCAGGAGGCACCTCTGTGACCATCCTCCACTTCCAGCGGACCCGCGTCGCGGCTGTGGCGGTGGCGGCCGGGTTGACCCTGGCCGCGTGCGGTGGCAACGACAGCACGGGCGGCGGCGAGGGAGAATCCATCTCCGGGCCGGTCGTGATCGACGGATCCAGCACCGTCGAACCACTGTCCTCCGCCGCCGCCGAGCTGTTCATGGGCGAGCACCCCGATGCCAACGTCACCGTCGGCACCTCCGGCACCGGCGGTGGGTTCGAAAAGTTCTGTGCCGGTGAGACCGACATCTCGGATGCGTCCCGGCCGATCAAGGACAGCGAGATCGCCGTCTGCCAGTCGAACAACATCCAGTACAGCCCGCTCGTCGTCGCCAACGACGCGCTGAGCGTCGTGGTCAACAACGACAACACCTGGACCGACTGCCTCACCGTGGCGCAGCTCAACAAGATCTGGGCGCCGGGGTCGACCGTCAACAACTGGAACCAGGTCGATCCGTCGTTCCCGGACGAGCCGCTGCAGCTGTTCGGCGCCGGCTCGGACTCGGGCACCTTCGACTACTTCACCCAGGCCGTCAACGGGACGGAGGGCGAAAGCCGCACCGATTACAACCCGACCGAGGACGACAACATCACCGTCCAGGGGGTGTCCGCCACCAAGGGTGCGCTCGGCTACTTCGGCTACTCCTACCTGGAGGCCAACGCGGACAAGGTCAAGGGCGTCAAGATCGACAGCGGCGGCGGTTGCATTGCGCCCTCGACCCAAACCGCGCAGGACGGCACCTACAAGCCGCTCTCGCGTGAGCTGTTCATCTACGTCTCCGACGCCGCCCTGAAGAAGCCGCAGGTCGTCGCCTTCGCCGACTTCTACCTCGGGTCCAACCAGGAGATCGTGGAGGCGGCGAAGTTCATTCCGCTCACCCCCGCGCAGCTGCAGGTTGCGCAGGCCGAGCTCGACGCGCTGAATGCGAAGGCCGGCAACTAAAGTGAGTTCCGGCCCGATCACGGCGGGCTCCCCGGGCGCACGCTCGGGGGGGCTGCCGCCGGTCGGATTACCGGTCGACCTCAGCGCGCAGAGCAACCGCATCGGCGAGCGGATCATCAAGGTCCTTCTCGCCGGTTCGGCGTTTCTGTCGGTGGTCATCACCGCGGCGATCGTGGTGGCCCTGATCGCCCCGCTGTTCACGTTCTTCCAGAACGTGACCATCTGGGAGTTCCTGACCGGCACCACCTGGACGGCCGGGTTCGGCAGCAAGACGAGTTGGACCGACAAGGAATGGGGTGTGCTGCCGCTGGTCGCCGGCACCCTGAGCACCACGATCATCGCCCTGCTCGTCGCGGTGCCGCTCGGCCTCGGTGCCGCCACCTACCTGGCGGAGTACGCCGACGAGCGGATCCGCCGGGTCGTCAAACCGATCCTGGAGATCCTGGCCGGGGTGCCGACCGTGGTCTACGGCGTCTTCGCGCTGACCATGGTCACCCCGCTGCTGCAGGACTGGGTGGGCGCGCAGATCTTCAACAACCTCTCGCCCGGCATCGTGATGGGCTTCATGATCGTCCCGACGGTGGCGTCCCTGTCGGAGGATGCCATGTCGGCGGTGCCGCACGCGATGCGTGAGGGCTCCTACGCGCTGGGCGCGAACCGGATGCAGACCACGGTGCGGGTGGTGTTCCCCGCCGCGCTGTCCGGGATCGTGGCCGCGATCGTGCTGGGCCTGTCCCGGGCGGTCGGTGAGACGATGATCGTCGCCATCGCCGCCGGTAGCCAACCGCAGTTCACCCTCAACCCGCTGGTGGGTGCGCAGACCATGACCGGGTTCATCGCGCAGGTCGCCAGCGGTGACGCCCCGCAGGGCAGCCCGGTGTACTACTCGCTGTTCGCGGTCGGTGCGCTGCTGTTCTTCCTCACGCTGCTGATCAACATGGTCAGCATCACCCTGGTGCGCAGATACCGGCAGGCCTACTGATGACCACGACGTCGGTGAAGAAGACTCCCGTCGATCTCGGGAAGGTTCTCGTCACGGGCAAGCGGCGCAACCGCACCCGTTCGGCGGTATTCGCCGGGATCCTGTGGGTGTGCCTGGCGCTCTCGTGCCTGTTCCTGTTCGCGGTGCTGGCGGTCATCATCGTCGAGGGACTGGCCCGCTTCGACTGGAACCTGATCTCCCAGCAGCCGTCCCGGCTGCACCCGGAAACCTCCGGTGTGCAGTCGGCGATCTTCGGCACCCTGTGGGTGATGCTCGGCACCATCATCTTGGCCATCCCGATCGGTATCGCCGGCGCGGTCTATCTCGAGGAGTACGCGGACAGCACCAAGTGGTGGAATCGGCTGATCGAACTCAACATTCAGAACCTGGTCGCGGTGCCGACGATCATCTACGGCATCCTGACGTTGGCGTTCGTGGTGCGCGGTCCGATCTCGCTGGGCCCGGTGGTGCTGGCCGGCTCGGTGGCCCTGGCCCTGCTCATCCTGCCGGTGATCATCATCACCACCCGCGAGGCGCTGCGCTCGGTGCCGCGGGACATCCGGGACGCCTCCCTGGCGTTGGGCGCCACCCTGTGGCAGACCACCTGGAAGCAGGTCTTGCCGTCCGCGATCTCCGGTATCGCCACCGGCACGATCCTGGCCCTGTCCCGGGCGATCGGGGAGGCCGCCCCGCTGCTGCTGGTCGGGGCGACGGTGTTCGTCACCGTCAATCCCGAGGGCTTCCTGGATCGGTACACGGTGCTGCCGGTGCAGATCTTCAACCTGGTGAAGTTGCCCGAGGAGGCGAATCAGCAGCTGGCGTGGGCCACAATTTTACTGTTGATGGTCATCCTGCTCGCGATGAACGGCCTCGCGATCTGGATGCGCAACCGTTTCCAGCGGCGCTGGTGACCCCGGGGAGGACCCGAGTTTCATGACACGAACGAGGCATGCAGCCATGAGTACCGAAGAAGAGTCGACGCCCGTCCTCGATGCGCAGGACGAGCAGCTGCTCAAGCGAATCGCCCACCACCACGCCCCCCGGGCACCGAAGGGCGGCAGGTCCTACGCCATGATGGCCACCGATGGCCTCGGGGTCAGCTACAGCGGCCTCCGCGCGATCGGTGAGGTGAACCTATCGTTCGCCGCCAACGAGGTCACCGCGCTGATCGGCCCCTCCGGGTGCGGGAAGTCGACCGTGTTGCGGTGCCTGAACCGGATGAACGACCTCATTCCCGGCGCGAAGGTGCACGGCACGGTCACCTACCGCGACATCGACATCAACGACGCCGCGGTCGATGTGATCGAGTTGCGCCGCCGGGTCGGCATGGTGTTCCAGAAGCCGAACCCGTTCCCGAAGTCGATCTACGACAACGTCGCCTACGGGCCGCGCGTGACCGGCATGAAGACCCACAGCATGGACGAGGTCGTCGAGAGGGCGCTGCGTGCCGCCGCCGTGTGGGACGAGGTCAAGGACAAGCTCAAGCAGGACGCGACCGGCCTGTCCGGCGGTCAGCAGCAGCGCCTGTGCATCGCCCGCGCGATCGCCACCGAACCCGAGGTCATCTTGATGGACGAACCGTGCTCGGCCCTCGATCCCATCGCCACGGCGAAGATCGAAGACCTGATCGACGAGCTGTCCGAAAAGTTCACCATCATCATCGTCACGCACAACATGCAGCAGGCCGCCCGGGTGTCGCATCGCACCGCGTTCTTCACCGCCGAGGCCGACGAGCACGGCAATCGGGAGGGCAAGCTGGTCGAGTTCGACATCACCGAGAAGATCTTCTCCGCGCCGGCCGACCCGCGGACCGAGGCCTACATCAGCGGCCGGTTCGGCTGAGACGACCGTGTCCAGACCTGGTGCGTTGACCGCCGCCTGGAGGTCACCGCGTCATGGAGAGGCGGACGAGGAGGCCGGCATCGCCTGCGTGCCGGCCGAAATGTGGGAGGGGGCTTCTCGGTGAGCATCGACGCACGGCGGGTGGACGAGGTCGTGACACTCACCGACCGGCGGGCCTCCACCTCGCGGGACGGCCGGGTCCTGCTCGCCGAACCCGACCCGGTCATCGCCGCCGCACTGATCGACTCGGCCGACGGCGCCGGCGTCCGGACTCAGTGGTGCACCGACGGCGCCGCCGCGCTACTGGCGGTCGGCGCGAATCTTCCCGCCGTCCTCGTGGTCGCACCCGAGATGGTGGGCGGTGTCAGCGCCGTCCAGGTGATCGCGACGGTACGCGGGCACTCGGATGTGCCCATCCTGGTCGGTGCACAGCCCGGGAACGAGACCCTCACCCGGCAGGCGATCGCGGCCGGGGCCACCGCCACGACGGTGCGACCGTACGATTTCACCGATATCCGGCAGTTCATGCAGCACCCACCCGCGCCACCGCCTCGAACGGCACTGGTCGCCGGCCCCATCCGCGTCGACGCCTCCGGTTTCGAGGTGCATGTCCGCGACGTGGAAGTCCTGCTGACGCGCCGCGAATTCGAGCTGCTGAGCTATCTGATCGAACAACGCGGCCGGGTTGCCAGCGCCGACCAGATCAGCAGGGCGGTGTGGGGTCGCGCCACCGACACCAACACCGTCGCCGTCCACATCCGGAGACTGCGCACCAAGCTCGGAGCAGATCCCGATCACGGGCACATCATCAGAACAATCCGTGGAGTGGGGTACCGGTTGGCGCCCTCTCTGTGCGAATGACGGCAGACCACGACGGTAGGAAGAATGGCCGAGACAACCCCTCCGCCACCGGCGTCCGCAGTGAACAACCACCGACCGGTCGTGCGGGCGGCGCCGGTGACGAATCCTGGAACGCCGGGTTCGCGGCCCTTCGCCGCTACGTCGAACGGTGTGGGAACGCCGCCCCGCCGGCCCCCACCCGCGCCACCGGAATCGACCTCGGCCGGTGGGTGCGGCGGATCCGGGACGTGTACTGGCACGGCACCCTCAGCCCGGACCGCATCCGCATCCTCGAGGCACTGCCCGGGTGGACCTGGGGACCGGCTCGGCCGAAGAGCTGGCGGTCCGGTTTCCTGGCCTTGCGCCGTTTCCTCGAGGCCCACCGCACCGCGGTGGTGCCCGAAACCGCCCTGGTCGACGGCGTCGCGCTCGCCGAATGGGCGCGCACCCAACGCGAGGAGCATGCCGCCGGCACGCTGGCCCCACCGCGGGTCGCGGCCCTCGACACGCTGCCCCACTGGCAATGGGACCCCGAGATGTATCGCTGGACGCAGGGCCTGCACACGCTCCGCGACCATGTCCGGGTGCACGGGTCGGCGGACGTTCCACGCTCCGCGCAGAGTGAGGGGTTTCCCCTCGGCACCTGGATTGGGCGCTGCCGGCAGGACTTCCACGCCGGCGCCCTCGCCCCGGAGCGGATCGCCGCGCTCGAGCAGCTACCCGGGTGGCGCTGGAGCCGCGTCGACGAAAGCTGGCTCGCCGGGCTGTCCGAGCTGCGCCGGTTCATCGACACGCACGGGCACGCCGCGCCCAGCCAGCGGTACACGGTGGGCCAGTTCCGGCTGGGTATGTGGGTGGCCCGGCGGCGGCGCGAGTACCGCGCCGGAAAGCTCGCGCCCGACCGCGTCACCGAGCTCGAGGCGCTGCCCGGGTGGCAGTGGAACCCCGCCGACGAGCGGTGGCGGCAAGGTTTCACCGCACTGACCGCCTACGCCGCCGCGCACGGGCACGCCAGTCCGGCGCATCGAGAAACCGTCAACGGTGATGCGGTCGGCAAATGGGTCGCCAATCAGCGTCGCCGGCATGCCCGCGGCCACCTGGGCGCCGACCGCGTCGCCTCGCTCGAGGCACTGCCGGGCTGGGTGTGGGCAGGGCGCAGACACCCGCAGCACTGAGCACCGCGCGGTGTTTGTCGACGGCTCCGCGAACCCGCAGCGGTGTTCGGCACCGTGTGAAAGCGGTCGTCGGCGCACGTGCAGGTGATCGACCGGCGCGACGCCGGCCGTCGTGTTGGGACGAACCGCGAGAGCCGCTTTCAAACCACCGACAATCCTCCTCGGGAGAGTGATCGGATAACCGGAAGAGCCGAAGGCGAGGAGAAGGCGGGTTTCGGGTGAACGAACCACCAACGAGGGAACCCAGGGGAACACGTTGGACCAGGTCAAGAGCCATAGCCCGGCGGGGCAGGCCCCGCCGACCGTCCCGTCACCGCAGACTCGGGGGTGGCAAGTCCTCACCCGTGGCCGGTCGTACTCGGCGAGCGGTCAGCCGATCGCGCACCCGCCGCAGTTCGCTGTCCGTAGGCATCTCATGGGAGAGGTTGGTGATCGCGACTCTGATGTCGACGTCCTCGACCGGGCCGGCACCGATCTTGTCGACCATCACCGCGACCTGCTCGACCTGCTCGTCGGTCAACGCGGCCCCGCAGAGGGCCACCAACGGGATGTAGCCGTGTGGGTCGCCCGTCTGCGGGTAGCCGGCACGCAGCCACCCCACGAACGACCTGAGCCAGACCACCACCCGCATGAGCGGATCATCCCCTGCTCGAGCTGCCGCGCACAACGGTCGACGAGATGGCCGGCCGCAGCGGCGAGCATGAGGTGTGACGGCACACCCGATCACGCCACGGGAAAGTCTCCCGTCACCACGAAAATGACGTTACGACCGATCTCCACGGTGTGATCACAGAAGCGTTCGTAAAAGCGCCCCAGCAGCGTGATGTTCACCGCCGATGCCGCCCCGTACGGCCAGTCGTCACTCTTGGTGACCGCGAACAACTCGCGAAGCAGAGCATCGGTCCGATCATCTGCCCTGATCAGTTCCAACGCCCGCTCGCAGTCGCGGTCACGCAGTACCTCGGTGGCCGCCGCAGCCTGCGCCTTCGCTGCCACACCCATCTCCGAGATGACACCCCGAAGCTCACCGGGGACGACCGGGGCGGGGAAGTGCAACCTCGCCACCTCGGCGACATGCGCCGCTAGGCTGCCCATCCGCCGCAGATCGGCGATGTTGTGGATGCCGCTGATCAGAGCGCGCAGATCCTGCGCGACCGGCGCCTGAAGGGCTATCAGTGTCAGGGCCCGGTGATCGATCTCCTGGGCCCGGTAACCGATCTCGGTATCGACGTCGGCGCATGCTTCCGACGCACCCAGGTCGGTATCGAGCAGTGCCCGTGTTGCGTGATCGATCGCGGTTTCGGTCAACGAACACAGATCGGTGAGATCCGTTCTCATGTTCTCGAGCTGCCCAGAGAAATGTTGCCGCATGTTCCCGTAGCTCCTCCTGCCGCTCGTACTGCTCGTCCGTATCAATCATCGTCCTCGATGATGAATACCCAATTCCGGGAGAATCTCCCCGCATTGACCGGCTGAGCGGGGGTTGGCCGGTCGGTGACCGGGCGATGACGGATTCAAGCGCGTGGCGGTGCATGGGCGGACATCGCGGCGAGCACCGGGACAGCGTCGTCGCCGACATCCCGCGGGACTCGGTGCCCGCGCCGGGACGGACACCCGGGGAGAACGGTTTCACCTTCGGTCTGCGGTACGGCTTGGAGCTGCAGGCGGCCCGGCAGGCCCGCGTGGACGCCGCCCCACTGGCCGACTAGACACAGCGGTGCACTAACTCGGTCAGCAGGTGGGGGTAGGCGCGAGGTAGCGCAGTGTCGGGGCCGGACCGGCGCCGCGGTCGACGATCCAGGCCCCGCCCTTCGCGGTCGCCGCCGCCGGGGGCACACCCGTCGATCCTTGCGCCCGCCCGAACTCGGCCAGGGCATCGAGGACCTCACCATGGGTACAGAAGACCGCCCCGTCGGCCTCCGGCGCCTCCAGCACCGCGAGCAGTTCGTCGGGCGGTGCGCCCACGGTCAGCAGCGGGTGATCGTCGATGCGCAGCCCGCGCGCCGCGGCGAGCGGCAGCAGGGTCTGATGGCAGCGGGTGGCGGGACTGGCGAACAGGGCCCGGATGTCGATGCCGTTCAGCGCGGCGACGAGGCCGCGGGCCTGCCAATACCCGAGGGTGCTCAGCGGGCGGTCGGCATCACGGCCGGGCCACCCTGTCTTGTCGCCCGCGTGGGCGTGACGGACCAGGACGAACATTCCCGCACCTTCCCACCGGCAGCGACACGGCTTCGGTCGTCGGCCGGTACCGGTGATCGTCGTTGAAGAGTCGCATCTGTGGTGGTCGTTCGCCGCAGATTCGCCGGCAGTAGCGCTTGTGTGTCTCGCCCTCGGACCCGATCGAGCGCGGCAGGCGCTCGCCCGGACCAGAGAACGGGTGTCGTCGATCCGGGCATTGCCGCCACCGCTGACCCGGGCGGAGGATTGCCCAATGACGAACGATGAAGAGCTGCTCCACATCGAACGAGTCATCGATCGCCTCGATACGCGTTACCCGGACATCGCCCGGGAGAGCATCGAGGAGGTCGTGCGCTCCGCGCATGCGCATTTCGTGAACGGGAAGGTGCGCGACTTCGTTCCCCTGCTCGTCGAACGGGCTGCCCGCGAGAGGATCCAGGGGCTGGTGTCGTCGTAGGCGTATTGGCGCAGCCCCCGCAGGTCAGGTGGCTTCGGTGTCGGGGTCTTCATCGTCGAGGTCTTCGCTGTCGCGGAAGATCAGATTGCCGTCGTCGAGGGCGATGGCCCACCGCCGGGAGAAGGCCCAATCCCGCGCGTAGGCCTTCGGGCTGAGGCCACCCGAGCCGGTAAAGTCCTCGATGATCACTCCCGCTGCGAGGGGCCACTGTTCTTCAGGGATCTGCGGATCGAGTGAGTGAGGGGTTCGCACCCGTGTTCCGACCGAAAACCGTCGCCGTCGCCCACTCTTGGGATCAGGGTTCATCGACATGCGTCTTCCCGTTCCGCTCGGTGATGTCGCAGGGTGTCATCGGTTCCGCAGCCTTTCAGGCCATCGCCGCAGCCCCGCGACGTGGCCGAGCATACGGGCCGATGCGTGGTTACGCGCGAGTAGTGAATTGGCGCAGCCCGGTCGACGCCGATGCTTATCGGCCGTGTTCGGGCCGGGGTGCGATGGGGTTGCCCTGCCAGCGGGTCGAGTCGGGCACGCGGTCCCCACGCATCACCAGAGACGCCGGCCCGACGGTGGCGCCGGGGCCGATGGCCGAGGCGGGCAGTGCCACGCTGTGCGGGCCGAGGGTGGCGCCGGCGCCGAGGGTGACGGTGTCCATGCTCATGATTCGGTCGTGGAACAGGTGGGTCTGCACGACGCAGCCGCGGCTCACGGTCGCACCGTCACCGAGGGTGACCAGGTCCGCCTCGGGCAGCCAGTACGTCTCGCACCAGACGCCGCGCCCGATTGACGCGCCCATCGCCCGCAGCCACAGGTTCAGCACGGCGGTACCGGTGGCGGCGCGGGCGAACCAGGGTGCGGCGACCGTTTCGACGAAGGCGTCGGACACCTCGTTGCGCCAGACGAACGAGCTCCACAACGGGTGCTCGACGACGCCGATGCGGCCCACGACGATCCACTTGGCGGCCGCCGCGACGGCGCCGGCAACGGCACCCGCAACGAGGAGAACGAGCCCGGACAGCAGTGCTGCCCACACGAAACCAAGGCTGCCGGCGAACGCCTCGAGAGCGACCAGAACACCGAGCCCGATCCCGAACGTGACGATCATCGGGATCAGCCGGCAGGTTTCGATGATCGCCCGGGCGACCCGCAGGCGGGTCGGGGGATCGAAGGTGCGCGAGGCCGCGGCCTCGGTGGCCGAACGGCGCAACCGGACCGGTGGGCTACCCAGCCAGGACGAACCGGATTTGCCCTTCTTGTCCGGGGTGGCCGAGAGCACCGCGACCAGACCGTTCTTCGGCACGGTGCGCCCGGGGCCGGTCATGCCGGAGTTGCCGAGAAATGCGCGTTTGCCGATCTTGGCGGGCTCGATGCGCAGCCAGCCGCCGCCGAGTTCGTAGCTGCCGACCATGGTGTCGTCGGCGAGGAACGCACCGTCCGCGACGGTGGTGTACTTCGGGAGGACCAGTGCCGTGGAGATTTCGGTGTTCTTGCCGACCTTGGCGCCGAGCAGCCGCAACCAGAGCGGGGTCAGCAGGCTGGCGTACAGCGGGAACAGGAAGGTGCGGGCTGAGTCCATCAGCCGTTCGGTGGACCATGCCTGCCAGCCGATCCGGCTGCGCACCGGGTGATAGCCGCCGCGCAGACCGAGCCCGAGCAGGCGGACCGCGACGACGGTCATGCCCGCGAACACGACCAGGGTGAGGACGGTCGCGGCCGGCAGCATCGGCAGCGCCTTGAGGGCGGCCGCGCCGAGGTCGTCGGCGTCACGGATCCACCACCCGAGCAGCACCAGACCCGCGGCCAGCGCGAGCAGTGGCATCGCCGCGACCGCGAGGGAGGTCAGGCCGTAGATGGGCACCCACCGGGAGGACCGGGGCGGCCGGTCCTCCGGCCACGGGTGCACCGCCTTGCCGACCTTGACCGCCGGCGAGCCCGCCCACCGCTGACCTGCCGTGACTTTCCCGGTGACCGCGGACCCCGGTGCCACCTCCGCGTGCGCCCCGATGCGGGCGCCGGGAAACAGGGTCGAGCGGGCACCGACCGAAGCCCCCGCCCCGATGTGGATCGATCCGACGTGGATGACGTCGCCGTCGATCCAGTACCCGGACAGATCCGTCTCGGGTTCGATCGAGCAGCCCTCACCGAGTTCGATCATCCCGGTGACCGGAGGCAGGGTGTGCAGGTCCACCCGCCGCCCGATGTTCGCGCCGAGCGCCCGCGCGAAGTACACCATCCACGTGGCGCCGGACAGGTTCGCCGCCCCACTCGCCTCGATCAGCCGCTCGGCAACCCAGATACGGAGGTGTTCGGACCCGCCGCGCGGGTAAGTGCCCGGTCGCAGCGTGCGCAGCAGCACCCTGGCACCAGTCGCGGCGATCACCATCCGACCGACCGGGGTGATGAACAGGGCGAACATCACCAGCACCGGCCACCACGACAATGTCGGCGCCCAGCTGACCGACACGAACCAGGCCAGGATGTTGTTCGCGACCGCCAGCCAGGTGACCCACTGCAGCCCGGTCAGGGTGGTCAGCGGCACGGTCGCGGCGATCTGCGCCCACTGGATGCGCCGCGGCGTCGGGGCGACGACACGCGGTGTGGCGGCAACGGTGGGTGCGAGTTCGTCGAGGAATTCTGCGAGCGAACCGAGACGCGGGTGATCGTAGAGCTGCGCGACGGTCACCTCGGGGAAGCGTTCGCGAAGGGCACTGACCAGCTGCGCCGCGCTCAACGAGCCCCCACCGATCGCGAAGAAGTCATCATCGGCGCCGCCGACCGCGGCGCCGAGGATCCGGGTCCAGAGCCCGGCGATCCATCCCGCGGTTCCGCCCAGACCCAGCTCCTGCGCGTCCGGTGTCTCCGTTCCGGGCAGCGGCCACGGCAGTGCATTCCGGTCGACCTTGCCGGAGGTGCGGGTGGGTAACTCGTCGACCCGGGTAAGCCGGGGCACGAGCGCGGCCGGGAGCCGTTCCGCGAGGTGTGTCCGGGCCTGATTCAGGTCGAACTCTGGTGGTGCGGCGAGATAGCCGATCAGCAGCGCGGTGCCGGATTCGGTGCTGCGCACCGCGGCCGCCGCCCCGGCAACTCCGGGGAGTGCCTGCAGTGCGGCATCGACCTCGCCGAGTTCGATGCGCCGCCCACCCAGCTTGACCTGATCATCGGCGCGCCCCTGAAACACCAGTCCCGCGCGGTCCAGTCGCACCAGATCCCCGCTGCGGTAGGCGCGGTCCCAGCCGAGCGAGGGCATCGGCGCGTACTTCTCGGCGTCCTTGGCCGGGTCCAGGTAGCGGGCCAGACCGACCCCGCCGATCACGAGCTCCCCAATTTCTCCCTCGGCGACGGGACGGCCGCCCGCGCCGACGACGGCGAGGTCCCACCCGTCGAGAGGCAGCCCGATGCGCACCGGGCCGGTCCCGGTCATCCGTGCGGCGCAGGCGACCACGGTGGCTTCGGTGGGCCCGTAGGTGTTCCACACCTCCCGTCCGTCGACGGCCAGCCGCTGTGCCAGCTCGGGCGGGCAGGCCTCGCCCCCGAATATCAGTAACCGGACGGAGTCGAGCGCCTCCGGCGGCCACAGCGCGGCCAGCGTCGGGACCGTGGAGACGACGGTGATCGCCCGCGAGACCAGCCACGGGCCGAGATCCATGCCGGTGCGCACCAGCGAGCGGGGCGCCGGGACCAGGCAGGCGCCGTGCCGCCACGCCAGCCACATCTCTTCACACGATGCGTCGAACGCCACCGACAGTCCTGCCAGCACCCGGTCGCCGGGCCCGAGCGGGGCGTCGCGCACGAACAGCCTCGCCTCGGCGTCCACGAAGGCCGCGGCATTTCGGTGCGTGACGGCCACCCCTTTCGGGGTGCCGGTGGACCCGGAGGTGAAGATGATCCACGCGTCGTCCGACGGCTCCGGCGCCTGGAACTCCACCGCACCGAGGTCAGAAAGCTGAATACCGGTCGCGGTGTCGATGCCGTCGGCGGTGACGACCGCCGTCACGGCGGACTCGCCGAACACCAGCTCGGCCCGCTCCGGTGGGTCGTCCGCGTCGACCGGGACGTACGCGGCGCCGGCGGCGAGAACGGACAGGATCGCCAGGTACAGCTCCCGCGAGCCCGATGGCATCCGGATGCCGACCCGGTCACCCGGCTGGACACCGCGGGCGGCCAGGTCGCGGGCGCCCGCGGTGATCCGTTCGATCAGTTCGCCGTAGCTCAGCGCGACTTCACCGTCGTCGATCGCGGGCGCGTCCGGGTGGTGTCCTGCGGTGTCGGTGAGGATGTCGATGAGGGTCCGCTGCGCGGGTGCGAGGTCACCGGCGGTGAACGGGTCGAGACGCGTGGGGGCAGACAATGTGCGGGCTCCTTTTGGAACGGCCCCGGCCTGCGCGAAGGAATTCGCGGGGCCGGCATGAGAACGGTGCAATAGACACCGTGGAAACCGGGGGCTGTGCCGGCTAAGTGGGTGGGTCGGCGTACTTCTTCGGTAGGCCCAGCGCCTTCAGGACCAGACGCTGCAAGCTCTGGCGTTCCTTCGCCGAGAGATTGCCGTAGAGCTGATCGAACGCCTTCCGGGTCAACTCCTCGCTCCGCTCCCGCACCTGCCGGCCGGACTTCGTCAACGACAGCACATGCTTGCGCCGATCCTTGGCGTTCTTGGCACGTGCCACGAACCCGCGTTCCTCGAGGTCGTCGAGCAGTCGCACCATGTCGCTGCGATCGACGCCCAGAACCTCGGCGACCTGCTTCTGGGACAGCTCACCCGGCTCTTCCAGACAGCAGAGGATCCAATGGGTCCGAAGGCTCAGCCCCTCGGCCGCCAGCACGCCCTCGAGGTCCTCACGCCCCACCCGATGCAGCTCCGCGATCACGAAGGTGGGGTTCCGCAGCAGGCTCTCCGGCGGCGTCGTGGATGCAGGCATGAACCCCACCCTAACAGTCATGGGGATTCACGATCGTAGAGAATCCCCACTAATGGTGACCTCGCCGACCTGGTCAGGAAGAAGAGGGGGTTTCGGCGGGACTACGTTCGGTCGTTGAGGCCGCACCGTGCAGGGAGAAACCCACGCCGCGGATCGTCTGGACTGCGTGGGGCGCCCCGATCGACGCCAACTTCCGGCGGAGCGAGAAAATATAGGTGTTGAGGACCTTCTTCGCCCTCGAGTCACTCGCGACGCCCCACACGATCAGGAGGAGATGCCGGCGCAGAACAATGCGGCCGGCATTGATGGTCAGCACGACCATGAGGTTGAATTCCGTCTGGGTGAGGGTCCTGCGCAGCCCGTGGTGTTCGACGGTTTTACACCCCCAGTTCAAGGACAGGACCTGCGCATTCGGCGTCGGTTGCGGTCTGGATTGTGCGCGGCGCAGTACCGCGCGAATCCGTGCAACGAGTTCCTCCTCGCCCATCTGCACGTCCAGGACGTCATCGGCGCCCGCCTCGAGAGCGGCGATCCGCTCCTGGCTGGACCGACGCTGATCGATCACGACGACCGCCCCCTCGAATCGGGTAGCCCGCAGAGTTCGGACGGCGTCAGGTGCTTGACGTCGTTGCGGTCGTAGGTCGAGGACGGCCACATCGAGAGCGCGGACACCGGCGGTTCGAATGCGGTCGACGAGGCGTTGTTTCACATCAGCATGGACGAGCACCACGCACGCAGGGGCTGCGGCCGGGATGCTGAATGGGTTCACACGGATCCTTGGGTTGCCTCGAGTCGCCTGTTTTCCGTCCAGGACGTGCAGGCTTCCCAGGACGTGCAGGCTTCGGCGGATACATCAGCGCCGCCACCTCGTTTCGCCGATACGATCGCATGGATCCTGGGCATTCGCTCCCCACCCGTGTGTTGCGCATCAGCCCCGGGCGCCGACAGGGCAGCTCGCAGCGTCGTGTCGGCGCCCGGCCGCAGCCTTTACGGCGGGTCGGGCCGCTCCGACCCAGGCAGTTGGGGTCATCGTGGAATCGGCACCCGACGCGTGGCCGGAGACCGACCCCGGTCCGGCCAGGCTCGGTCCGCATGCCGGCGCCGTTTGCCGGATCAACGGGTGAAAACCAGAGCCGACCACGGTGTTCACCGCGTGTTCAATCCGTGCGGGCACGCTCTCTTCCATGGGTATATCGCCATCAGACGTTCCCGGCACCTCAGGGGAACGCCCATGACCGACGGACCGGCCGAATACACGCCCCCGCGTTCCGCGCGGCCCCACACCACCGAGTGGATCAAGGCCCATCTCGAGCGGATGGACCGTACCGACCCGCAGGCGGCAACCATGACCGGCGGGAGGGCCACCGAGCCGACCTGACCGGCGCCCCGTCACACGCTCCTCTGCGTTGCTCTGTCAACGGAAATGCGGCCTATCCACGATCTGCGCGATCAGGAAGGCCACCGACCGGAGGATCAGCTCACGAGGCGCGTGGCGTCCGCTCGCGCCCGCTGGGCTGCCTGCAGTTCGAGCCCGTACAGCAGCCCGAACGCGAACCCGTTCTCGCCCGGTGTGGATCCGGCGCGGGCGCCGAGCGTGCGGAGGGTCTCGGCGGCCACGACGGAGTCCTGGTGCTCGCCCAGTACCGTCTGGATCTTCTTGTACTTTGCGGCCTTCTTTTTGGACTTCTTCTTACCGAGGACCGGTCTGGCGAGTTCGGCGGCGTAGCGGGCCCGCTTGGCGGCCTTGCGCGCCCGATGCAGCGCCGCGTCGTCGGTGTCGGCGACCGCGGTGGTCAGTCTCTTGTTTGCCTTGCGCCCGGCCTTGCGTGTCGCCTTGCGGACGGAACGCGAATCGGCCGGCGTGGTGAACGGTGGGTCGGTTCGCCACTGCGCCAAGGTGGCCATCAGCGCCCGGTAGCGGTCGCTGTCGATGGCCTCCATCGCGTGGCCGCGGTGGCGGTGTTGCTCGGCGAGCAGATCGCCCTCGATGCGGGCGGCGACCGGTCCCATCACCAGCTCGCCCGGCAGGTCGGCCACCTTCTCCGCGAACCGCTGCCGTTGCACCTGCCGGTCCCGCACCTCACCGAGCACACCGGCGTACCAGGACAACTCGGCGTCGAGCTTCGCTCCAGCCGTGGGGTCCAGGAGTTTGCCGAACACGCGCAGGGTGCTGCGGAACCGTCGAATACCGACCCGGGTGGAATGGATCGGGTCCAGCCCGCGGCGAAGCCACACGTCGCCGGCCACGATCGCCTGGACCTGGGCGTCGAGGTACTCGGTGAGCACCCGTTCCGCCGTGGCCCTTGCGTCGGCGGCGCGTGCGTGCTGGTTGGCGGCGAGCGCGCGATCGAGCTTCGACGCGTGCGGTGACGGCCTGGCACCGGCCTTGGTGAGGCATTTGCCGACCTTGGTCGCCACCTTGGCGCGCCGGGACTTCCCGCCGCCATCGCCGAGTTCGACGTCCACTTCCCGCCATTCGCTGACCACGGCGACGTCCCCGGCGACGGTGGCGTGCACCAGGTCGTCGGCCACCTCCGCGAGAAGCTGCTCGCCCCGGTCGAGCAGGCGTTGGGTGCGCCGCACGGTGGACAGCGCCGCCACCTCGTGCAGGGGTTTACCCAGAGCGACCCCGGTGACCAGGGTGGCCAGCTCGTCGGGAACCGCCTCCCTATCGGCGGGCGGTAGTGTCAGCTCGGTGCGGGCCTTGTCGGCGGGGACCTTCAATTGCCACCCGCCGTCCGTGTCACCGGTGCGCCGACGCAGCGTGACGTGCTGGCGGAGCAGGTCCCGGTCGTCGGTGTCGTAGTAGACACTGCTCAGGTTCGCCGCGCCGGCCTCGATCCGCCCACCGGCGGGAACCAGCCCTCCCAGATCCGGCAGCATGAAATGCAGGCCCACGTCGTACTTGTCTTCCCGCTCGCGCTGCGTCGACACCATGAGTCCAGTCTGCACCCCACCAAGGGTCCGCGGCGATTGACTTTCCGGTGGTGAGGGGCTCGGTCGGGTGGCGAACCCGGTGGGGCAGGGCGTGCCCACCAGGGCGCTCAACGAGGCGACGCAACCCGGCTCACACCGTCTCAGGTGCCTGGTCATCGTCGGTGGAGCAACGGCTGCGCAGGGCCGGCAGGATCCAGAGGCCGAAGAACATCAGCATCGCCGCTGCGGCCGCGATGATCCCGGTGGTCATGTCGACCACGAAGCTGAAGATCAGCAGGACCACGCCGACGAGGGCGAACCCCAGGACGGCGATGCCGCCGATCGCCAGTCGCTGTCCGGTTGCGACGAGGGTGGGAAGGGCATGCTGGCGGAACAGCAGCCGGTGGATGCCGACCGGCGCGACCAGCATCATCGTCGCGGTCACCGACAGGGCGACGGTCACGAGGTAGATCACTTCCTGAGCGCCCGACAGCTCCTCGAAACGCTGATGGAAGGGCAGGGTCAGCAAGAATCCGGTCAGAAGTTGAACACCGGTCTGCGCGACACGGAGTTCCTGCAGCAGGTTGTTCCAGTTGCGGTCGAGTCGCTGGGTGTCGGTTTCGTTGCGGACTCGGCGGTTCCATGCGGCGTCGTCCCGGTCCTCTGCGCTGTCCATGCCCAGGCAGTACCCGATTTTATGGTTGATGGAACCCGCGCAACTGCCGCCGGTGGGCGTCTCCGCCCGTCAGCTGTGGACGGCTGGTGCCGTCGGAGGCGCCCGATTTGCGGGTCAGCCCGGCAGGGCTGCGACGTCTCCCTCAGGTGCCTGGCGGTGCGCGATGTCGCGAAAGTTAAGACTGACTCGCCGGTGTGCACAAGCGAGCTGACACCGACGGAAAGGCTGGCGAGCAGCGGGTGAAGCTTCTTGCCAGGAGATGCGTTGGTCACAGACCTCCGGTGCTGGATTGACGCGGAAGGACCGGTGCTGGATTGACGCGGAAGGACTTGGGCCAGCACGATTCGTAGTATGAATTCCGCGGAAGAAGCACGCCAGATCTCGCAGGTCACCACGCGGCTGCTTACGAAGTTCCCGACCGCATCGCGGGAGGCAGTCGGAACCGCCGTGGAAGAAGCGGCCGCCCACTTCACGAGCGGGCGCATTCGAGATTTCGTTCCGTTGCTCATCGAGCGGGCGGCGACCGCCAAGCTCGCCGCGTTGATCGAGACATGACTGTCGGGGCAGTGGCGGATGCTTCCGACGCGGCGCAGGCGCGTATTTTCCTCGACCAATTGGACACGGAGATCGACGTTCTTTCCCAGCGTATCGAGTCCACAGAAGCCCTCGCCGACCGCGCCCGCACTGACCACCAACGCCGCCTAACCGACCAGTTGGGTGCCGAGGTCGCGGGCCTGCGTGGTGAGCTGTTCGAAGTGCACCGACTCGTCGATGCGCTCGTGTTCCGGTTTCCCGAGGTGATCCGGCGCGACCCACCAGCACTCGCCTGACCCCGCCCGGGGACAGCTCACAGTTTCCGAGTGCGGTATCACCGGCCGCGCGGGGAGCCCTCCACCCGCTCGTCGAGAGTGGCGGATCCGTGTGCTTGCTAACGGCGCGGGTTCCCAACCGATTCGAGGGTCATGGTCGCGGTTGTGGGGGCCAGTCCGATCTGGGGCCACCAGGCGGTGATGGTCACTGATCGCAGAGGATCCAGTTGCCCCGGCCTGCCCGGAAGATTGACAGACGCAATTTGTCCACATAATCGATACGACGACGCCGCGTTCGAGCATCGGCTCCTCGACCTCACGGAAACTGAGCGGGAACCGGTGATACAGCCACAACGCAATGGGCGAGATCTCTCGCGCGGATACCGGAATCCCTTGTACGACGCTGCAGTGACCACGACCGCCAATCCTCCCAGCGACTGGGCTGTTCACCAACCTGACAATGCCGTCTAGGTGATCGTCAACGTTGTGCACCTCGCCCGGCGGTGAAGGTATGACCCTGTCCTGTTCTCTCTCACATCCGTCGACGATGCGCCGTGCCTCATTCCACCACTGGCGTGGATGCAAGGACATAAGGCGTCAAGAGCTTGGCCATGTCTTCGGCCACATCGCCGTAGGAGTCCGGAGGCATCGAAATATAGCTAATCGCAAGCCGTGCGATGGCCTTGGCGAGGACCATGGCACGCTCCGTGGACGCCTGCACCCAACTGTGTCCGAATGTGGTGCTCAGACGCCCGCTTGCGCGTTCGATGAGGGGGGCGCTCTCGACGGTGATCAGACGCAGCAAGTCTGGTTTCGGATCACCAGTGAGCAAAGATTGCACCAAGGGATCGGAACCGCTCTCAGCAAAGAATCTCGAGAATCCCCCGAGCAATGCTCCGTGCATGTCACCCGTGTTCGTATAGACGGCTTCGTCGAGTGCCTCCACGAAACTGTCGGTCAGCCGCAGTGCGTAGCCTTGAGCGAGACCATGGCGCGACTGAAACTCGTTGTACAGGGTTTGACGACTCACTCCTGCCGACGCGGCGACGTGAGTCATGGTGATTTCGGACCAATCCTTGGTTCGCAGCAAGTCCCCCATCGCATCGAGTATCGACTGATGCAACAACGACCGGGTTGCCTCCGCGTAGGGAATACGAGCGCGTGCGCGGGGACGTCCGATCACCGGCACACCCGGAGCAATGTTGTCAGCCATGGACGGAATCGATGGGGGCCACCGATCGCGGGGCAGTTTCTCGCCGTATGGCGGCGAGGTCCGCCAGTGAGGTGTCTTCGTCCCTGAGAGCCTGCTGATCGAGGGGGCTGCGATGTTGGATCAATTCCCGCGCGGCGCGGATGTCCTTGGGGCGTCCCACCGACACAGCCCCGACGAGCATCCGATTCCTACTGAACAGCGCCGTAAAGTTGCGGTCGTCGAGGGAGCCACGGACGATCAAATCATCGTCGGCCCGGGGCCAGCCAGCGAACTGGAGATTGTGGCCGTACTGCGTGGACCACGCCCACGGCACCTCGGTGAAGAGCGCGGGCCTGCCTAGCATGGCTTTCGCCGCAGCCGCCCCCTGAGACATGGCGCTGTTCCAATGCTCGGTTCTGTGTCTGCCTCCGATAATCGGGTTCGGGCAGTTCGCGACATCGCCTGCCGCGTAAATCCCCGACGCCGAGGTGCGGAAATGCTCATCGACGACAATGCCGTTGTCGATTGAAAGCCGAGCCGATGCAGCCAGTTCGGTGTTCGGCGCCATCCCGATCGCCACCAGCGCCATTCCGGCGGACCATGTGCGCCCCTCGGTGTCCGTGGCCACGACACCGTGATCATCCAAGGTCAGGCTGGTGAGACTGACACCGGTTTCCATGGTGACTCCATGCTCGGCATGGAGTTGGCGGTACATCTTCGAGATCGCCGGCGGAAGAATCCTGATCAACGGCGCTTCCGCCGCTTCGAGAATCGTGACCTCGGTTCCGAGCGAGCGCGCGGTTGCCGCCACCTCGGACCCAATCAACCCACCGCCGACGATCAGGACAGACCCTGCGCCGATGATCGCATCCCGCAGCGACGTGGTATCCGCGAGGCCTCGCAACGTGTGGATTCGCTCGCCTGAGCGGGTGGCGAACTCACGTGCTCGTCCGCCTGTTGCCAGTAGCAACGCCTCGAATGTGAGTGTCTCGCCGTCCGACAGCGCCACGGTTCGCCGTTCTGGATCGATCGTTTCGGCGCTGATGCCCGAACGAATGTCGATGTCCTTCTCGGTCCACGCGGTGTCGGATTTGAGGAGCGCCCGCTCGGCTGTCATTGTGCCTGCAAGCAAGTCCTTGGAGAGCGCCGGCCGCCGATAAGGGAGGCTCGGTTCGTCTCCGACCATCACTATTCTTCCCGAGAAGCCCTCTGCCCGTAGAGTCTCCGCTGCAGTTGCGCCGGCGATGCCGGTACCGACGATCACCATCGTCGTCACGAGCGGGCCACTTCAATCATTTCGAAGTCCGCTTTCGCGGCACCGCAGTCCGGGCAACTCCAGTCTTCAGGGATATCGTCCCATCGAGTACCCTGCGCGATGCCGTCCTCGGGCCAGCCTTCGGCTTCGTCGTATTCGAATCCGCATTGAATGCATCGGTACAGCTTGAAATCAGAGTTCATGTCAACTCCTTGTCGTCGTGTCGGTGTCCACGGGTGCAAAATCGACTTTCTCCCGCACTCCGCAGTCCGGGCAGCACCAGCTTTCGGGGATAGCACTCCATCGGGTTGCCGCCGGGAATCCCTCTCGTGGTGCGCCAGTACGTTCGTCATACACGTAGTCGCAGACGGGGCATCGATAACGTGCCATTACTTCGCTCCGTACTTGGATAGGACCTTCTCACGCTTGCTCGGCTGAACGTTCACCCGTGTGATATCGCCGTCGTAGTGGGTGAGAACCCGCTTGTCCATTACCGTGCGCCAGATCGGCGGAACATAGGCGAGGACGATCATGCTCGCGTAGCCACTCGGGAGGTTCGGCGCACCGTCCATACTGCGAAGCGTCTGATAGCGGCGGGTCGGATTGGCATGGTGGTCACTGTGCCGCTGCAAGTGGTACAGAAAGATGTTGGTGCAGATGTGGTCCGAGTTCCAACTGTGCACTGGTGCGCATCGCTCGTACCGACCACTCGCGGTCTTTTGCCGCAACAGCCCATAGTGTTCGAGGTAGTTCACGGTTTCGAGTAGAGAAAAGCCATAGATGGCTTGGATAACCAGAAATGGAACGATTTCGACACCGAAACCGATGGTCAGTGCGCCGAACACCACGACCGACATTGCCCAGGCATTGAGTACATCATTGTGGATGCTCCACGTGCTCTTGCCGAGTCGCTGCATGCGGGTCTTTTCGAGTTCCCAGGAGGACTTGAGACTGCCCCACACACTGCGTGGAAGAAACGCCCAGAACGTCTCGCCGAACCGTGCACTGGCAGGATCTTCCGGCGTAGACACACGCACGTGGTGCCCTCGGTTGTGTTCGATATAGAAGTGCCCGTAGAACGTTTGCGCCAGAGTCACTTTCGACAGCCAGCGCTCGAGTTCGTCCTTCTTGTGACCCATCTCATGTGCAGTGTTGATACCGACTCCGCCCATCACCCCAATGCTCAACGCGAGTCCGATCTTCGAGATCCAGCTCAATCCCCCGTCAATCCCCAGCCAGGCGAGATTGTCCGCCGACCACAGGTAACACGCGAAGACGAGACTCGCCAGCTGGAACGGGATATACACATACGTGCAGTAGCGGTAGTACTTGTCGTTCTCGAGTCGCTCCATCACCTCCTCCGGCGGATTCTGGCCGTCGGGCCCGAAGAAGATGTCGAGAACAGGAAGCAGCCCGAACAGGAGCATCACACCGATCCACCACCAGATCGGTGACACCGCGTTCCAGCCGAGCTCATTAAATCCCCAGACCAACGCCGCGCCCAGGAAGACGGCCGTCGGTGGAATCAACCCCAGCAGCCACAAGTGTCGCTTCTTGTCACGCCATTCCTCGACAGGAATGTGCGACTCGGTATTCACGTTCGTCGTCACCTCTACTCCTCACCTTCGGGACCAGTTCGGGACTATGCCCTGGATCACTCAGGTATTGACACTACAGACGATCTGTAATTTGTCTATACACCGATGCTATTTTGTATACCCCCGGCTGATCGCGCCAGATGGCCACCGCAAGTCCGCACCCCGGCGTCCAGGGCGCTTCTCGCTCGATGCCAACGCCAGGAAGGAAGCTCGCAGCCACACGGAACCAGCCGCATGCTCAACCACGAACGGCCTCTCGAGACAGCGATGATCCGAGGTGAGGGTCGCGGCTTCATCCCTTGCAGTGGTGGCCCGTCCGACAGCGCCTACCGGAACCGACTGCCGGTCGACCGCGCACCGGGTGGTCACAGGAGAGATTGTTCGGCGAAAAACTCACCTGCGGAGTACCACGACTCCCACCCCCCCGGGGCTCCCGGTTGGCGCGTACGGGCCAAGCCTGGCACGTGCGGACCGCGCGGTGACGTAGACCACACGCGCATAGTGAGGAGAGTCCGTGATCGGCTCGTGGAATGGAGAGAGTGGGATGAAGACAAAGGCTGCAGTTTGTGGGGGCTCGGAGAGAAGTTGGCAGGTCGAAGAACTCGACCTAGACGACCCCAAGCCCGGCGAGGCGATGGTCAGGCTCACCGCCAGCGGACTGTGCCACTCGGACGAGCACTTGGTCACAGGCGACATCCCGATGCACTTCCCTGTAGTCGGGGGCCACGAGGGTGCCGGGGTCATCCCCAAGATCGGATCGGGCTCAGCCATCTCGGAACCAGCTTGTCACTACCCTCCAACCAGGGAGATCAGACGGTCGTCGCCAGCTGGACCGCGAG
Organism: Rhodococcus sp. T7; assembly: GCF_009872365.1. Lineage (NCBI taxonomy): Bacteria > Bacillati > Actinomycetota > Actinomycetes > Mycobacteriales > Nocardiaceae > Rhodococcus > Rhodococcus sp. T7. The sequence goes on from NZ_WXYH01000006.1 coordinate 27,434, forward strand.
CACCCGCAGCGCAATCTCGATCCGGGCTCTCCCCCTTCCCCGACGGCCCGGCACACCGGTTCTTCATGGACGGCTTCTACGCCGCGTACCGCGCAGAGTTCGGCCGCCCTCCTTCGGACGTGATCGCCCGGACCACACCCTTCCCACACACGGCACGGGAGGCCCCTTGAGGTCGACTGGATCGCCGAGGCGCATCGAATACTTCCGACCAACAAAGAGGTACCGCAATGATCGAGTTCATCTACTGGTTCGTCCCGCTGGTGATCTTCATGCTTTCTCCAGCATTGATCCCCATCATCATCCACGTGTGCGGTCACATCTACGACAAAGTCGGGCGGACGGCGGAGTCACCCCGCAATAGGCGCAGGCTTGAATCAGGCGTCGTGCGCAGCAAAAGTACCGGGACTTTCCGACTTGCGGTGGATCCGCCTCTGACACAGCGGTTTAGTTCTTCGCGTTGATCCGGCCCTCGAACGTGATCGTGATCCAAAATCTGATTATGCCGGGCGATCGCAGTCGGTGTGGGCTGGTAGGTGGTGTTGTCACGGAGCGTTGACTCCGCTCTTCCGTGTACCGCCCATTCGAAATTGTTTGTCGGCCATTTCATGCACGACGCTTCTTTGTCGTTGCTGCAGTCCGAAGCGACCGGTCAATGTCGTGCTCTGCTCGCTCGGAGGTTGGTGGGGGTTCCCCCTCAAGTGTGGACATCGTGAACACTGGGTCGTGAAGGTCCCAGAGGAAGAGATGTCACTGATGGCGATGAAGGCGTACTCGGCGGA
>NZ_WXYH01000060.1:0-14030 GCF_009872365.1 Rhodococcus sp. T7
GAGCTGATCGACGTCCTCGACGCGCACGAGGGACGATTCTTCGACCGGATCGCCGCCGAGTTGCGTGGCCATCCTGGCTATCGGGCGATTCAGGCGCTGCCCGGGGTCGGCCCCACCCTGGCGGCGGTGTTCGTCGCGGAGATCGGTGACGTGCACCGCTTCGCCGACCCCGGCCACCTGTGTTCGTGGGCCGGTCTGACCCCCAAGCACCGCGAGTCCGACACCGTCGTTCACCGCGGGCACATCACGAAGCAGGGCTCCAAACTGGTGCACTGGGCGGCGGTGGAGGCCATCCAACGGGAACCCGCCGGCACGAAGATCTCGGTCGACCGCCAACGCATCGAGGCCCGCCGCGGCCGGAACATCGCCAAGGTCGCCGCGGCCCGCAACTGCTCACCCTCGTCTACTACGGGCTGCGTGACGGAGAGATCCGCGCGTTGGCCCCAGAGGGCAACGGCGTGAGCACCCCGGACGCAACACGCGCGCGGCCGTTGCCAGGTCTGACCCCCGTGCCAACGGCGTGGTCGTCGTCCTGATTGACCCCGCGTATTGCCAGCGCACCGCTCCATGCCCGCACCGCCGGGCGAAGGGATGACCGGCCAGCCGAGGAAGCTCGGCCCTGCCCAACCCCATACGCATCACACTGGAGACGTTGCACCACAACCACATAGCGAAACCGAATCGCGTCGTTTGGTCCTCGACCTGTTCTCGGGCTCATTCCAGTGTGCGCCGGGCCGGGCCACCGTCAAGACCATTCGTCCTCGCTCACGCTGCGGGCGCTGCGTCTTGACCCCCGGCCCTCACCCAGCGCTGTCCGCATGGAGCCGAAACAGGAGCGCCTTGTCGTCGTGGATCATCGCTGCCCGCCGATCTGCGCGAGGGTGTCGACCACGTAAAACGCGACCCTTGACAAGGCCCCGCCTCTTCAGGGATGACCTGGCTCGTCACCGCGCTCGCGGACGTGGCCGTCGCCCGCCTCGTCCGTCCCGGAGGACGACGAATCGTACGTCCTCGAGGTTCTCACCACCTCGCCGATACCTCCGGCGGGCAGATGGACTGCGCCAGTTGAGTGACCCCCGACAGTTGACCGCCGCACCTCATGGGTGTCGCTCGGCGGACCACGTACTGAGGTTGGGCGGAGGAGTCCGCGCGGGCGCCGTCGCCGCTGTCAACGACGGTCGCGACGGATGGGTGTATGGGTGTCGCCCGAGTCGGCGAGGGATGCCGGCCAACTCGGGCGAGTCGCTTGTTGCTGCGATGGTTCTGACTTTGCGCTTGACGCGGGGCTGCGCCGGGCTGGATTCGGTCGCACAATCGGAGGAGGAGACAGAGGCAATCCTGCCGGAGGTGGGTGATGCGCTGGGAGGCACCGGCGCCGGTGCCATTTCCAATGCCGATGCGGTGGTGGCGGCTCGGACCGTGGAGCCGCAATCGCCTGATGCGCCGCGGTGACCGTCTCGAGGCGGTGATCATGCTGCTCGCTGCGGTGTTGATGGTGATGTTGGTCCCGTTCGCCGCCGCGTATGGGACGGCGACGCACACCCGGCTGGAGCAGCAGGCGCAGGCCCTGCGCCGCCGTGCATCAGGTGCCCGCGGTTCTGCTCGGGGACGCCCAGCCCGCCCTCGACAGAACCGATGCCTCGCGCCGTTTCGTCGGGAACCGGGGCTATGTCCCCGTCCGATGGTCGGCGGCCGGTAGTGACCACACCGGAGTCGTCTCCACCGACCCGGATGCACAGGCGGGCCAGACGATCAACGTCACCGTCGGTGCCGACGGCAACCTCGCCGACACCATCAAGTTGGGCCAAACGGTGGTCACTCCCCTTGCCAAAAAGGTCTTTCGCTGTTGCGAAGAGCATGACACCGCAGGATCGGGGCCACCGAGCTTCATGCCAGTTCCTCACAAAGCCGGGACGATCCCGCGGTTGCCGCCTCATATTCCCCAACGACCCAGAAACGCAATACGATGCATTGCTTATACTTTCGCCAACTCATGGTCAAGTCGACCTACCGTTGGCGCTACGCCGCCCAAGCGCACGAATGCGACTGGACCCCTAACTAACTCGCAGGTCGGCGCCGCCGGCAACCATGAGCGTCGTGCCGACTATGTATCGTGCGCGATCAGACGCTAGGTACGCGACAGCATCAGCGATATCCTGTGGATCGGCGCATCCGCCAAGCGGCACCGCATTACCGAGGGTCTCGAGGATATCCCGCTCGCGAGCAGAGCTCGTCGGGGCTGCGATCGGGCCTGGCGCTACGGCGTTGACCCGGACTCCATGCGGCGCCGCTTCATACCCCACATCTCTGGTGAGTGCGACTACACCGGCTTTGGCGACCGCATAGGCCACGTGATTCACGGTGTAGTGAAATCCCGCCATCGATGCGATGTTTACGATGCTGCCGCGACGCGCGTGAATCATCCCTGGAAGCACGGCCCGGCAACAGAGGAACACTGATCGCTGGTTTGTGTTGATGACCCGATCACAGCACCATTACGCCCCACACGCAGCACCGGTCCGCACCCCCAGGAGTTCGGGAGCCGGGCAGAGTCAGTGCTACACCACCGTGAACCCGAGCGACTCCGCCGGCAGATACATCAACTCCTTTCGCCCCCGGCAGAGCGCAACCCGATCCATCCGATCCCGGACCGCATCACACGCCCCGGTCCTCACACCTCCCTTCACTGGTTCGTGTGGGGTCAGCGCGGCGAGTACATGATGACGGCGAGTCCGACGAGGCAGATCAGTGCGCCCGTGACGTCGAAGCGGTCTGGTCGGAAGCCGTCCAAGGCCATGCCCCACAGCAGGGAGCCGGCAACGAACACTCCACCGTAGGCGGCCAGGATGCGGCCGAAGTTCGCGTCGGGCTGCAGAGTGGCGACGAAACCGTACGCGCCGAGGGCCAGTGCGCCGAACCCGGCCCAGAGCCAACCGCGTTGTTCGCGCACCCCTTGCCAGACGAGCCAGGCGCCGCCGATCTCGAAGATCGCGGCGAGCACAAACAGGGCAACGGATCTGGCGACGGTCACGGCGCCGTCGGGGTGATCAGGTCGTCGATCAGGGCCCGCGCATCGGCCGGGGCCGTGATCGTCAGCGCGACGGTGTCGCGGTCGAAGCCGAGGGTGAAGTCGAGGAAGGCGCAGCAGTGTTGTTCGGCCACGATCAGGGCGGCGAGCTCGGCAGCGGACTCGGCGGGCACGGTGACCCGGACCCCGGTATCGACCTGCTCGCGGGGGCATCCGTCGAGGAGGGAGTGCCAGGCGTCGATCCGGGTGCGGTAGTCGTCGCCGTCGAGGGTGCACGCGATCGGCCGGTCGGCCGTCGCCACGTCCATCCCCTGCACGGTGACAGGGTCGAGGAGAAAGGTGCACTGCGGGTCGCAGCGGTCGGCACGGTCAGGCAACGAGTCGAGCCGCCCGCGCGCGGCGACGAGTTCGGTGTGCAGCCTGGTCAGCTCGTCGATCCCGTTGGCTGCCTCGGTGATCCGGGCGTCGAGGGCTGGTCGCAGCTGCGATTTCACCGACCGGCAGGCCTCGTCCTCCCACACCGTCAGCAGCTCGAAGATCTCCGGCAGCGGCAGATGCAGGCGCTTGGCCGCGGAGATGAACCGCAACCGCTGTTCGGCGTGCTCGTCGTAAAGGCGGTACCCGGAGTGCGAGCGGGCGGCGGGCAGGAGACCCACCTGCTCGTAATAGCGCAGCGTCGTCGCGGGGACACCGCTGCGGCGCGACAGTTCGGAGATCAGCAACTCGGCCATACCGGCCACGGTAAACCTTCGAGTCCACTCGAAGGTCAACCCCTGAAAGGGCCCGATATCGACGCCTCACCCCCTCGTTCACCGGCGCCGAGTGAGGGCTATCGGGCTCGGTTGGTCAGCGGGCGGCGTGCGGTGACGCCTATCAACGCCAGGCGCTACTTTCAGCACTTTTTCAGCGGCCAGCGCGAATCATGGCGACCATGTCGACCGGGTATCGGGGAGCGCCTCCCCGTGAGACAGTCGCGGCCCGTGTGGCGCTCTGCCAGCTTGTTCCCAGCCGACAGCCAGGGTGCTGCCGGACACCGAAAGTAGGTTGACCACTATGACGAAAAAGAGCGTCCAGTTCGGTATCCCGCTTCTGATTTCTGCCGGCCTGCTTGCAGGATGCAGCTCCAACGACAGTGGCACCGGGTCATCGGCGAGTCCGACAACATCGGTGGTTGCGTCCTCCACCATGACCCCAGGCGGCAGCGGCAGTGCCACGGAGGTCGCTCAGGTAGATCCGAACACGGCAAGCCAGAGCCAGATCCAGGCGGCGTTCGAGGCAGCCGGAGTCAGCAACGCGGGTAAGTGGGCGAAGGAGGTCACCGAATACGGCCCCTACAGTCCCGACACGATATCCGATACCTTGACGAAGGAATTGGGCAAATACGGAATCGATCAACAGACTCTGGACACCATTTTGAGTGTCCTGGCCCCGCAGTAGGAGAATGAGCGGCCATGCACGATGAGGTTGCCCCGGAACGCGGCGGCGCGCGTCAAGCACGACTCGTCGCGCGGTTTCAGGCGGCACTGCTTGCGCTGTCGGTGCTCTCGTGCGCGTTCGTCGCAATCGAACTGGCATCGCTGCGGCACTGGAGGAGCACCGAGCAGATCGTGCCGTGGATTGTGCTGAGTGTGCTCTTCTGCTCGACGTTGATCGTCGTGTTCAACCGCTCACGGATCGCCATCGTGCAGGCTCGGCTGGTTGCTCTGTGCGCCGCTCCGGCGGCTCTGTTCGGGGTGTACGAGCACGTGAGCGCGAACCTCGACACCGGCGTCCTCAACCACAAATACACATGGGCAGAGCTGCCCGGCTGGGAACACCTCTGGCTGGCATCGACCGGGGCTGTCGGTGGTACACCGGCGACCGCACCGCTGGTGCTCGCGCTGGCCGGGGTGCTACTGGGTTTGGCGACCGTCGGGATGGCACCCGGCGCAGCCCGGGACGACCTCGCCAAGAGGGTCGCCGTATCCCGGGTGCGGACGTGACCCGACCCGGGCGATCGCGCTGACACCGGCGCTGGAGGGACCAGGTGATGGTGGTACCCCGGTCGTACCGTTGGGGTCCACTGGTTGCGGGAATGTTGTGGAGGAGGCGGCGGTGCGGGTGTTGCTGGTCGAGGACGAAACGCGCCTGGCCGAGACGGTGCGCCGCGGTTTGGTGGCTGACGGGTGCACCGTGCAGGTCGAACACGACGGCGTCGCCGGGCTGGCGGCTGCGGTAGGTGGCGGATTCGATGTGGTGGTCCTCGACATCATGTTGCCTGGCAAACACGGGTACGACGTGGTCCGGGAGATGCGTCGGCAGCAGGTGTGGACGCCGGTGCTGATGCTCTCGGCCAAGGACGGCGAATACGACCTCGCCGATGCCTTCGACCTCGGTGCCGACGACTATCTGATCAAACCGTTCTCGTTCGTGGTGCTGATCGCCCGGTTACGGGCGCTGGTGCGGCGCGGCGCCCCGCCGCGACCGCCGGTCCTGAGTGTTGCCGGACTCTCGTTGGACCCGGCGATGCGGCGGGTCACCCGTGGGGAGACCCGCCTCCAGCTCACTCCCCGCGAGTACAGTGTGCTCGAGTTCCTGATGCGCCACGCAGGCTCGGTCGTCACCAAACACGATATTCTGCAAGCGGTGTGGGACGCCAATTACGAGGGCGACGACAACATCGTGGAGGTCTACATCGGCTACCTTCGCCGCAAGATCGATGCCCCGTTCGGCACAACGAGCATCGACACGGTCCGCGGCGTGGGCTATTCGATGGGTTCGGAGGAGTAGCTGTCGTCGCCGATCGGAAGGGTGACGACGAAGTGTGCACCCCCGCCTTCATGGTCGCGGACCTCGATCGACCCGTGGTGTGCGGCAACGATTTCGGCGGCGATGGCGAGACCGAGTCCGGAACCACCGGATGCGCGGGTTCGGGGAGTGTCGAGGCGGACGAACCGCTCGAAGATCCGGGCCCGGTCCGCGGAGGCGATGCCCGGCCCGTCGTCGGCCACCTCGATCACGGCGCTTCCCTCGCACCTGCGGCAGGCGAGGGCGATTCGGGTGTGTGCGTGGCGGACGGCGTTGTCGACGAGATTGCGGACCAGCCGGGCCAGCTGCTCCGCATCCCCGGCCACCCGGACAGGGTCGACGGCGGCGGCGACCACGATGCCGGGAAGGCCCCGGAGGCGGGCGCGTTCGGCCAGGATCAGATCGTCGATATCGACGTCGACGCGCAGGTGGGTCAGTGAGTCTTCGTCGGCACGCGCGAGCAACAGAAGATCTTCGAGCAACGCATGCATCCGCCGGGCTTCGGGAAGCAACGACTCGTCGACCAGGGCCGTGTCGATCAATTCGGGACGGGATTGTGCGAGCTCGAGGGCGGCGGTGATGGTCGCCAGCGGGCTGCGCAGTTCGTGCGAGGCGTCGCCGACGAAACGCCGCTGGGCCAGGTGCCCGGCCTCGAGCCGCGCGAGCATGCTGTTCATGGTGACCGCGAGATCGGCGACTTCGTCCCGGGCCGCGGGCACGGGAACCCGTTCGTCGAGTTGATCGGTGGAGATCGACGCCACACGGGCGCGGATCCGCTCCACCGGGCGAAGTGCCGCGCCGATGAGCCGGTAGGTGGCGACGGCGACGAAGCCGATGACGATCGGGGCACCGATCGCCAGGAGCGCCGCGACAGTGGCCAGGACACCTTCGACCGGTTCGCGGTCGGCGCCGGTGACCACGGTGACCGGCCCGTTCGGGGACATGGTGCCGTGGGCGGCGACCCAGTAGTCGCGTTCGTGCCCGAAGTGGAGGTTTCCGAGGTAGGCGGACTCGCCGGGTGGCAGCGGGGCGGCAAGGACCGGTGACGACGGAATCCCGGCCGAGGTGACGAGCACGCTTCCCTGGTTGTCGAGGATGTGGACGGCCCCGATTTGGCCGTCGGTCGCGAGCAGCGATGCGTCGAGTTCCTGCGGCGGCTGAGAGTGGAGTTGCTCGATGATCTGGTGGGACCGTGAGTCGGCGGCGCCTCGGGCGGAGTGTTCGAGATTGCGGTACAGCACGAACAGGAGCGCACCACCGGCGAGGAGCAGGCACACCGTGACGGCAAGGACTGCGGCCGCGGTGGATCGCACCCGCACATTCCAGTTTCCGGGGTGCAGGCTGCGGCGGTCCATGGTGTTCAGTGTGACCGACACCGTGTCCGCCGCCCCGGCACCGGTGCGGCGTCGGATCTCATCCGACGGCCTCGGCGAGGATGGTGCGCAGCACGGGGAGGAATCCTGCGACGGTATCGTGGTCGAACAGATCGGCCGAATACACCAGTTCACAGTCGATGCCGGCCGGGTGGCCTTTTGCGCTGTGGTGGTCGGTGAAGTGGAAGTGCAGATCGCATTTGGCGATATCCAGTGGTTGCGGTGCGATCTCGAACTCCAGTCCGTCGCTGTCGAGGGTGGCGGCGGTGAAGTTGTTCAGCGATAACGCGACCTGGAAGAACGGGTGCAGCGACGGCGACCGGGGCGGGTCGAGCACGTCGACGAGGTGCTCGAACGGGACATCGGCGTGCGCGAACGCGTTCAGCTCGGTGGCGCGCGACTGGTCGAGAAGGTCGGCAACGGTGGTGCCTGGGTCGACCGTCGAGCGGAGAACGAGAGTGTTGACGAACATGCCGACGACTTCGTCGAGGTCGGGATGGGTGCGCCCGGCCGTCGGTATGCCGATCGCGATCGTGCGCTGCGAGGACAGGCGTGCGAGGAGCAGGGCCAGCGCGGAGTGCAGCACGGTGAACAGGGTCGCTCGCCGTGCGTGCGCGGTGGTCAGCAGTGCTGCGTGGGTTTCTTCGTCGACCGCGAAACTCAGACGGCCGGCCGCGTAGGTCCAGCGTTGTGGACGGGGTCGGTCCGCCGGCAGCGTCAGTTCCCGGGGCAGCCCTGCCAGTTCGGCCTTCCAGAAGTCGATCTGACGGGCCGTGAGGCTGCCGGGATCAGCGTCGTCGCCGAGAACGTCGTGCCGCCAGAGACTGTAGTGCGCGTATTGCACCGGCAGCGGCGCCCAACTCGGTGCGGTGCCGGCAGCGCGGGCCGCGTACGCGGTCAGCAGGTCGCGGGCGAGGACTGCCAGCGACCACCCGTCGGCGGAGATGTGGTGGATCACGCACGCGAGCAGGTGCTCCTCGGGCCCGGTGGCGAACAGTGTGGCCCGCAGCGGCGGTTCGCTGCGAACGTCGAAGCCGCGGTGCAGCAGAGGGCGGGTGTGTGCCGGGAGGTGGGATGCGCTCACGTGTGTCGGGGTGAGGTCGGGGACGGCGTCGCCGGCGTCGAGGACCCGCTGGTGGGGGCCGTCCACCGAATCGGGGTAGATCGTGCGGAGCGGGTGGTGCCGGTCGAGCACGTCGGCGGTGGCGCTGCGCAGCGCCTCGATGTCGAGGGCACCGCGGATCGTGACGGTGAACGGGAGGTTGTACAGGGCTGGGCGGGTGGCGGTGCGATCGAGGAATTGCTGCGCTGGGGCCAGCGGAACCCGCTGGGGCAGCGGTTGTGTTGCGAACGCGCGCAGCGAGGAGAGTTCACCCGACTTCGGGTGTTCCTCGGCGAGAAGCTGGGCGAGGGCGGCTACGGTGGGGAACTCGAACAGATCGCGCACCCCCAACTGGGTGCCGAAATCGGCGTTGAGTGCCGCGATCACCCGGGTGGCGGAGAGCGAATCCCCACCGAGGTCGAAGAAGGACGATTCCGCGTCCACCACGTCGGTGCACAGTACCCGGGCCAGCACCCCGGCCACCGCGTGTTCATCGGGTGTGCGCGGCGGCCGCGCCGAGGGAGCGGCGGAGCCGAAGTCGGGGGTCGGCAGGGCGGCCCGGTCGAGCTTCTTCGTCGGCGTCAGCGGAACGTCGTCCAAGACGGTGATCACCGCGGGCACCATGTAGTCCGGCAGCAGCTGGGCTACAGCCGTCCGCAGCATCGCCGGGGTCAATGCCGACGACGTCCGCAACAGCACATACGACACCAGCAGTGCATCCCCCGCCCTGTCATGGACCACGGTCGTCGCGAACCGGACATCCGGGTGCTCGCGTAGGGCGGTGTCGATCTCGCCGAGTTCGATCCGGAACCCGCGGACTTTGACCTGGTCGTCGCTGCGACCGACGTACTCGAGTGTTGCCTCGGGTGTCCATCGGACCAGATCACCCGTGCGGAACAGGCGGGAGCCGGGTTTGCCGAACGGATTGGCGACGAACCGGCCGGCGGTCATCCCTCCTCGGCGCGCGTAACCGCGGGCCAACCCTGGGGTGCCGAGATACAGTTCGCCGACCGCGCCGGAGGGAAGCGGCCGCAGGCGCCGGTCCAGCACCACCGCGTCGACGCCGCGCATCAGCGCCCCGATCGTCACCGGCCGATCCGGGGCCATCGGGGCGCTGAGCGTGACACTGCACGTGGTTTCGGTCGGGCCGTAGGCATTGCGCATCGTCCGGTGGTGCGCCCAGCGCGCCACCAGTTCCGGTGGACACGCCTCACCGCCGACGAGGACCAATTCCACATCGTCGAGGCCGGCGGGGTCCACCGTTGCCAGTGCCGACGGTGTCGACAGCACGTGGGTGACACCTTCGCAGCGTAGGAGATCGGCCAGTTCGTGGCCGCCAACCACATCCGGCGGGGTCACCACCAAGGTGGCGCCGGCCAGGGCCGCAGCGAGGACTTCGACCAGAGCCGTGTCGAAGCTCGGCGAGGCGAAATGCAGGATCCGCGAGGTGGCGGAGAGGGCGTAGTGGTCGCGGATTTCCTGTGCGAGATTGGCCAGGCCGTCGTGGGTGACGACGACACCCTTGGGTGCACCGGTCGACCCGGACGTGTAGATCACATACGCGGCGTTTTCCCGGCGCACCGGGCGCGGTGGGCGCGGTGGCGGCACGGCGAGGGCGTCGAGGGCGTCGAGGGCGTCGAGGGCGTCGAGGGCGTCGAGGGCGTCGAGGGCGACGGTGAGCCATCGCAGTGTGTCCGGCAGCTGGCTCCGGGTGTCGGAGGACGTCAGGCCGGCAACAGGTTTGCAGTCGTCGAGCATGTACTGGATGCGAGCGCGCGGATGCGTCGGGTCGATGGGGACATAGGCGGCGCCGGTGGCCGCGATCGCCCACACGGCGACCACCGATTCGTACGAGCGGGGTACGGCGACCGCCACGAGGTCTTCCGGACCGATGCCGGCGCCCAGCAGCGTGCCGGCCAACGCGGTCGAATGGCGGTCGAGGTCCCGGTAGGAGAAGGATCGTCCGCGGTCGCGGACCGCGATTCGCTCACCGGATGCACCGAGGGTGGTGGTGAGTAACTGGGTGAGGGTTGCCGGTTCGGCATCGGCCGGGCCGCGCGCCGGTGTCAGGACCTCGCGTTCCCCGGGCAGGAACAACTCCAGATCGGCCACCGCGGAGTCCTGGCCGATTGCGGCTCCGAATGTCTGCAGGAAATGGGTGAACCGGCGGTGGTGGCTGCTCAGTTCTCTCTCGCCGTAGAGGGCGGGGTTGGCTTCGAAGTCGATCCGCGGCATCAGATCCGTGGAGCCCGGGTAGATGTTCACCGCCAGATCCGCGGTCGGACCGGTCGTGAGAACGTGCACCCGACCGGTGACCGCACCGAGGTTGATGTCCGGTTCGAACAGCATCAAATTCAGCACGGGGCCGAACGAGGTGAGCTCACCAGTGGCCGTGCCGCGCTCACGACCGATGTCTTCGCGCCGATACCGCTGGTGGCGCAGTGACGCGATCAGTGCCGCCCGCGCGATTCCGATCGCTTCCTCGACGGTCGTGGCCCCGATCCCCGGCAGTGCCAGGGGCACCACATTCGAGACCGAACCCGTCGCAGCCCGCAGCGGTCCGGTTGTGCGGGCCGTTACCGGAAGGGACACCATGACGTCGTCGACGTCGGTCATCCGTGCCAAGTAGGCGGCGAAGGCCGCGACGAGGACAGCGGTGCGATCGAGGACGGACCGGCCTCCGGGCATCGGCGTGGAAGACACCACCGTGGGGTGGCCGGTGACCCGGACGGCGGGCCGAGGCGCAGCGCTCCGTCCGGCGAGGCTGACCACCGGTGGCAGATCGGGGGCGAGCCTGGCCCAGTATTTACGGTCGGTATCGAACCGCGGGGACGATCGATAGTCCCGATCCGCTCGGCTCAACTGCTCGGGCCCCACCACCCGATGCGGATCCGGCTCGTCGCCGCCGAGCGCCGCGGCGTACCACTGCGCGGTCCGTTGCATCAGCAGCATTGCCGCATATCCATCCAATGAGAGGTGGTGGGCACGCGAATACCAGAACACACGATCGTCACCGACCCGCAGGACACGCGAGAAGATCAGCGAGTAGTCGTCCATCGCGAGTGGGACCGTGCAGTCACGTCGCATCCACTCCCGCGCGAACTCGGCCGGGTCGCGTTCGGCGCGGAAGTCCAAAACCAGGACTTGACCTGCCGATCGAGTCCTCTCACGTTGATACGGTTGTCCGTCGACGTCGGCCAGCACGACCTCCGCGCCCAGTTCGTCCATCGCCCGCGTGTGCGCCTCGCACAGCTTCTCCACCTCAATGGGCCCGGTCAGATCCACGTACTGGGCGATGACGTAGGGCACGTCGGGCGTCAGCTGCTGGGCAAGCCAGATCGCCTGCTGCGCCGCGGTCAGTGGCACCAACCGGCCGGACGACCCCGAGGGCGTCATCGGTGACCTCGATCACACGCGGCGCGCACGCCCGACCGCGTCAGCTGGGTGCTCATTTGACCGCCCGGAACACTACGAGTTCCTCGGTGCACTGCTGTGGCCCGATCAACCCGCGATCAACGAGAAGATCCCGTCGCGCTTGCAGCACCGGACCGAACGGGACGCGGACACGGCGTGCTTCCTCAACGTGTAAGCCGCGTTCCCCCAGCATTAATCGCGTTTTCTCCGTGCCGCTCAGCGTCGATTGCACGAGCACCAGCCGTCCCCCGTCGTCGAGGAGGTCCGGGGCATCGCCGCAGATCCGGTCCAACAACGCCCGTCCCTCGTGCCCGGCGTCCCAGCACCGCGCACGACCTCTCGCCGGCAGCCCATCGTGCTCGGCAGGAACATAGGGTGGGTTCGCTACGATCAAGTCGAACCGCCGGTGACGTACTCGTGACACCAGATCACCGCGAACAACCCGCACACGGTGCCCGCGAACCGCCGTATTGAGCCAGGTACTGACCAACGCCCGACGCGAAACGTCGACTGCGGTCACGCTGCGCGCACCGTACCGAGTCGCCCACACGCTGACCACCCCAGTGCCCGCACACAAATCCAGAATCCGCGTACCCGCATGCACCTGCTCGTCGCCGAGCGATTCCAAAAGAAGCCGCGAATCATGCTGGGGCCGATACACACCCGGAAAACGAATGATCACCAACGCCCCTTCCTCCCAGCCGCCCGTCAGCGCAGCGATCCAAATCTGATCGAAGTGCGCGTTCAGCTGTCACAGCTCGGATCACCATGCCGAAGCAATGCCGTGCATGGCGCGCGGGACGAAACCGCTGTCCTTGTTCGGTTGTCGATGGTCACTTTGCCAGATCGTCACACACACAAGCTGAAAGAACGCTGAAAGCCGAGGTGGCCGCCCACTAGTACTGCAACGGCACTTATGGGAGGTGTCCGCGACGTCGGTAGTGGGAAGTGCGGGCCTGGTGTTGTCGGCGCCGTCGCCAGTTCGACCAGGACCAGATGTGCTCGTCGGGGTGGGCGTGTCGCAGGATCAGTTGCACGAGCAGGCGGCGGATCTCGGGTAGCGTGTAGCCGATCATGCCCTGATCGTCGATCCCGATTCCCCTTTTATAGCTTGGGTTTTCGTCCCGGCGAGCCAGGCGAGGGCGAGCATCGACAAGGTGATGTGGGCGTACCAGGCCCGGTAGGTCCGCACCTGGTACTGGTCGAGGCCGGCCTCGTTCTTGGCCTGCTGGAAGCATTCCTCGACCCGCCACCGGGAGCCGGCGATGGTGGCGAGTTCGGTGAGCGTGGTGCGGCGGGGTCCGGCGCAGATGTAGTACGCGATCTCGGTCGGATCGGAGAGGGATCGGCGGGCGAGCAGCCAGTGCCCGCGCCCGGGTGCCCAGGCGATCCGGATCGGGATCCGCACCCAGGAGTATTCGCGCCGGCCGTGCGCGCCATCGCCGACGGAGATCCGGCGCCACTGCTTCGCCGGGACCGCGGCGATCATCTCGTCGGCGCGACCGGAGCGGCCGTGCGGGGTGAACACGTCGTCGTTGCAGCGCGTGGCTAGGACGTAGGAAATATCGCGTTCCTCGAGCCAGACCCGCAGGTACTTCACCTGCCCGTAGGCCTCGTCCGCGGTGACCCAGGAGAACGGGACCTGTGCGTCGAGGGCGCGTTCGATCATGTGTTGCGCCAGTCTCGGTTTGGTCGCGAACTCGATGTCGTCAGTGATGCCGGCGGCGCGGCACCGGTCGCGGTCGGAGGTCCAGGATTCGGGCAGGTACAGTTCCCGGTCGATCAAGGCGTGGCCGGCGCCGCTGGCGTAGGCGAGGAAGACGCCGATCTGGCAGTTTTCCACCCGCCCGGCGGTGCCCGAGTACTGGCGTTGCACCCCGGCCGAGCGGGTGCCCTTCTTGAGGAATCCGGTGTCGTCGACGATCAGTACACCGGCCGGATCGCCGAGCCGTTCGACCACGTAGTCACGGACGTCGTCGCGGACGCCGTCGACGTCCCAGTCCGCGCGCCGCAGCAACCGTTGCATCCCGTCCGGGCTGATCTCGCCGGCCCGCTCGGCGAGGGTCCACCCGTTCTTGCGTTCCAGACCCGCAACCAAACCCGTCACATATTCACGGACTCGGGACCGCGGCTCCGACCGGGCGAACCGACCGGAGATCCGCTCATGCAACGCTTCCAACTCGGCAGCAACCAGATCGAGGACCACACAATCAGTATCGCGTACCTGTCAAGCAAGTGCCGTTGCAGTACTAGGGCATGTCTCCCAATAACTTGAGCCACTCGACGATGCCGGCGAGCAGGAATCCGGCGCGGTAGGTGAGGGCGA
>NZ_WXYH01000061.1:0-13676 GCF_009872365.1 Rhodococcus sp. T7
CTCGCCGGCGAGCTGTCCGCGGCGCCGGGCGCCGGCGGGAAACCGATCCACGAATGGCTCGAGCTGCGCCCGTTCCTGACCGAGCCGCCCACGATCACGGACTGACAGTCCGGATCAGGCTTCGAGACCGAGCGCGTTCCGGCCGGCGTCGAAGCTGCGGAGCGCCGCGCCGACCGCTGCCGCGACGGTGATCTCGAAGATCTGATCTTCGGTGTGTCCCGCGGCGGTGAGGCGGGCGATGTCGGTGTCGGTGATCGTGTACGACGCGTCGCGGACGGCGGTGACGTAGGACTGCCAGGGTTCGGGCAGTGGGCCGCCCGCCGCGGCGGCGGCGCGCAGGGACGGGTCGGTGGTGGCAGGTGCGTCCAGCACCGCGTGCCGCAGATCGGCTGCGACGTCACCGTGGTCCGTGGTCTTCCCGTCGGCGAGCAGGAAACCCGGGAAGCGGTACCCGAACCGGTGCAAGGCCCGGGTGCCGCTGCGCAGTTGGCCCTCGCGGAGGGTGAACCCGAACGCGTTGGCCAGGCGGTTGACGATGTTCCACACCAGGTTGACGCGCAGTGCGTCCAGGACTGCGGATTCGGGCAGGTTGGCGACCCCGGTGGCGTCGACGCGGTCCGGTGTCCGGGTGAGTTGCTCGAGGAACTCGCGGACGGCGCGCAATGGGGGCCGTGCCGAGGCGGGATCGGCCGGGTCGATCTCGCCCCGGCCGGCGATGCGGGTGAGCTCGGCGTGCGTGTCGATACAGAACGGGCATCGGTACAGCTGGGCGGTGCACATCGCGAGGTATTCGCGTTCCCCGGCGGTCCAGTACGACGGCCCGCGCATCGCATCGGCGGTGAGGTCGAGCAGCGGGCGCGTGAGGAAACCCGGCCGGTACAGCAGCATCTTCACGATGTCGGGACTGTCCACGCGCGACATCGTCGAGGTGAGCGCGAGAAAGAGTGTGGCGCGGCGGCGGTGGCCGTGGTCGAGAACGGTCAGTCTCATCGGGACTCCTGGGTGTCGAGGTCGTAAAGCCGGCCGGCGAGGAATCGTCGGTCGGCCGGGTTGGTGGCGAGTCGGTGTGCATTCCGGTACGCGGTCGCCGCCTCGTCGGTGCGGCCGAGGCGGCGCAGGAAATCTGCGCGGGCCGCGTGCAGCAGGTGGTAATTGTCGAGGCCGTCGATCCGGTCGATCAGCGCCAGACCCGCGTCCGGGGTGGTGGCCATGCCCACGGCGACTGCGTGATTGAGCGCCACCACCGGAGACGGGGCCACCGCGAGCAGTTGGGCGTAGAGGGCAGCGATGCCGCGCCAATCCGTCTGATCGGCCGACGCGGCCTGAGCGTGTAGAGCGGCGATCGCGGCCTGCAACTGGTACTGGCCCGGTCTCCCCAGGCGCAGCGCCCGATCCAGCAGCCCCGCTGCCTCGACGATCTCGGCGCGATCCCAGCGGGCACGGTCCTGGTCCGCCAGCAGCACCACGTCACCGGACGGGCTGTAGCGGGCGGTGCTGCGCGAGTCGTGCAGCAGCAACAACGCGACCAGACCGGCCGCTTCGGGCTCGTCGGGCATGAGAGTCGCGACGAGCTTCGCGAGCCGGATCGCCTCCTCGCACAGTGTGCGGTGTTCGGGCTGATCGAGGGCGGCCGTGTAACCGTGAGTGAAGATCAGGTACACCACCGCGAGAACGCCGGCGAGCCGTTCGGGCAGCAGATGGTCGGCCGGGACGTCGAGGCTGATGCCGGCGTCGCGGATCTTCCGTTTCG
The DNA here is from genome assembly GCF_009872365.1 of Rhodococcus sp. T7. Lineage (NCBI taxonomy): Bacteria > Bacillati > Actinomycetota > Actinomycetes > Mycobacteriales > Nocardiaceae > Rhodococcus > Rhodococcus sp. T7. The sequence goes on from NZ_WXYH01000061.1 coordinate 1,751, forward strand.
CGCGCACCAGGCGTTGCGCCAGTGTCGGTTCGCCGAGCAGGAACATCCGGGCGATCTGCCCGGCGGTCAGCCCCGCCACGGCCTGCAGAGTGAGCGCGACCCGCGCGTCCTCCGCCAGGGCGGGGTGGCAGCACGTGAAGATCAAGCTCAGTCGCTCGTCGCCCGTGTCGAGCAGACTGTTCTCGCCGAAGGTCGTCATCGTCGTCACCGCCTCGGGCTGCGCACTCAGCTGCGCGAGTTTGTCCCGCCCGACCCGAGCCCGCCGTAGTCGGTCGACGGCACTGTTGCGGCCCGCGGTCAGCAACCACGCCACCGGGTCGTCCGGCACCGTGTCACCCCATTTACGCAGCGCGAGCGTGCACGCGTCCTGCAGTGCGTCCTCGGCGAGTTCGAAGTCGCCGAGCGCGCGGATCAGGGCCGCGAGCATCAGGGTTCGGTGCTCGCGGTAGACCTGCTGGAGGACTGCCGCCGAGTTCATTCGCCGTTCGCCGCCACCCCGACGATCGGCCGCACCTCGATCGAACCCTGCTCCGCCATCGGGCACAGCGCGGCCAGTTCGAGGGCCTCGTCCAGGTTGGGGCAGTCGAGGATGTAGGCGCCGCCGAGGTGCTCGTGGGTTTCGGCGAAGGGGCCGTCGGTGATCAGCGTCCGGCCGTCCCGGACGCTGACGGTGGTCGCCGTGCGCTCGGGCTGCAGGGGATGCCCGGCGACGAACACACCGCGGCGGCGGCACTCGTCGGCGAACGCATTCACCCTGGCCATCGCCTCGGGAAACTCCGGATCGTCAGGTTCGGGCCGCTCACAGTTGTAGATCAGCAGCATGTACTGCACAGCTCCTCCAATCACCACTCTCACGATGTCTCGAAGAAATGACGAACGGACCGACCGGATCTCGACACGTCCGGGCGGACGGCGCTTCTTCGTCGTTACGTCATTGTCCCAGGGGATCGGATCGGCGTGCCCGCGTTCAGTGTGCGATCCGAAATGAGCTGCGGCCGAATTCGTCCGGGATTCGAGGGCAGGACGCGAGCCGTCTCCGGACTCGAAGCTCGTTGTACGGCAACACCGAATGAACCACACACCGCCTTCTCCGCCGGTCGTGTCCGGTGGTGGTCGCGAACCTCCGGACCGCAGCCTGTCGGCGGAGGTACCGTGGTCAGCGGGGGTACGTGAGAAGGTGACGGTTCATGCCGCTCGGAGGCAGGGCTAACGTGGGGCTTCCCCACGAACTGACGAGTTTCGTCGGCCGTCGCCGTGAGATCGTCGAGGTTCGCCGGCTGCTGTCGGTGTCGCGGCTCGTGACGTTGTCGGGTATCGGGGGCGTGGGAAAGACCAGGCTCGCGTTGCGGGTCGCCGCGGACTCCCTGCGCGCGTTCGACGACGGTGTGTGGTTGGTCGAGTTGGGGGAGGTGCAGGAGCCGGGTGCGGTCGTCGACGCGGTCCTGTCGGGGTTGGGGCTTCGCGAGGGCGGGGGCGTCGCACCCGAGGCATTGCTCGTCGAGTACCTCGCGGCCCGGAAGCTGCTGCTCGTACTGGACAACTGTGAGCATCTTGTCGAACCGGCCGCCGACCTCACCGGCTCCCTGCTCCGCGCGTGCCCGGAACTTCGGGTTCTCGCGACCAGCCGGGAACCGCTCGGCATCGGGGGAGAAGCGGTGTATCGGGTGCCGCCCCTGACCATGCCGGACCTGGACCGCCCGTCCCCGGCCGGAGGGGACATCGACCACTACGAGGCGATGAGCCTGTTCGCCGAACGCGCGGCGATGGTGGTCCCGGGCTTCGCCGTCACCGAGAACAATCAGGATGTGGTGGCGAGGATCTGTCGTCGACTGGACGGTCTGCCGCTCGCGATCGAGTTGGCGGCGGTGCGGCTGCGGGCGATGTCGGAGGATCAGATCCTGCGACGGCTGACGGACCGGTACGGGCTGCTGACAATGGGCAGTCGTGGTGCACCGGTTCGGCAGCAGACTTTGGCGTGGTGCATCGACTGGAGTCACGAGTTGTGTTCGCCGGCCGAGCGGGAGTTGTGGGGCCGGTTGGCGGTGTTCTCGGGCGGCTTCGCGCTCGACGCGGTCGAAGGCATCTGCGGCCACGTCAGGGGGGCGGATCAGGTGGTCGATGTGGTGGGGTCGTTGATCGACAAGTCGATCCTGATCCGGGAAGAGGCCGTCGGGGTGGTGCGGTTTCGGCTGCTCGAGACGTTGCGTGATTACGGTACGGAACGGTTGCAGGAGACCGGGGAGTTCGCATCGCTGTTGCGTCGGCACCGGGATTGGTACGAACAGCTGGTGCTCCGGGCGGAGTCCGAGTGGATCAGTTCGCGGCAGGTGGCCTGGCTGGAGCGTCTCGACGCCGAGCTGCCGAATATCCGTGCGGCGCTGCAGTTCTGCCTGACCGGGCCGGGTGAGGCGGGTGCGGGGCTGCGAATGGCAGCGGCGTTGTACCCGTATTGGCGGGTGCGGGGAAGGTTACGGGAGGGTATGCGGTGGCTCGCGCAGCTTCTGGCGGTTCACGGCGGCACGCCCGGTGTGGAGCCGATCAAGGCGTTGTATGTGCTCAGTGCACTGTCCGGGCTCAATGGCGACCCGGATGCGTCGGCGCTCTATGCCGAGCGGGGAGCGGCGATGGCGGCGCAGGTCGGTGATCGTGTCGGCGAGGCGATGATGGCCGATGCCGCGGGTTGGCATGCGCTGTTCATCGGGGAGTCCGCGGCGGCGTGCGAGTACTTCGAATCCTCGCTTCCGGTGTTCCGGGAGGACGGCAACCTGCTGTATCTGATGTGGTCGCTGCTCGGTCTCGTGCTGGCCGGAGACGCGGCCGGAGACCGCACCCGGAGTGAGGAGTGTCAGCGGGAGATCCTGGCGGTCACCGAGTCACGGGGCGAATCCGTGTACCGCGGATGGTCGCTGTGGGGTGCTGCGATGGGCGCCTGGCGGCGCGGCGAGGGCTCCCGTGCGAAGGATCTGGTCACGCGAGGGCTGCAGCTCGCACGGCTGGTGGACGACCGCATCAGCGCTTTGGGATGTATGGAGCTCCTCTCGTGGATTGCGGTGGATCAGGAGGCCTCGAGGCGCGCGGCCAGGTTGATGGGTGCCACCGAGGCCCTTGTTCACACGGTGGGGAGTCCGAGCGCCATTTTCCCGAGCGCACACCTCGAACATGCCCGGTTCGAGCAACAGGCACGCCTGGCGATCGGTGACCGCGCGTTCGAGGCGGAATTCCGGCAGGGCCTCGAAATGCGGTTCGACGACGCCGCAGCGTACGCCCTCGACGAGACCGGGCCTTCCGATACCGCAATCGAGCCGGGACCCACGAGCCTCACGCGGCGCGAACAACAAGTCGCAGAACTCGTCGCCGAGGGCCTGACGAACAAGGCGATCGCGGGCAGGCTCGTCATCTCGCAGCGCACCGCGCAGGGCCATGTGGAACACATCCTGTCCAAGCTGGGTTTCACCTCCCGCGCACAGATCGCGGCATGGAGCATCGCGCAGCGGCAGGGCGAGAATTTGTAATCGTAGTCTCGGCCTACTTCGTCGAGGCCAGTGAGCGCAGGAAGAACGCCAGGTTGGCGGGTCGTTCGGCGAGGCGGCGCATGAAGTAGCCGTACCACTGCTCGCCGTAGGGCAAGTAGACCCGCACATGCTGCTGCTCGTCGATGAGCCGCAGTTGTTCGGTGTCCCGGATGCCGTAGAGCATCTGGAGTTCGAAGTCGTCGACGCCGCGGCCCCCCGTCTCTGCGTACTGCAGTGCGGCGTCGATCATGGCCGGGTCGTGCGAGGCGACCATCGGGTAGCCCTGCCCGTTCATCAGGATCTGCAGGCAGCGCAGGTATGCCTCGTCGACCGCGGCCTTGCCCTGATAGGCGACCGAGGCCGGTTCCTTGTAGGCGCCCTTGCACAGCCGGATCCGTGATCCGGGCCCGGACAGGTCCCGGCAGTCGGCCTCGGTGCGCTTCAGGTACGCCTGCAGCACGGTGCCCAGCGACGGGAAGTCCTGCCGCAACTCGCGCACGATCGACAGCGTCGAGTCGGTGGTGGTGTGGTCCTCGGCGTCGACGGTGACCCATGCCCCGGCCTCCTCGGCGGCCGCGCAGATCTTGTGCGCGTTCTCGAGCGCCACCTTGTGCCCGTCCCGGGGGAGGAATTGACCGAGTGCGGACAGCTTGAGCGAGACCTCGATGTTGCGCGGCTCAGCGGTGTTCGCAGCGGCGGGAGCGAGTTGCGCCAGCGAGGACAGCAACGTCAAGTAGTGCGAGACGGTGCTGTTCGCCTGCGCGAGGTCGGTGGTGTCCTCACCGAGGTAGTCGATGGTGATGAAGCGGCCGGAGCCGAGAATGCCGGTGGACGCGGTGACGGCCTGGTCCTCGGTTTCGCCGGCGACGAACCGGTCGACGAGGTTGCGGGTCACCGGGATCCTGGTGACGGTGCGTTCCATGCGCGGGGAGCGGGCGGCGGCGAGCAGCGCCGGCCGGAGCAGATCGGAGACGGCCATCAGTTGTCCTCGGTGGTGTCGGTGCCCTGGTGCGGGTAGCGGTGGTCGGTGGCGGGGACGAACGTTTCCTTGATGGTGCGGGCGGACGCCCAGCGCAGCAGGTTCTGCGGGGAGCCGGCCTTGTCGTTGGTGCCGGACGCGCGGGCTCCGCCGAACGGTTGCTGTCCGACGACGGCGCCGGTGGGCTTGTCGTTGATGTAGAAGTTGCCGGCCGCGAACCGCAGATCCTCGGTGGCCTTGGCGACGGCGGTGCGGTCGTCGGCGATGACCGCACCGGTCAGTGCGTACTTCGAGCCCTTGTCGACCAGGTCGAGCACGGTGTCGAAGGATCCGGCGGCCGAATCGTCGTAGACGTGCACCGCGAGGATCGGCCCGAAGTATTCGGTGCGGAACGCGTCGTCGGTGGGATCGTCACCGAGCAGGACGGTCGGGTCGACGAAGTAGCCGACGGAGTCGTCGACATGGCCGCCGGCGGCGATGGTCAGGCCGGGGGTGGCCTTGGCGCGGGCGAGGGCGTCGGCGTTGCGGTCGAATGCCCGCTTGTCGATGACGGCGCCGCCGAAGTTCGAGAAGTCGGTGACGTCACCGTATTTCAGGTCGGACACCTTCTCGATGAAGTCGTTGCCCATCTTCGCCCACACCGACTTCGGGACGAACGCGCGGGAGGCGGCGGAGCACTTCTGGCCCTGGAAGTCGAAGGCGCCGCGGATCAGGGCGGTGGTCAGGGTGTCCGGGTTCGCGGAGCTGTGGGCGAGGACGAAATCCTTGCCGCCGGTCTCGCCGACCAGGCGGGGGTAGGAGTCGTAGTTCGCGATGTTGTTGCCGACCTGACGCCACAGGTGCTGGAACGTCGTGGTCGAGCCGGTGAAGTGGATCCCGGCCAGGCGACGGTCGGCGAGAACCACTTCGGAGACGGCGGCGCCGGGGCCGTTGACGAGGTTGATCACGCCGGGAGGCAGGCCGGCGGCCTCGAGCAGCTTCATGGTCCAGTACGCGGCCACGGCCTGCGTCTCGGAGGGCTTCCAGATCACCGTGTTGCCCATCAGTGCGGGGGCGGTGGGCAGGTTGCCTGCGATGGCGGTGAAGTTGAACGGGGTGATGGCGTAGACGAAGCCCTCCAGGGGGCGGTATTCGACCTTGTTCCACATACCGGGGGAGGAGATCGGCTGGTCGGCGAGGATCTGCCGGGCGAAGTGAACGTTGAACCGCCAGAAGTCGATCAGCTCGCACGGGGTATCGATCTCGGCCTGGTACGCGGTCTTGGACTGACCCAGCATCGTTGCGGCGGCCAGGGTTTCGCGCCACGGTCCGGACAGCAGGTCGGCTGCGCGCAGGAACACCGCGGCGCGGTCCTCGAACGACAGCGCCAGCCATGCCGGTGCCGCGGCGGCGGCCGCGGTGACCGCGTCCTGGATGTCCTGGGTGGCGGCGTTGGTGAAGGTGCCCAGCACCGCGGCGTGCCGGTGCGGCTGCACCACATCGATCGTCGGGCCGTTGCCGCGGCGGTGCTGCCCGCCGATCACGTTGTGGATCTCGGTGGGGTTCGACCCGAGTTCGGCGAGCTTGGCCTGCAGCCGTGCCCGCTCGGGGCTGCCGGGTGCGAAACTGCCGACCGGCTCGTTGACCGGCTGCGGAGTGGTGATGACGGCGTCCATGAAACCTCCTACGAGATGTGGCGGCGAGCACCGCCGCAACGAACTAGTCACAGTGAACACCGGGAGAGCCCCTGGTTGATGAGCCAGTCGAACAAATTGTTTTGCGTCGAGTTGTACGATTGGCCAAACCGATTTTCGATTTCCGAACTGGAGACATCCCCATGAGTCGCCGCGATCGACCCATATTTCCGGGCCCCGAGAAGGCACCGGACGAGGTCGAGATCATCACTCTGCGTGAGCTTCTCCGCTCTCTCGACACCGCGGTCGTCGAACTGGTGGAGGCCCCCGCCGGTGACGACGTCGTAATTGCGTCGGTCGCGCTCGTCGACGGCACCGATCTGGCCGCCGAGATCGAATCGCAATCTCCTCTGCCCGACCTGCTGCTGCACGTCGGGGTCGGCAAGGCCGAGGCGGTGCGCTGGTTCGATCGCGTCGCGCAGCGGCCACCCGGACAGCGACCGCGCGCAGTGATGTCAAAAACGGTGACCGAGTCGCGCGCACTTCGGACCGCGGCGCGCCGCGCGGGTGTCGCGCTGGTGGCCGTGCATCCGAGGGCCCGGTGGGACCACGTGTTCCCCCTGGTGCAGCGGATGCTGGACCGTTCCCGTCGGCGGCAGTCCGGTCTGGGAGACCAGGAACTGCTGGCCACCGACACCGACCTGTTCGGACTCGCCCAGATCGTCGCCCAGAACTCCGGCGGCATGGTGTCGATCGAGGACGCGCAGTCGCGCGTGCTGGCGTATTCGTCGTCCGACGAGTCGGCGGACGAGTTGCGGATGCTGTCGATTCTCGGCCGCGAGGGACCGCGGGACTATCTGCGCGTGCTGCAGAAGTGGGGCGTGTTCGACCGGCTTCGCAAGAGCGACGAGGTCATCGACGTCCCGGCGCATCCGAAACTCGGTACGAAGAGGCGGCTGGTGGTCAGCATCCGGGAAACCACCGAAGGGGCGGGGGCGTCCCGGCTGCTCGGCTCGATCTGGGTGCAGCAGGGCGACAGTCCACTGACGCCGGACGCGGCCGACGTGCTGCGGGGTGCGTCGGCGATTGCCGCACGGATCATCTCGCGCACCCTCAACGCCCCGTCCACGGAGGCGCTGCTGATCCAACGACTGTTCGGTGCGCGCGGGGGCGGGGTGGACGTCCCGTCGGTGGCCGGTGCGCTGAATCTGCCGGTGACCGGTCCGGCCGCCGTCGTCGGTTTCGCTCCGACCGCCACGGACGCGGCAGCGCCGATCGGCGACTTCGCGGAATCGGGCAGCATGCTGCGCCTGCACGCCAGTTCCTTCAGCCGAGACTCGGTGGTCACCATCATCGGCGACCGTGCGTATGTACTGCTGCCGCGCTACAAGTCGGCGAACACCGTCGCCGCCTGGACCCGGCAACTCGTCGACCAGTTCGAAACGAAGCGGTCGATCGTCCTCCGCGCGGCGATCGCCGTCCCTGTCACGGATCTCGGGCACGTCGCCGGCGCGCGGACCGAGGTCGATCGGGTCCTCGACGGCACCGCCGCCACCTTCCCGGAAGGGCGGGTGACCACCCTCGCCGAATCACGCACCGCAGTGTTGCTAGGCGAGATCCTCGACCTCGTCGATCAGCACCCCGAACTCCACGATCCACGATTGGATGCCCTGTTCGAGTACGACACCACACACGCGTCGAACCTCAGTGAGAGCGCCGAGAGCTACCTCGCGCACTACGGCGACGTCCGCAGCGCCGCGGCGGCGGTGCAGGTGCATCCGAACACGCTGCGGTACCGGATCCGCCGCGTCGAAGAGATCGTCGGGGTGGATCTCCAGGACGCTTCCGACCGCCTTCTCCTCGAGCTCCAACTCACCCTGCGCCGACGCCGGAGGCGCTCCGCGCCTGTACGTGGTTGACGAGTCCCGAGACTCGCTAACCACTCACGGGCCCGAAGGGCCGAGCTGGATTCGGTGGTCCGCTCCGCGGGTACGCGGGAAATCATGAATACACGACGAGCAACTCTGATCGCCGGAGTGTCCCTGACCGCGCTCGTGGCGGCCGGGTGCGGCAGCGACGACGCGTCGACGGATGCCACCGTCGAGACACCTCCGGTTTCCGCCGAAACGACGACCAGCGCGGCGGTCCCGCTTCCGGGCACGACAGGCGACGGCTTCCAACTTCCCGTGGAAGGTGCGAGTGAGGACAACGCCTTCACCTACGACGAGGTAGCTGTCCCGGTGGGTTCGTCCGTCCACGTCGAATCCGAGGGACAGGACGGCCGCACGACGGTGACGTTCACCGCGACCGGGCTCGCGCCGAACCGCGACTTCGGTGTGCACGCGCACACGCGTCCGTGCGGGCCGAAGCCTTCGGATTCGGGACCGCACTATCAGAACAATGTGGATCCCGCGGCGACCCCGGAAAAGCCGTCTTCGGATCCCGCATACGCGAACCCTCAGAACGAGATCTGGCTCGACGTCACCACCGACGCGAGCGGCAATGCGCAGGCGTCGACGACGGTCGACTGGGAGTTTCGCGAAGGCGAGGCCAATTCCGTAGTGCTCCACGCGCAGCACACCATGACCGGTCCTGGCCAGGCTGGAATGGCCGGTGATCGTCTGGCCTGCATCAATGAGGACTTCTGACGGCTCGGGCCGTCAGTGGCGACCGGCGGAATGCCTTCCGACGTGCGACGCCGAGGTCCGCGGCCCTCGTGGGCGTGGACCGGGGGAGACACCGAGCACGACGAGCGGGCGACGTTCTTCGTCCGGCAGTGCGTCGGCCCGCCACTTCTTCACCGCTCGATAGAGCCACTGGCCCACCTGTTCTCCGTCGGCGGTGACGTAGTTCGCGGGAACGAGTGCGTTGCCGTGCTCTTCGCGGTAGGCGGCGATGGCGGTGAGCATTCGCCGCCGCTTGCCGTCCGCCGCCGACACGGCCGGGAGCGGGACAGCGTCATCGCTCCACAGGAAGCCGATCGCGTCGAGTTGCTGGATGCGTTGCGGCGGCAGGGTGCCCAGCATCCGGGCCACGCGCTGACGGTCCTGCCAGCGTCCGAGTCGGAAACCGCAGTCGGTGACGTAATCGAAGGGCATCACGCTGCGCGGATGCTGATGCCGAAAGGCGCAGTAGAGTTGCAAGGCGGAGGCTGCGGACTGGTTATCTCGCATCGAGATCGCATCCTTGTGAGAGCCGTGAAACATTGTCCGGGTAGTCATTAGTTCAAGTATGTCAAACGGATTGACGATCTGTCACGGAAGTCGGCTCGTGTTGGGGTGCAATTGTGTGCGAATGACCGTCCCTGCGGTCCTAAACCGCCATCTCTCGTGCCTTCCGCGCCAATTCGCCGAGGCGGCGGGCCCGGGCGATCTCGGCCGGCGTGAACGGCTCGTCCGCCGACCGGACGAAGACGAGCTGTTCATCACCCGACGGAATCTCGACACTCGTCACGGCAGTGGGAACGTCGCTCACGCGCGCATCGACGTACTGGGCCCCGAGGAGTTCCGCGATCGACAGCGGAAGTTCGGACGGATCGGCCACCACCCGCGACGCCAACGTCAAGGCCTTGGTCTGGCCGTCGATCAGGGCGAGCGCCGATGCCGGCCAGACGCCGACACCGTGACCGCCGCCGGCGCGAACGGCATTCGACAGCGCCTCAGGCGACGTGTCGCGGCACGCCCCGACGATCAACTCGTCGAGTGAACCGCCCTCCAAGTGATGAACGTGCACGGTCAAGATGTTCGCGTCCAGCTCCGCGAGGTGGTGGGCCAGCGATTCCAGCTGACCCGGGCGATCGCTCACCCGGACGCGGATGCGCCAGAGCGACTGTCCGGTCGCGAGGTGGCCGTGCTTACCGTCCGCGGGACCGTGCAACCACCCGCCGAGGAGCCGCATCGCCGACGGCTCGACCACCCAGATCACCAAAACGGTCGTGGTGACGGTGAGGACCGCGACTGTCATCAGATAGGAGGTGTGAAAATGAATGACCAAGGCATGGAGTAACAGCTCGACGGGAAACACGGCGCACAGCTTCGCCAGAGCCAGACGGACCCGGCGGGGATGCGGAAGCCGGCCGCACGCCTCGCACGCGTTGACATGAACTCCGGGTTCTCTCTCGGCATCATTCATGCACCCACTGTGTCCCCGCCGTATTGCGAAGCCGTTTCCTCACACGGTCGGCGGTGTGACGGGTGATCGTGAAATACGTTGGCGTGCAGGCTGGATGTGGCACAGCAGACATGTGGTGCGGAAGGCATCGCGCGGTCGGTGTGAGCGGGGACATGGAAGCGCCGCTGCTGCCGGGGACCGGCGCCCGGCAGCAGCGGCGTGTTGGGGGAGAACTCAGCGCAGTGACGCCGCGTCGCTCAGGTCCGTTCCCCGCGTCTCCGGGGCCATGAAGAAGCTGACGAGTGCGCCCACGCCGGCGATGCCCGCGGCGATGTACATCGTTGCGGAGAGTCCGAGATTGGACAGTGCCCACGGGGTGGCGAACGTGCCGATCGCCGCACCGATCCGGCTGATCCCGGTGCAGAGACCGACGGCGGTGGCCCGCACCTCGGTGGGGAACAGTTCGTTGGGGTAGATCCATTCGAGGATGGACGGTCCGCCGTTGAAGAGCGCATAGATGGCGAATGCGAATGCGATCACCCACAGCCCCGCGTCCGGCTTGATTGCGAGGAACAGCAGTCCGAGACCGGAGAGCACGAACCCCCAGATCAGGATCGGGCGTCGCCCGAGCCGGTCGACGAGGAGCAGTGCGACGACATTGCCGATCAGGAAGAACAGGTTGATGAGGCCGTACCCGATGTGGGCGAGATTTCCGGAGCCGAGGTTGAAAAGTTCGAGGATCTGCGGGCCGAAAGCATAGATGGCGAACAGCGTCACGATCGTGCACGTCCAGAAGGTCGAGATGAACACGACCCGCTTCAGGTAACCGCCGCGCATCAATCCGCGGATGGACGTGCTTCCCTCCTCGTGCGGCAGATCGTCCAGAGTGGCGTCCGCCCCGATCGTCCTTTGCAGCACGGTCAGTGCCTCGTCGGACCGTCCCTTGCTCAGCAGCCACCGGGGAGATTCGGGGATGCTCGTGCGTGCGACGACGATCAGGGTGGCGGGAACTGCGGAGGAGAGCAGCATCCACTTCCAGCCGTCGGGATTGCTGAGCAGCAGGTATCCGACGAACGCGGCCGCTGTTGCGCCCACGAACCACATGGCGTTGAGGCCGCCGACGAGTTTGGCGCGCCACGCCTTCGGTGCGAATTCCGTCACCAGCGCGGTGGCGATCGGATAGTCGGCGCCGACCGCGATGCCGATGATCAAGCGCAGTATGAACAACTGCATCTCGTCCGCAGCGAAGAACTGCAGCACCGAGCAGACGATGATCACGATCAGGTCGATGGTGTACATCAACTTCCGGCCGATCCGATCGGTCACCGCACCGAACACCGCGCCACCGAGGAAGACCCCGATGAGCGCGGAGGATCCGATGAGGCCGGCCCACAGTGCGCTCATGTCCCACTGTGCCTGGATCTGCACCATCGCGATGCCGATGATGCTGAGAATGTAGCCGTCGAGGAAGGGGCCGCCCGACGAGAAGAGGGCGAGTTTGGCGTGAAAGCCGTTGAGCGTGGCGTTGTCCAGTGTGACGCCCGATCGGGCGGTGACGGGGGTGTCGAGGTTCATCTGAGGAATCCCATCGGGGGTGTGGGCTTGAGGGCAATACCGTTCAGTTAGTGGTTTCACCATCTATGATGAGGTGTGCCTCGGAGTGGATGGGTGAAGCCGGTCTCGGATCGGCGGTTGTCGGATGTGGTGTCGGT